>JABGXW010000001.1 GCA_018675575.1 Bacteriovoracaceae bacterium | reverse complement strand
GCTTTTTTCTTTGTTGCTTTTTTCTTTGTTGCTTTTTTCTTTGTTGCTTTTTTCTTTGTTGCTTTTTTCTTTGTTACTTTTTTCTTTGTGTTATTTGAATTAGACTTATTAGTTGTTTTTTTCGTTACTTTATTTGTGTTTTTTAATTTACTTACACTATCACCATCCATTAATAATTCTTTTCTTGGTGTAGAATCTTTTCCAAAACAAACTTCAAGCATTTTTTTAGCAGAAGTAACGTCATCAATATTAATAGTAGTATAACTATCTCTGGCCATAATCCATTTCCAAGCCTCGGGAGACATTTCACCTAGTCCTTTATTTCGATGAATAGCTTTTATCTTGATAGCCTTTTTCTTTTTTAATGAATCTAGCTGCCTTGGCGTTTCAATAAACACTGTATCAGAGTCAGTTTCAACTTCGTATAGAGGTGCTTTCGCAATTTGAATAGCTCCAGCGACAAATAATTCCGGCCAAAAAGTGAAGAAGAAGTTTGTTAAAAGTGTATTAATATGGCCACCATCAACATCAGAATCTGCAAGAAAAACAATATTTGAAAATCTCAAGTCTGATAATTCAGCAGGCTGTCCTAGAGTTAATCCTATCGATGCCATAATATTAGTAAATTCTTGATTGGCCAAAATGTCTTTAATATTTGATTGAGCGACATTCATAGGTTTCCCCTTGAGTGCAATTCCACCTTGATACAGTTTGTTTCTAGCAGAACGTAAGCCCCCTATTGCAGAGTCACCTTCACAAATAAATAAAGTACAAAGTTCTCGTCTACGTCTTTCGTTGGCGTCTAAAAGTTTTTCGACTCTTTGCCTTTTGGCCTTACGACCTTTTTTAGAAGCATCTTTCAACATTTGAAATTTATGTCTAGATTTTGCTCTTTCCAAAACTAATTCAGTATAGCCTTTATTTTTTCGGAGCCATTTATCAGCATTTTTTGCCATAAAGGATTCTATACCTTTTTCTAAATACACATCTCTCACTAATTTTCTTTTTGTTTGAGATTCAAAGCGTGGATTTGGCATAGTTAAGCCGAGTATAAATGTCATTCCAGTAAGAACATCATTATCATTTAAACTCAGTTTTTCTTTTTTTGCGGCCCTTTCAAGTCTGTCTTTTACCAGGTTTACAAAGATTCTTTTGACTCTGTCCTGATGAAATCCTCCATCAAAAGTAGGTGTTGAGTTTGCAAACGATACAAATCTTTCTCTGTCTTCACTTTCAACGTCTAAAGTTAAGGATAGATGAAAATCAATTTTACCTTTAACTTTTTTACCTTTTGCATTTGTTGTTTCGTAGACAAAAACATCATCGCCTATGAGGTGTGCATTATCCGCGTTTATTCTTTGAGCCAATTCAAACATTCCTTTCTTATAATAATACTTTTCTTTGTTAAAATAGAAAGCTAAGCCAGGATTATTGTAGGCTAGATCTATAATGCGTTTTCTTAATAAGTGTTCATCGATAGTGATATTTTTATAAACTTCTTTAGATAATTGTAATTCTACTCGAACACCAGAATGAGATTTAAAACGTTTGGCCTTGCTTTTTTTAATTTTCAGAGCACCATCGATAAAAGTCCAAGTTTGTTCTTTTTTAGAATTAAAATGTTTTATTGTCACTTTAAAAAGATCTGATGTGAGACAGGTAGCCGCAGCTCCAAGACCATTTTGTCCTAATGTCCTATATAAGAATCCTTTTTTATCGGTTTCTTCATCTTTAAATTTAGATCCAGTTCTAAATTCAGAATAAACTTGCTTAGCCTTCTCTATTGGAAAGCCTATTCCATTATCTTCAACTATTATGGTCTTTTTATCTTTAGATAACTCGCAGTGAACTTCGGAGACGTGCCCCCGATAAAACTCATCAATACAATTATCCAAAATTTCTTCAATTGCTTTAGACTTAGCTTGGTGAAAGAGCACAGTTTTAAAATCAATACTGTGGTCAGAATAAGTATATGTTTCTAGTTCTTCTGTATCATTACTTCCAAACACTAATGTGATACGGTTACGACAATGCCACCTTTGATCTTTGCTTTCGATAATGGCCTCTTTAGCTTTACCTGTTCTTTTAACTTTCTTAATGGCCATTTTCGACAATTCCCCTCGTTGAAACTTTGTGTTAAATTATGGATGTAATTTTTAGATTAATAGGCCACTTCGGTCGTGAAAAGGCACATTGCAAAAAACTATGGCTAAAATCGTATTAATATCACTTATTTACTTCAATCAATTTTGCTGGTCAAAAGTGCCTAACACTTTGCTTTCACAAGATGGTTTTAAAGAGCTAGAAAGAGTTTCAGGCTCAAAAAAAATATCTAAAAGAGTTAAAAATAATGAAATTATTGCTGTGGCAAAAGTATTTGATAAAAAAATAAACAACTCTGTGAGTCAGACATTATCTATTTATGGGTCAGGACTTCATCCTCGTTCCTGCCAATTCGCGTTAAGAAAATTATCTCTTTATGAAAATTATCATAAATATGTTGGTATTATCAAACAAAGCCAATATGACGACACAACAGGTCGTGTTAAATTTTTTATAAAATCAAGTTTATTACCATTTAGCATGAGAATGAACTTTAAACTCCCAAGAATAACAAAGACTGGAATCTACCCGTTCACCTTCGATAAAGGCTTCTTAAAAGATTTAAAAGGGCATATACATGTCTTTGACCAGGACAAAAAGTGTTTATTTATTCTAACAACTGACTTTGTAGGTCCCGACACTGGTATCAACAACATAATACTAGAGTTTTTTTCGCAAGCAGTAGTCAAATTAGCATTAGAAAACCTTATTCGTATTTCTAAAACATATTAAAATTATGCTCATTGCTTCATGACAAAGACTTAATGCTGATCTATAACTTAAATCTCTATTAAATAAAAAAGAGCTTATATTGAAAGTTTTAAGAATTAATGCAGCAGATACTTTTCAAATTCGACAGCAAATGCTCAGACCTGGTCAGAGTATCGATCAATGCAACTTCAACGGAGATGATGACGAGCAAACATTTCACCTAGGTGCATTTGAACAAGGTAAACTTATCTCTGTCGCTTCCTTTTATTTTGAAAACCATCCAATCCTAGAAGAAATATATCAGTTTCGACTTAGAGGAATGGCAACATTGAATGAACATCAAAGAAAAGGATTAAGTAGCGCTTTATTAAAAACTGCTTTTCCAATCATTAAACAAAATCAATGTCCTGTTGTTTGGTGTAATGCTAGAAAAGCGGCAGTAGGGTTCTACGAGAAGATCGGCTTTGAGGTCACGGGATTAGAGTTTGATATACCAGGAATTGGCCCACATTTTCTCATGTCAAAATCAATCAAGTAAGCTTCTTTTTACATTAATACAGAATTTCTTGTCAGGTACCTGGCCAATTAACTCGACTTGCTTTTTAAAACATAGCCTCTGTTCTTTAAACTTTTTTAAAGGTACGCAGGGAAGGAAACTATATTTCAGTTCAAAAGATTCTTTTCGTCTTTTCTCACAATTGGCATAACTGTCATTGTTAACACATGCAAAATGCCGTTTTTTACAATCGTAAATTAGATATTCGCCATTTCTATAAGTACCAGAAATCAAAAATTCGGGTCCTGATTTTTTTTTAAAATTCATTTTTTCATTGTTAAAAGTAGGTTGGCCTTTGTTACTTTCATCTGCAAATGCAATGAAAGCAAGTAAACTACCAAAGAGGATTATAATCTTCGCCATTATTTTTCACTAAGTCAGAAATTTTATCACCAAGTTTTTCTTTTGCTTTATTCATCTTATCACTAGATAGGCCATAAGTAAGCATTGGTTTTAAAATATTGGCGGAAAAGTTTTTTACAACTGATTTACCACCACTTCTATTTCGTATTCTACTCCATGTAAAATCTCTTGAGTTAACTCTTCCGATAAGTCGCCCAAAGCCACCGGAGAAACTGTCTTTTGCTTCAGTTAACTCTTCTTGAGCGATAGGTGCAAGAATTGTTTCTGCAAATCCTCCAATCTTAGTGTCGTTTGCCAATTTAAGTTTTAATGGCCACATGACCAAACGAGAAGGACTGCTCCCAACATGAGTCCCATTTAAGACTTTTCTTAAATAATTATTTTTTATATTATCGAATAAACGTTTAGTATCGGGATCACTCTTACTAAAAATCCTATTTATCATACTCTTAGATGATAGTTTTGAAATAACTCGATTTAAGTTAGCACTGTTTGTAATAAAACCACTTAATGAAGCTTTCGCCGAAGTTTTAATTTCTTCTGAAATATATCCTTTAATAATTCGATCTGAGAGTTTAGATTCTAATATTATGTTTATAACTCTATTTATGTCCAAATTATAACCATTAACAATAACATCCGCTTTTATTGCCTCCATGACCTCATCAATTTCATCCTGTAACCCTTCATTATCGTAGACTTGAAATTGTTTTAAGTATTTCATAATCATCGGAGTATATTCTCTCGTAAGCTCGAGCATTGTTGAGTCAGTGGTTGAAGATGTTGATCTTCCATTAATTTTTGTATTGAAAGTAACTCTATTACCTTCGGGGTCTTTCATTGAGATAATGTCGAGACTTTTGTCAAATAACTTATCTACTATTCTCTTTTGCGAAACATTTAGATTGAGGCCTTGATTAGCAAAGAGTGATGTTTTGTATTCATCTACAAGGTTCGGGAGTAAAGTATCATATGCACATTTTTTAACTTCGCTGAGTATTGAAAAGATACTAATCTTTTCTTCTGGTTGATCTTGATATATCTCACGAGAAATTCTGAAACTTGCCACCAACTGTTCTTTATGAGTATAAGAACTTAGTTTTTCGATCGTTTGAAGTAGTAAAGGATTATCCGGTGCCTTTAACTTAAATTTATCAACTAGTTTTCCATTAATACTTTTAAAACATATATCAAGTCTTTTAGTTGTTTCTGAATTGGGAGTTATTATATCTGATCCTATTTCATGGAGATGATCAATTCCCGAGATAGCAACGTCCATAATTGTTTGAGATAAACAGCCATCTAACTCATCGGTGAAAACAGCAGCTGCGAGATAAGGAGAGATCTCATTACTACATTGTTTAAATTTTCTTAATTCTTTATTTATTAAAATTTGATTCCTATCAATATTTGAAGATAAGAGCCTTAAGCCTTCTTTAAGCTTATAATTTAGTATTTCAGCTGTAGTTTCTGTTCCTGTAAAGTTTATACACTTATTAGATTCGTTAGTTGAATCAAATTTTTCTCCATTTTCTAAAATGATGTCTGCTCCAGTATTGATAATTTCATTGGATATTCGTTTTACTTCATCCATACATTTTAGAAAGAATTGACTAGAGTTATTTGCAATAATATTACGTTTCAATTTTATTTCTTGTTGTTTTGCCTCAGGAAACGAAGAGTCTAGCGAAATTATTTCGGCTAATGTTTTTGGAATTAATCTTTTCACAATTATTTTAGATGCATCAATTTTCAAATCTGAAATTAATAGCTTTATTGCTATTTCTGATTGTTTTGTATCTTTAATTAAACTTATTTGTTTTGCTCTTTGTTTAAATTTATCAGACATGATCTCATTTAGAAGCTCTTGTTCAACTTCAGAAGAAAATGCCCCATTTAAAGTTGGAGATTCAAATTCATTTTTAATTCTCATAGAAGCAATATGAATTGTCCCTTTTTCTTTCACTTTAGAAGTACATCTATCAATTTCTTGGTCCACTTTATTTGGGGCAGAAGTAGAAATTTGATTCAAACAGGTTTTCATAACTCTATTTGATAAGTCTAGGAATGGTCTTAACTTGTCATCGGGAATTATACCTTGCTTAACAAGTTCAAGTGATTCGATTTTAATGACCTCAGGAGAAATTACCTTAGTAGCATTAATTTTAAACTCTGCAATAATTTCGTTGACAGTTTCTTTATCTTTATTCGCATAAGCTTCATTTAATTGTTCTGCAAGACTTGGTGATCCATTAGATATAAGATCTCCTATTAGAGGTATCATCTTCTCTTTGAAGGCCACAGTTTCCTCAGGACTCATTTGTCCTTTAACTAAATCGTCTAGTTTTTCTTCAATCATTATCGCCATAACTTTAATCACAGCGACAGGCTTGAAAAGCTTACTCTTTATTTTAAAATCATCCATAGAATTCACATTCTGATCATTTAGAAACAATGAGAACTCTTCAAGAAGTAATACAGACATTTTCTCAAGATCTTTATCTTCAATTTTTGCTTCTTTCAAGGAGATAAGCATTATAGGTTTTAAAACAATTGTTTTAAAGTCTTTATCATCTTTTAATAACCTTATTGAACAAATATCAGTTATTGGTTTTAATGAATTAGAAACCTGGGATATAGATAGTTTATTAGCATATTCATCTGTAAAACATTTTTGTACTTTACTTGCAAGCAATGTTAATTCTTCATCGGTTATAGGTATAACTCCAAATTCAGTTTCCATTTCTTTTAAAGATCCTTGTAGCATAGTCTTGGTCAAGTGAGAAGATCCCCAAATGATTCCACTTTTTAAGCATTTTGCATCTGCTAGGTCTGAAGCTATAACTTCGTCTTTTCTTTGCTGAAGTTTAGCATTTAATTGTTGCTCATCGGGGAAATTCAAATACAACGGCTTCCGTCTATATTTGTCTTTAAAGTTATTTAAAATCGTCTTTTTCCTATTTTCAAAACATTTTAAAAACCGAGGAATATCTTCTCCTTCAGTTAAATCTGACCATAATCGTGGGCCCATCATATTCGAGATCTTATTTATTGCGACTTCAGAGATAGAAAGTGTTGATAATAATTCACTACAGAGTTCAGGATCAAATTTAGGAACATAAATATTAACTACAACTCCTTGATTTGGAAATGCTCTTAACTGCTCGAGTCTTTTTTTCTCTTGATTATATCTTTCTTTTTCTTCAGAAATTATCTCTTGTTGAATATTTGTACAATAGTCATAACCATTTATAATACTATTACTCACAACAGATTCTATCATTATTAAATTTTCATTTGTTAAAGTTTCACCTTTTGTAACAACTGCTCCAGTCACCTTTGCTAATATCACTTGCTCTGTTACATAACGTCCCACAGTTAAGGTCAGTTTATCTACACAAGAAGTCATATCTTGTTCAAATTTTGTCGGATCAATGTTCGTTAAATACTTGTCATCAAAAATCATTGTATAACTATTCTTATCAGCTAAACCTTTTTCTTTATAGCAACGGGCAGCGACATTTATAGAGTCAGCTTTTTGCTTTTTTGATAATGATAAGACAGTCCCGTCTCCAAAATCTACTTCAGCTAACTTTTGGTCTATTAATAATTCGGTATTTTTATCAATTGATTCTAGTATAATTCTAAAAGTGCAATTTTTAATAATGTTCGTCGGTGCTGCTAATTCATTAATTAGTTTTTTCACAACAGGATCATATTTTTCCTTAATACATTTATTATACTCTTTTCTGGCCAATTCAATGCCCCCCCCCATGCCGTTTTCTTTTAATTTTAATTCTAAGATTGCCCTTCCTAAATCAACGGGAGCCTCTGATTCGAATGCCTCCATACATTTATCAGCATTCCTCTTATCTCTATAAGCGTCTGCTCTTGCTAAACAGTTTTTAAAACCGTTTAATGCTTCATCAACTAAATATTGAACTGTTGATAATTTCTCTGTTGGTAACATATTTGCTATCGTTCTCCTTAATAGCAATTCTCCAAAAACAGAATAGGATTCTGTCGCTGCAACAGCTTCAATTCTTCCTAGGGAAGAAGAATAATTATTTGTCTTAAGTTTGACATTTTTAGCAATCTTTTCTGCCATCATGTCAATTTCAGCTTGGTTAGTAAGATACTTAAAGTCTTTATTAGACAATAACGTCTTCCCAGCTTTTTCAGCAATATTTTCTTTTACAGCTTCAAATTGAGCGTTCTTTGAATAAAATGTTTTAAATAGAACCCCTAAGAATCCACCGGAACCACCTTTCTTCATTTTCACATCATATTCTTTTCTATTATCTCCTTTTAATCTGATCCTTTTTCCAGTAGTAATTATTTGATTAAGGTTAGAATTTAAATTTATATCGTAAATATTTTTTTCGAATCCGTTATAGGTAAAATCTTCTTGCCCCTTTTTGCCCCTCACATTTAAAATGAGCTTCCCTTTATAACTACTTCCTGTTCCTGCAGGAGCTTCAGATGTAACGATTATAAAAGATTTAAGTTGTTCATCTGATGGATCTATAGCTCTTAAATGAAAATGTTTGTCTCCTAGGCCATCTTTTTCAAGTTCTATTCTTAGACCGTTAGCACCTGCTTTTTCAGCATTTAAGAATCGAACATCTTTAATTTTACCTTTATCATCATAGAGAATACTAAGTTTATAACTATTATCTAATATGTTTACAGTCGAAATAATGTTCATATTTTCTGCCTGAATCAGTGAGTCTGAAACCGCAGATTGTAAATATTGTTCAAATAATCGATCTGTAATATTACTAATATCTCTTTGATTTAAATTGAGTAATGGTTGATTATTCAGTTCTGAACAGACTCCAATAAAAGTATCCCTAAAATTGTTAAACTGCTCCTTATGTATGACATTTTTCTGTGCAAGAAGATATTTGGCATCAGAGAATTCCTTTTCATTATTTAAAGAAAAAGTGTTCTCTTCCATTAAATAAGTTTGTCCATTTGAATTCTTTTTTGTTTCCTGATAAATTATTTGATTTGTATCAAAGTTATAAAAAACTTTTCTGATTCTATCTCGATAACCTGTTTGTTTTATGAGAACAAACTTGTTCATTTTTTCTCGCAATTTGCTTTTATATTGGTCAAGAGGTGAATTATTAAACAGTATGCCAAAGCGGTCATGTTCCTTTGTAAGCGCTGTTAATGCAGCATTAAACTCAAACATTGTTCTAGCTGGAAATTCTTTATTTTTCTCTAAATCATAGCGATTATCATCCGGTGAAACATTTTGTTGAAATGAAATATTTCGTGGAAATTGATACTTAGGGGTCCCAGACCCATCACGATCCACCGATTTAAATAAAAAAGAACCTTTCTTTTCATTATAATAAACTGCTAAGTCATCATCCCCCTTTGATGTAGTAGTAACTAGTTTATAGTTTTTATGATTTTGATTTATATCTTCGATCGCAGTATTTATAATTACATTTGCATTTCCAGATCCTACTATCTTCGCAATTCTTGATTTTGCATCTTTAACATTTCTCGAAGAGTTAAGAGGATGATAACCATAAGAAACATTAATATTATATCCTGCGTCCATGGCCTCAGGAGATACTTCCGCAAAAGAGTTAACGACTTTGGGGAAAACAAATCCCGAGTTTTGGCCTTGTCTATATGATTCAAAAGAATTATTCCATGAATATGTTTTTGAAATTATTCTTTGATCAATTGGATCATAGTATATCCCTGTACTCTTCTTGTTATTATAATTATGATGCGTTTTTAATAAACGAAAACGTCCGCTGTCACTAGCTTCCAGTGCAAATGCAAACATAAATGATAATAAAACTAATTTCATAATTAACTTTTGTCGATTTTTTCTTTTGTAGCTAATCGGTCTATCGGCGCAATTACCTGAGCGAGACGCTTGGTTTGTTGCGAAGATAATTTTATTGCAGAAATTATAGATAGTTAGCTGATTTTAAGGTGTTAATTTCAATTGCTGTTTGACTAGCAGAACAAGCTTTTTACATTCATCAAGACTTAATCCAAAGAGCGGATGAGATTCCTTAAGTTTTGCTTCTTTTCCAGAATCAAATGCTCCAATCCTATTATTGAGTTGATTTCTTAGAGTTCGAAGCTGCTTAGGGCCTTTATGAGGTATATCTTCTATATTTAATTTCATTTTTATCCTTAAAGTAATAAAGTAAAATACATAATTCCTTTCACTTTAACTAGCTCAACCACAATCGTTATTGCAAGAGCTATGATGGCGATAAAAAACCATTTCCACTTAACTACTCCTTTTAACGGCCATGATCCAAAAATCATTCCTAAAGTTAAACCCATACCGTGGGCCAAATTTGCAATAGGACCCAGTATTCCAGTCATACAAAGCACGAACCAACCAACCATCATATAAATATCACGTTTTGGTAAACCAATTAGGTCTGAGTCTTCATTGAATTTTTTAAAAATCCACAAGTAGCCAAGTAATCCGTAAACGACTCCTGACATACCTCCAAAGTTTGGTCCTCGAATGAGATATTGAACCATGTTTGAGCTAATCCCTAGCGCAATAATCATAAGAATAAAGCGAGTAGCTCCAAGATGTTTCTCTATGATCTTTCCTAAATCTTTAAGCCACATGAGATTAAATAGAATATGCATAAAATTAAAGTGAAGAAATATTGGAGTTAATAAACGGTATATTTCACCAGACTTAACTTCAAATAAAAACTTACTCATATCATTTGCAATAGTTAAATATTGAAAAACTTGTTCTCTACTATAAAACTCACTGGCAATATAAATCAGTATAGAAAACAGAATACAAAATAAAGTTACCTGTGTCATAGGTAGACTTTTTATAAGAACATAGCTTGGATCTGGTTCATAGGATTTCTTATACAGTCCCATCGTTTGTAGAAATACAATGCGAGATTCTTCTAAATTAGACTCTTTTTCACAGAATAAATGATATTCATTTGTTTCTAAATCCTGACTATAATTAACCAGAATAGAACGTTTTTTTAAGACGTTAATAATTTCATTTGCCTTAGCTAGGTCTCTCAGTGAGCCTACAGGATAAGTATAATTTTCCTCATACATAATCATTCTTATTTCCTGTTATTATACAGAGACATCTCATTCAAAGGATAAACTCGTGGCCGTGAATAATAGCAAAGAAACCGTTTACAAGCGAATAGAAACATTATTTTCATGTTCAAATGGAGAACAACTCTTTTTATCAATGGTGTCAATGCAACTTGAATTATCTCCAGAGCTAAATCAAGAAACTGCTGAATCTTTTATTATTTATGGAATAATCAAAGAATTTGACGATCGAGAATTAGATCGTCTTTGGTTTCACCACTTAACTAGAACATTTAATCAAAAATTAGTCATCGCAGCATAGCCCCCTGTTTTAACAAAATTAGCTTTCTAACCCTAAATAAGTAGTTTTTTAGCGTATATATGTGTATATATTACTTTTATATACGGATAAATACAGAAATTCGCAAAGAATAGGGGATTTAACATGCTGAAAATTAATAAAAAAGTCGAATATGCGATGATGGTGTTAAAGTTCATTGCCACAAAAGATTCGAGTGAATTAGTCACAGCAAGAGACATCTGTACAAAGTTCAAGACCCCATTTGATTCTACTGCCAAAGTTATGCAAAAACTTAATTCTGAAAAAATTCTTGTATCTGCCAAGGGAATTAAGGG
Organism: Bacteriovoracaceae bacterium; assembly: GCA_018675575.1. GTDB lineage: Bacteria > Bdellovibrionota > Bacteriovoracia > Bacteriovoracales > Bacteriovoracaceae > M0603. The sequence goes on along the minus strand of JABGXW010000001.1, from coordinate 9,881 downwards.
AGGCTATGCAATAAATAAAAGCCTATCGCAGATTAGTTATCTTGATCTTGTCAAAATTATTGAAGGTAACGATGTTGGAAGAGTTTGTATAACTTCTAAAGGTGATTGTGAAAATTTACAAGTCTGTAATATTGTGGGCCCTGTTGAAATTCTCAATAAAAAGGTTGCAAGCTTTTTAGGTTCTATCAAGTTAGAACAGTTGTTATTCTCATCTCCAATTAACAAACATATATTATGACCGGTAAAGAATTTGAATCTAAAAGCTATAAATATGGATTCTACACAGAGATCGAGACAGAAGAATTTCCTAAAGGATTGAATGAAAATATAGTTCGTTTAATTTCAAAGAAGAAAGATGAACCGAAATGGCTTTTAGATTATAGATTGAAAGCATATAGACACTTTTTAACACTCCAACACCCTAACTGGGCAAAATTAAATATTCCAGAAATTGATTTTCAAGATTTATATTATTATTCAGTACCTAAACAGAAAGAAGAAATTAAATCATTAGATGACATTGATCCAGAGTTACTAGCAACTTTTGAAAAACTAGGTATACCTCTTGGTGAACAAAAAAGAATATCCGGTGTTGCCGTAGATGCTGTTTTTGACTCAGTTTCTGTTGCCACAACTTATAGAGAGGATTTAAAAAAAGTAGGTGTTATCTTTTGTTCTATCTCTGAAGCAATTAAAGACTACCCTAAATTAGTCCAAAAATATTTGGGAACCGTTGTCCCCTACTCTGACAATTTTTACGCTGCCTTAAATTGTGCTGTTTTTAGTGATGGCTCTTTTGTTTATATTCCTAAAGGAGTGTCATGTCCCATGGACCTCTCTACCTATTTTAGAATAAATGCAAAGGAAACAGGACAATTTGAACGAACTCTAGTCATTGCAGATGAAGGCTCATATGTAAATTACCTAGAAGGATGTACTGCTCCTCAAAGAGACGAAAACCAGCTTCATGCTGCAATCGTTGAATTAGTTGCTCTGGATAATGCAACAATAAAGTATTCTACAGTACAGAATTGGTATGCTGGTAATAAAGAAGGACTTGGAGGCATTTATAATTTTGTAACAAAAAGAGGCAATTGCCTCGGACAAAACTCTTTTATCTCATGGACTCAGGTAGAAGCAGGATCTGCCATCACTTGGAAATATCCGAGCTGTAATCTAATTGGTGATCATTCTCAAGGCGCATTCTATTCTGTGGCATTAACAAATAACCTGATGCAGGCAGATACCGGAACTAAGATGATTCATATCGGTAAAAATACGAAAAGTACCATTATCTCAAAAGGAATTAGTGCAGAAAACTCTGAAAATAACTACCGTGGATTAGTAAAGATTATGGCCTCTGCAGACAATGCTCGTAATTACACACAATGTGACTCTATGCTTGTTGGAGATAAATGTTCAGCAAATACTTTTCCTACAATGGAAATAAAAAATAGTTCTGCAACAGTTGAACATGAAGCATCCACAACAAAGATCAATGAAGAACAATTATTTTATCTTCAAACGAGAGGTCTTGATATGGAGAAATGCATTTCTATGATTGTTGGCGGTTTTTGTCAGGAGGTTTTTAAAGAACTTCCACTTGAATTTTCAGTCGAAGCTGTCAAATTATTAGAAATGAAACTAGAAAATAGTATCGGTTAGAGGTAAATATTATGATTAAAATTCAAAATCTACATGCAACCATAGATGGTCAAGAAATTCTAAGAGGTATTAACTTAGATATTAATGCAGGAGAAGTTCATGCCATAATGGGTCCTAATGGTTCAGGAAAATCAACTTTAGCAAAAGTAATTTCCGGTCACCCTGCCTACGAAGTTAGCAAAGGAAAGATCTTTTTCACCATTAATGGTAAAGAGCGAGATTTACTCGCTATGGATGCTTATCAAAGGGCACTCGCAGGAATTTTTCTAGGATTTCAGTATCCAGTAGAAATACCAGGAGTATCGAATATAGATTTTTTACGTGAATCTTTTAATGGTATCTGTAAATATCAAGGTGCACCAGAGATGGAAGATCAAGAGTTCAGAAACTTTATCAAAGACAAATTAGAATTATTAGATATGGATTCATCCTTTTTAGATCGTGCAGTTAATACAGGATTTTCAGGTGGAGAAAAAAAGAAGAATGAAATTCTTCAAATGAGTATATATGGTCCCAAATTATCTTTCCTAGATGAGACTGACTCTGGTCTAGATATTGATGCATTAAAAGTTGTTTCTGATGGAGTGAATAGACTTAAAAGTAAATATAACTCCACAGTTCTTGTGACACATTATCAGAGGCTTCTTAATCATGTTGTCCCTGATCAAGTCCACGTGCTTTATAAAGGAAAGATTATTAAGTCTGGAGATAAATCATTAGCTCTAGAGTTGGAAGAAAAGGGATATGACTGGTTAATTAATGCAATCTAAAAATTTAACACAAACATATATTCAACAAATTGAAGAATCGCTTTCAACGCGAAAGATGACGGCGAAGAATGTTGCATTATTATCAACGACATTAGCAGATTTCAAAAAGGTAGGTTTACCTACTCATAAAGGAGAGGCTTGGAGATATTCAAAAGTCCAAAATTATCTTCCCAAAAGATTGGCAACTCATGAAAACATTAAATTCGATCTAGAAATAGATTACCTTAAAGAGACTTACATTTTAGCAATCTGTGGAAATCGTGTTATATTAGATCATTCGAAACTGCCTACCCAGAATTTTGATGTCAAAATCAATTCTCTAGATCAAAATTTTAATTTTAATTCTTTACAATATGACAAAGAAGATGCTCTTGACTCTTTATCACTCATGAATACAGAAGAAGTTATCAGTATAAATATTCAAAACGGACTTATACTCGATAAGCCGCTTCAAATAATCTATTTTTCAACTCTGAACTCAGAAGAAGTCCTATTTACACCTAGAATTACCATTGATTTAAGTCAAAAATCCGAATGCGAGATCATAGAATATTTTCCAAAAGGATATTCACAATATAATAGCAATCTTGCAATCGAATGTAGAAAAGACTCTAAACTAACTCATTGCAAACTAAACTTCACAAAAGAATTACATGTTGGTAAATTATCTGTAATTCAAGAAGAGTCATCGAGCTTAAATTCATTTATTTTTTCATCTGGCTCTAAGCTTTCACGAACTCAAATTAAAACTTGCTTAAATGGTAAATATGCAAAGGCGGAAATTAATGGTCTTTACGCTCTTGCAGACGAAACTCATTCAGATCAGTTTATTGAAATTAACCACAATGCTGCAGAAACAACATCCTATCAATTATTCAAAGGGATACTGGCAGATTCTTCTCATGGCGTCTTTACAGGAAAGGTTATCATTAAAAAGGACGCACAATTAGTTAATGCAAATCAACTTAATAAAAACTTATTACTTTCAAAGAAATGTAAGGTAGATACACGTCCCTCACTTCAAGTAGAAGCCGATGATGTGAAATGTACCCATGGTGCTACTACTGGGCAATTAAATGAAGAACAACTATTTTATTTAATTAGCAGAGGAATTAAAAAAGATGTCGCTTATAGTCTATTAATCCATGGTTTTATGGATGATGCACTTGAAAAAATAAACAATCAAAGAGTAAGAACGTTAATTGAAAATAAAATCCTTAGAGAGTTTAAAAAGAAAATAATATTATGATTGATATAGAGAGTATAAGAAAAGATTTTCCAATATTATCTAGACAAGTGCATGGTCACAATCTTGTCTATTTAGATAATGCGGCTTCGACGTTAAAGTGTCAGCCTGTTATTGATGCCATCAATAAACATTATTCAAATGAAAGTTCAAATATACACCGAGGAATTCATTTCCTTAGCGAACAAGGTACTGAGCTTTATGAGGATACAAGAAAAACTATTAAACATTTTATTAATTCGAATAAAGCCCATGAGATTATATTTACAAAAGGAACAACAGAATCAATCAATTTAGTTGCAAATAGTTTCGGTCGGACATATTTTAATCAAGATGACGTGATTTTAATTTCAACAATGGAGCACCATTCAAATATTGTTCCTTGGCAATTAATTGCTGAACAGACTGGTGCTAAAGTTGTAGAAATTCCGATAACTGATGCTGGTGAAATTGATGAGACCGCCTATACAGAACTTCTTACCGAGAAAGTTAAAATGGTGTCAATGGCACATATCTCAAACTCACTGGGAACGCTTAATCCAATAAAGAAGTTAATCAAACAAGCCCATGATTGTGGTGCCTATTTTATGGTAGATGCCGCTCAATCAATAGCACACGAAAAGGTTGATGTTCAAGATCTTGATTGCGATTTTCTTGCTTTTACATCTCATAAAATTTTTGGTGCTACAGGTGTCGGAGTTTTATTTGGAAAAGAGAAATTACTCAATTCAATGCCCCCCTATCAAGGAGGAGGCGATATGATTGATGTAGTTACCATAGAAAAGACTACCTATAATGAACTGCCTCACAAGTTTGAAGCAGGAACACCACATATTGCAGGGGTCATTGCATTAAATGAAGCACTTAATTATGTCTCATCAATTGGACTAGATAATATCAAAGCCTATGAAAAAGAAATTCTTGATTATGCTACAGAAGAAATAAAAAAAATTGATGGTGTGAAAATTATTGGTACTGCAAAGGCCAAAGCATCTGTTTTGTCTTTTACAATGGAAGGTGGTCATCCTCATGACATAGGTACATTGCTGGACAAGCAGGGAATTGCTGTTCGGACAGGACATCATTGTACTCAGCCACTCATGAAACGAATGGGTATAACAGCTACCGCCAGAGCATCATTTAGTTTTTATAATACGAAAGAAGAAGTGGAGAAACTTATAAATGGTCTTAGAAAAGTTCAAACATTTTTTTAAAAATGAAAAACAGGATGTAGACATCCTCGGAGAAAAGACAATGGAATCTGCAATTAGTGTTGGGACTGAACTGACACCCAACCCCAATGCCCTAAAGTTCGTACTCAGTAGCGCTGTTAAAAATGAAGGTAATTCCACCTATCGTTCTCCAAGTGAGTGTGAAACAAATCCTCTTGCGTTGGCATTATTCAAAGTTAGAGGTGTCGACCAAATACATATCTTTGATAATGTGATAACTGTTTCAAAATTTAACTATCAAGACTGGATTGATGTTGAAGAGCAACTTATTACAATAATTAAAAACCTTATGCCTTCCCATGATGCTAATTATTATGATCCTGATCCAGAAGCTGAAAGAAGACGAGATCTCTCTGAAGAACAAAAAGAAATTGAATTGATACTTGATAAAACTATTCGACCTGGACTTCAAGCTGATGGAGGAGATATTCAAACTATTAGCTATCAAGAGAATGTTCTCATCATTCGTTATCAAGGGGCTTGTGGAAGTTGCCCCAGCTCAACTACAGGCACACTTGAGGCCATCAAAGCTATCCTTCGAGATGAATATAACCCTAAAATAGATGTGTATATCGAGCCAACACTCTATTAGAGGCCGTTTTACACTATACTAAACAAACGTTTTGATATTCTTTTAGGAAAATCCAACGTGTCGAAAGTTCAAAAGAACGTGGAGGTGGTGTAAGCTCTCGAAATGACTGACTTGCTTATGTTCATGTTTGGCAATGACTACGAATGACTACTTTGAATTCCTTAGAATTAGATAATCAACAATTTCTTGATCAAAGGGAAATTTGTTGGCATGTTAACCGAAACCAAGATCCTCTTCAGTAATTCCGTATTGGTTTAATATACTAACTATAAAACTCGTTTTTCCTTCAACATAAGAGTCAATATCAAATACAAGCTGTTTGGCCAGACTCTTTTTCAATTCTGAGTAGCGATTTCTATCACGTTCATTTTGAATTAAATGGTCTCTTAAAATCAAATGATTCTTTAGTGCTATACAATCCTTCAAACAAACATAGAGATGATGTCTTATCTTTTGGGTATTACGGTCGAATGCCTCTCTACCGGGAACTCCTTGGTCACCAATATGGAAATAACCGATAGTTTTCAATTTTTTTTTGACGTCTAAAAATTTAGATTGATCGTTAATAATTATATCCATATCAATAACGGGCTTTGCTGCTAATCCCGGTACAGACGTACTGCCGACATGTTCAATTGAGATTGCGTGCTCTTTAACTATTGGCCAAATTTTAGAACTCAACGTTAAATAATCATTTTTCCACGATGGGCTATAATCTCGTACTACGATGATCTTTTTCATATTCAAATTTTAACACAAGAATTGACTGCCCCCAATTCAGGGCCATATATCACTATGATTCATTAAAGATCGAGGTGGTGGAGGTGGTGGCGATGGCAAAGGACTGCTAAATACTACAAACTAATTTATTTAATGAATTCTATAGAAGAATCTAATATTTCTTTCAAACATAAATCACCATCTAACATTAATAACTTTTTATCTATGGCTTTTAAAAAATCTAATTCAATCTTAAAAGTTCTTCCCTCGCCGGCATTATTCTCATACCCTTTGGCCCATTCAATAAATTCCAGATGAATTGTATGCATATCACCACCAGTCTCAACTCGACTACCAAATCGCTCTAACTCTCGCTTTTTTAAACGAGTAATTCTTAAATCTGTACCTGGGTTTAAAAAAATTGCATGTGTACAATTAAAGTTTTCCATTTCCCATGTTGAGACAGACCCTGAAACAATCCATGAGTTTAACGGATTGATACTTTCACGTAACAAACTGTTTCGTTCAATTTTGGAGTATTGTTCTTGAAAGGGAGGATCCGTTGGTTTGTGAAAAAAGTCATCCGTATCGAAAAGTTTTATACCGAACTTTTTTTCAAGTGATTTACCTAGACTGGTTGCGCCTGAGCCAGAACCGCCAGTAATATAGATTTTGATAGAAGGATTCATAGTAGACAAATATCAAAAAACGAATGTCCCGACAAGTCGAGATAGTCGAGGAGATGGGGAAGGGGCCCTCGTAACTGAAAAAAGTGGTTGATGTAAAAGTAGAAATTGCTACAAAGTACTACAAGAAAGATATTTTTCCATCCGAATATCATTCCAAAATTTGTTTTTCCAAAAAGTAAAATCTTCGATAGTTCCAATTCTTTTATATCCTAATTTTTCGTAAAATTTCTGAGCACGAGGATTAAACTCAAAACTCCTAGTTCAATTCTCTTTAGCCCTCTCGATTTCACAATATCCTCAAAGAGTTCCATTGCTTTAACTGCAGCACCTGTTCCCCAATATTCTTTCTCACCTATAAGTAACCCTACCCAGCAAGTATCTTCTTCCTTTTTAAATAAATGTAGAGGGTCTATTTGCATATTAATTTGGCCAATGGGTTTATCACCATCATAGACCAAAAAAGTATTTTTTAACCTATCGGAGTTATTCTTAAACAAGTCTATCGTAATATTAACTGTTACCAATTCCACTTTTGATTCTTTTGAAAAAATGGGTGTAAAAAGATGATTAAAATCTAAATCATTTTCCCACTTAACATAAGCCTCAAGTTCAATTTGATTGTTTATATCTAAGGGGCTTAATCGTATCTGCATTATAAATTCTCGTTTAAATTTTTCGTATTTAACCAAAAACTAAATAACACGTCAAGCCGTAGCGGTGGATAGGAACTAATCGACTTGTGATAAATTAGAGAAATAAAGTTCAGCATTGACCCCTTTTTAGTCTCAATACGTCTTGGGAATTTAAAAGATTACTCAAACCTCTATAGTAACGTTCTCATCTCGTCGACTTTCCTGACCTAGAAAGCTATCGCTTTATTTACGGTCTGCAATTTGTTGTATCAATATACGGAACAAGAAGATATATCATTGTCACTTAAGGTGGTACAAGTAATTAGTACCTCAAGGTCGTAGTTTCTTGTAAGCTTTATATTCCGATGAGGTCAATATTGTAACTATTAAAAGTACTTGGCAGTGATGCTCTATCATCTTTAGGTAACCGAACTTGATCATGTTCATTTATGCTATGATGTGCCTGTCTTAAATAAAAATCCGACCTAGATGTTGATCCATCTTCATGAATAATATCAAACCCCGGATCAATAATAGCATAAGTAGCAATCGTTTTATTTGATACTTTAGCGGCAGTTAAAACATCTCTTACTAAATTTTCCCACCGATATTCTCCAGTATCAGGTTCATTCATTTTATAAACTAACCCGCGATTATATCCAGGAGGTCTAAATGATTTTCTTGTCAGCTCTAAGATTTCTATTTCAGTGTTAATACTTTCACGGTTTTGCTGTGCTTTAGAAATAAAGGCTACCGAACCTATTAACCATTTATCTATCTGAGGTTCCGATTTATTTTTCATTGAAGGAAAGTCTTTTTTAATTAATTTATAATCTGCAATGATAATCTTTGCATTTACAATCTTAATTACATTTTCTTGAATTGAACCAAGATGAACATTTTCAATTCGTTTTTCAGCAATTGCAGTACTTCTTAAAACTTTAAATGATTTATTTTGAGAATTCTTTAATTGATTTTGCAATCGAAAGGGTACAGAGCATGATGCCAGAAACACTATGATTGATAGTGATAAGATTGATTTATAAAGCAAAATGTAGTTATACATATATATCTTATCGGATTAGATGACTGAACTTATTAAGATAATTTAATCAATTTTTAGATTCTGAATTTTTTATTTTATAAACCCGATAATAGTGGTTTATTAGCTGTTTAAATGGCAATGTTTTTCGCACAAAGTCTAATTCATGGTCTTTTAAGATATAATCCCATTCTTTATATCCTTTCTTTAATGCCTTTTCTAAGAACTTGATCGATTGACCTGGGTTCTTTTTAAGACTATAGACAGTTGCTACATCATAACAGTCTTTAAACCCAAATTTTTCATTTTTTGAAAAGCATTTACTTTTTAGATAACCTATTCCAAGTTCGAACATGTCTTTGTTATGTGAGTTTGCAGTATTATCAAGATAAATTCCTGCCCTAGAACAAGCTATCATTTTATGCATTAACGTCTTCTTATCAAACTCCTTAAACATGCATGCTGCTCTATAATATTTCCCTGCAAGGTTGGGCTTTTCTGCTCTTGCATGAACGGATCCTGCAAGAACACAATAGACAGGGGTTTGTTTTTCTTTTTTAGCATTAATCCCAAAGTTACAAGCTTTTACCATAAGGTCTAATTCTTCTTCAACATTATTTTGTTTATGTTTTTCAACAGATAAAAATGCACACGCGGCAGGTTCTCCCTTTTGACAGGAGTTATTGTAGAATTCTAAACCTTTTTGTTTACTGCCTAGATTAAAATGAATTCTGCCGAGTACTGTGCATGAATAGACATTACTCGTTCTACATTCTCGTTCATAATAATTTATTGATTCCTTAATTTCATTTTTTTTAAGTAAGCTTGTTAAATGATAATCACAGGATTTCTCGTGTCCAAGACGACAAGCTTTTTCAAAGTGGACTTTCCCTAAGGCTGGATTTTTAAGGTGGACTAGCTTTCCAAGCTCAAAACAAGCAATAAAGTCGCCAGTATTACAATTCTTTTGCATGAGGGTCTCACTTTTGTTCGCAAAGCTGCAAGATACAAGAAATAAAAAGAGAGATAAGAGAGTGATTGATTTCATTAATTTATTTTATAGCTTGTTACAGTCGAGTAAAGGAGATTATTACAATTTTATCGTAATAATCTCACCAGAGTCTTTTTGCGCGCAGCGCACTGCTCCAAATGCAAGTTCAGATTTAATATATTTTTCATCATAACTCTAGGTTTGTTAGTAATATTCAATTCCACTACCTAAAGTTCAAAGGTGTAGAACTTTCTTCTTTCTAGTACTCAGACCCAGTCATGGGGGTAATAGTATTTCATCAT
>JABGXW010000044.1 GCA_018675575.1 Bacteriovoracaceae bacterium | reverse complement strand
TCATAAATGCCTTGACGATGCGGTTATTTAAAAATTTTCAAGTTAACACGACGGTTGGTGGCCCGTCCTTGATAATTTGCATTATCTGCGATTGGAAATTCTTCACCGTATCCTGTTGAGACAATTTGGTCCGCATCTATACCTAGATTATCCACTAAGAATTTTTTAATGGTGTCTGATCTGCCTTGAGATAGTTTTTGATTATAATTAGCACTACCAACCGAGTCAGTATAACCTTCTATTTCGATTTTCTTAATAAGCTTCGCATCTGCTCTTAAAGTATTTACTAATTCTTCAAGCTCAATAATTGATTCATCAGCAATAATTGTTTTACCAAAGTTAAATTTGAGGTCAGTCAGTGAAATAACTTCAGGGGAATATCCATTATCATCTGATTCAACTGAAATAACTGTCACACCTTTTTTTCCAAAAACGGGTCCAAATGCATAGTTCATGCCCGCATAAACTCTCCAGTCAGGTGTGGCAGTTCCATGAGTAATTTCTGCCCCCATACCAACATGCAGCGAGGTATTTGTATTAACATCATGTTTTGCTCCAAGAAGCATTTCATAGGCCGATAATTCTCTGTCTGTCGCATTTGCCGTTTCTTGAGAAGGTATTGCTGATAAAAGCTCAAAAATAATATTAGTATCAATAGATGCAAATCTATATGCTGCTGCGACAGAAGAAATAACTTGATTTGGAATAGGATCAATTCCAATTCCTGGTATCTTTGTTCCTGGCGACCTCCAACGATGACCAACGTTAAAAGCAATATTAATATCACTGATTTCTGTATTTACAGCTACTTCAATGTTAACAATGGGCCCAGGGTCTTCACCAACGTAGGGATTATTTTCAATTTTATTGAAATTTACAGTTAAGATTGCTGCAAGACCCCAAAAATCATTTCCGGCAAAACGATATTTTGTATTTACTCTTACTTCAGTTATTCCAGAATTCTCGAAACGGCCAAGATTTAGCGAATTCTCCACAGTTTGATTATAAATGACAGGAAAACTCAATCCTATTTCCCAATTTTTCATAAGCCCTAGACCAATGTTAAAATCACCTGCGGTTAAAGTATCATTTATAGCAGTCGTTTGGTTTGCGGCCCCTGTGCCAGTTCTAAAAACGGGAAAAGTATTAACAGCATAATTAAAGAAAATACCTGCGTTAACAATGCCCTGTTCCAATGTTTTTGAGGAATGAACTGTCACAAAATCAATTCCGTTAGTTATCGGGTTAAAGTTCTGAGCATCAGTACCAATAACGTTTGAATAAACTTTCGTTTTAACAATAAAGACAAACAAAATAACCAATGCAATTTTAATTCTCATATGCTCTGCTTCCCTAGTAAAAAACTTTATTATTGCTATTACATTAGGATACTGTGAGAATCAAAAAATATCAAAGGTTTATAAGCTTAACATTTTATACTGGCATGGCATTTAGGCTTCACAAAGTGGTTCTTATAAGATTAAATTGTGTAATAAATAATAAAGGAGACAATATGAAATTATTTATCTTACTAACGGCCCTTACTACATTCTGTTTCAGTGCTTATGCGGATAACAGAAACGAAAAGATCAACTCAATTGTTGATGAGTTCTATATGTTAAAAACGTTAAAACTCGTGGGGCAAAAACATGACTGCTACCCGCAAGGACAATCCTGCTTTAAAACAGCTTGTACATCAGTGCGTGTTTATGAATGTGACGATCAAAATGAAATGAACCTCTTAAGACGTGCCTGTCGGGGCGTTTGGGGAGATAGTTGTATAAAGACAGCATTTAATTACCTCCATCAATTCGAATATGATGACAATGAAGAAATGGTGACATTAGTAAATTCATGTCGTGGTGTTTATGATAATGCATGTATTACCTTCACATGCAATCGTCTACGACCATTTGGCTGTGATGATCTTGAAGAAGTAACGGCCGTAAATCAAGCCTGTGCTGGAAATTAATAGATAAAATAAATGGGAAATCAATTTCAGATTTCCCTTCTTTCAATGAAGTGCCGAAAAGATTATTTTTATTGAAAACTCAAACCACTGCGCAAAGCATTAATCGCATAAAACGCTGTTCAACTAACATAATGTCTTTCAATTTTATTAAGATTTATCGTTCTTAAGAACGATAGAATATAGGTGATAGAAATTAAACATTAGACGGACTACATATGAGCAAAGACATTGCACAATTCATTGCATTTTCAAAACCTTTTATTGATGCTGCAAAAAACATTTTCAAAACTATGGTTTCCTCAAACCTTGAGACGGGGAAACCTTCAATAAAAAAAGGAAATGTTTCAAATGGAGATATTAGTTCTATTATTGGTATGACAGGAACTTGTGAACGTGGTGGTGAAGCATTCAACTTCAAAGGACAATTGGTTATATCTTTTCCAGAAGGTACATTTCTAAAAGTTACTTCGGCCATGCTTTTTGAAGAATTCACAGAGATCAACGATGATAATTCAGACTCTGGTGCCGAAATAATAAATATGATTATGGGAAATGCTAAAAGGGACCTAACGTCTTTGGGATATAAAATGGGAATGGCAACGCCTAGTACAATTGTGGGAAAAGCACATCAGATTAAATATATAAATAGGATTAAGATCGTAGTTATCCCCATGACCTGCGAGCATGGAGATTTCATTCTTGAAATTTGCTATGAAGAGCTGTTTTAAATTTTCAACTTTCCTTTTGACTTCAATAATTCAATTATTTTTTCAAAATGTGCTGGCGGATAAGCACCTTTTATTGGTACTCCATTAAGAACAAATCCTGGTGTGCCTTGTAGGCCAAATGATTGTGCTTCTTTGATATCTTGCTCAATTCTTTCTTGAATAACTAAGGCCTTCAAATTCTTCTGTAGAAGTACCATATTTGCCCCTGCCTGCTTGGCCATCTTTTTTAAAAAAGGTTCACCATTAGAAATTTCTCTTTGTGAATCAAATACTAAGTCATGAAATGTACTCGCTAGTTTTGGGTTTTCAAGTCTTATGGCCTCATAATATTCTGCTGATAATTTTGCTGATTTATGAAAACTCAGTGGAAGGTGTTTATAGATAAATCTAATCTTACCACCATATTTTTTTAACAAAACTTTAACTGTTTCAAAGCCTCGTTTACAAAATGGACATTCAAAATCAGAATACTCAACCAGGGTGATAGGAGCATCTTTATTTCCTCTAATAATCTCATCTCTTCTAATTATAGGTTTTAAGGGTTTACTTATCGCCTCTTCAATTTTATTTTCTTCTGTCTTCTGTCTATTTTTAGCTAACTCGAGCTTCGAAGTAAGTGCTGCCTTTTGAACCGTTTCTATAAATAAAGTAGGATTATTTTCTATTACCTGCATTACTAAAGAAGGGTTATTCTCAAGCGTTTTCTTAAATTTAGCCTCAAAATCTCTATCCGTGCTACAACTGATAAAAAGAGTCATCATCATTGTCAAGCTTAGTACTTTTTTCATTTTATTCTCCTAGTGACATTAATATCGGTTAAACTTCTTTAATATTTGTCAGTATTAGGACAATTCATTGTTAAATCTTAATTTATACCCAACACCCCTAACAGTTTCAATAAGTTCGTCCGTTAACTTTTGTCTAATCTGAAGTACATGTGTATCGACAGTTCGTGTTGAAGGATAATTTTCATAGCCCCACACTTTATTTAAAATTTCTTCACGCGAAAAAGCTCTATTAGGAGATTCTGCTAATAATTTTAAGAAATCATATTCCATTTTAGTAAATTCTACTTTCTTTCCATCAAAAGAAATTTCCCTTTGAAAATCATCAATTTCAAGTGTACCAAGGACTATTTTTTCTTCAATATTATCTTCTAAAATAGAATCTTTTGTTCTCAATTGGACTCTAATTCTTGCGATAAGTTCTCTTGGCTCAAAAGGTTTTGTAATATAATCATTTGCCCCAGCTTCTAACCCAATAACCTTATCGATTAAATCAGTTCGAGCTGTTAACATGATGATGGGATGCGATTTTGATGTCTTTCTTATTTCATTTAAAAAGTCTATTCCTTGTCCATCTGGAAGCATCCAATCAAGAACACTCAGATCAAAAGAATACTCCTCGTAAGCTTTTCGTGCATCAGACAAGTTCGTACAATGAGTGATATTATATCCTTCATCTTTAAGAAATTTTGTAAGTCCTGCACCTAAATTTTCATCGTCTTCTACTACAAGTATCTTATCCATTTTCATACTCCCTTGCTCCTGGGGTTAAAGTTATTTTAAAAAGAGTGGGGTTAGTAGTTAGTTCAATTTTTCCACCAGTCTCTTCAATTACTTTCTTTGCAATATTTAAACCTAACCCGGTTCCTTTACTTTGATTTCCTTTTACAAACTCGTTCCAAATTTCATCTTTGTTATCTATTTTTAATTTCCCTTCATCTTGAATTGAGAGGATAATGTTTGCCTGTGACTTTTGAATATTTAATCTAATTGGAAATTTCCCATGATCTAAAGCGTTATTCATAATGTTTTTTATGCAGATAGCAATCCAATATGGATCCAAATAGAAACCTTGATCTCTTTTAAGAGGTTCGAATATTATTTTTTCTTCACCATATTCATCGAGATACACATAAAGCTGTTTTGAAATATATTCATTGATAGAAGTAACATTTATATTTTTTATACTAACTAATTTTTTAGATTTATGAACACGTAGATAATTTCGAGATGTTTCAGTAAGTCTATGAAGTCTATGAATATCACCTGAGATACGTAATATAGACTCTTGTAGTTCTTCACTATAATCATTCATCTTGCCCTGAACTCTCTCCATATTAAGCAGCATAGATGAAATAGGGGTTCTAAATTCATGGGTCAAGACTTGCAGGGCAAGCCTCCTTCTCTCATCTTCAAACTTTTGTGATTTTAATTTCATAATTAATAGCCGCACAACGAGTATTATCATTATAAGAAATCCAATCAGGACTGCTATTGATCCCTTGTTGGCCATACCAAATAAGTGACGAGCATTATAATCCCAGCACAAAGGACCATCTTGATAAAAGCACGCTTTTCCAGTTTTAAAGTTTTGAAGAAAATACGGACTAGATCTTAAAAAATTATCTAACCCATCTCTAGAATAGATTCTATATTCAACTATTGAAAAAACTGAAGGGTAATTTAATTTGGCCATCATAAAGTCATTAGTAAGAATTGTTCCCTGCCCTTTTGCGATCTCCCTCAACGCATTAACATCTAATGTTTGTAGAAAGTTATATATTCCACCAAGTGTACCAATCGCTGTTTTTAAATCTTTGAGTTCAATGACGTGAAAATAAGGAAGATGTGCAATAATCCAATTTCTTTGTCTGAATTTATATTTATTTGATTTGAATGCAAGGTAAGTATAGGAAGATCCTGAAGGATGGATATACGGAGGATTGACAAAAAAGCTGTTTGGAAGATTCGACCTTTTCCCACATCGAAACTCTTCCCAGATCCATACCTTTTCAAAATTTTCTCTATTTAAAAGGCTTCTTAAGTTTTTAAAGCAATCCTTATCTTGACTATAGTTTAATTGTTTATGCCTTTCATCTCCTAGTATGGATACTGGGTCTAATAAGTGA
The DNA here is from genome assembly GCA_018675575.1 of Bacteriovoracaceae bacterium. Lineage (GTDB taxonomy): Bacteria > Bdellovibrionota > Bacteriovoracia > Bacteriovoracales > Bacteriovoracaceae > M0603. The sequence goes on along the minus strand of JABGXW010000044.1, from coordinate 6,715 downwards.
AACAAATTTTGATTGAAATAGAGACTATTAAAATTAACTATCATAAGTGGATCAACAGCTTTTTGAAAAGTTACTTTTATTTTATTAATTTCTGCTATATCGGATTTATTAGCTGTATACGAGCCTTGAATAGAAAGAGCAAAATAGCCGGTGCCAAAGGCCATGGTGAGAGCGAGAATGACTAATGTTATATACAATCTCATCTTGCGTTAACTTTACAAGTTCTCCAATTATGATTTGTCATTTCTCTGTCAGCTTTTCAACAAATCAATGTTTACAAAGACCCTATTATGACAAAATGAGATCATTATTGCATTAATTTGGTGGCGAGGGCGCGCAGCGTCACTACTCTTTTCATAAATATTGTTATATAAGATTCTCATTCAAGGGGAAATTCAAATGACAGGAAATAAATTAGTGCTAGGTATAGACTTAGAAGGTATGAGTGAGGATTTAGTAAACAATGGTGTCAACCTTAAGCTTGATCGAATAACAGAAGTCGGAGCTGTACTTTGGGACTTTAACGCAAAAAAACCTCTTCAGATATTGAGTGAATTAATAGATGAGCCTGACTGTCTCCCCATCACGAAAGAGATCGAAGACCTCACAGGAATTAACAATCAAATGTTAAAAGACTGGGGACTTAAAGGCGAGCAAACGAAAATGTTTCTTAGAAATATTGCGAATTTTATGAAACGAGCTGATTACATCATGGCACATAATGGAACAGGATATGACTACCCTATGCTTAAGGCATTATTTGAAAGATATGAAATACAATGGCCAGAGACTACTTGGATCGACACTATGTTTGACATCGAATACCCAAGTAATATTCAAATGAGATCTATGTGGTACTTAGAACATGCCCATGGCTTCATCAATCCTTTCCCTCATAGAGCTGTGACAGATGTACTCGCGATGTTAAAAATTGCTTCGCAATATGACTTAAACAGAATGGCCGCCATGGCAGAATCTCCTAATGTAACCATAGTTGCAAATCTTAAAGCTCCCAATTGGAAGAACTCTATGGAAGTTAAGATGTTTAATAAAACTAAGAATAAAGTTTCTAAAGCAAAGTTTCGTTGGAGTCCTGAAGATAAACTTTGGACCAAAAAAGTGCAAAAGATTCTTTTAGATGAGAGCAAAATCAATTTTGATTTTGATTGGTATACGGAAGATTAAAAGTCTATGTTAAGTATATCAAATGTTACAAAGCTTATAAATGGCGAACCTTTGTTTGAAAATGCCTCTGTTCAAATATACAAAGGCGAAAAGGTTGGCCTCGTCGGACAAAATGGCTCAGGAAAGTCTACTCTATTTAGGCTCATCATTAAAGAAGACTCCCCCGATTCAGGTGCTATAAGCTTTCCAGAAATAAACAAAATATCTTACTTTTCACAATCTCTTGGGGAAATGAAAGGACGTTCTGCCATAGAAGAGGTTGTCCTTGGTGATTCAAAAATTGCCATTTTAAAAAAGCAATTGAAAGAGTTTGAAGACATGATGACTAATTATGAGACGTACACTGAAGAAGAAATGAATAACATTCTGATAAGGATGGGTGACGTTCAAACTGACTTTGAAAAACATGGTGGTTATGATTTAGAAACTAGAGCGGAAGAAATATTAACAGGTTTAGGAATTCATCCTGATCTGCATCATCAAAATGTAGAAGATTTTTCAGGTGGTTGGAGAATGAGAATAGCTTTGGCAAAAGTTCTTGTCACAAACCCTGATCTCATACTCATGGATGAACCTACTAACTATCTAGACCTTGAAACAATACTTTGGTTAGAAGAATGGCTTCAAAGTTTTGAAGGAGCAGTTTTTATGACTACCCATGATCGTGGTTTTATGAATAGTATTGTTAAAAAAATTGTAGATATTTCAAACCATGAGCTTACTACCTATAGTGGAAATTTTGATTTCTATGAAAAAGAAAAGTATCTACGCCGCTCTCAATTGCAATCTGAATACGATAGACAACAAGATAATCTTGCTAAAGAAGAGGCCTTCATTGCGAAGTTTAAAGCACGTGCCTCACATGCAGCACAAGTACAATCACGTGTAAAAAAGTTAGAGAAGATAGAAAGAATAAAACTTCCACCTAAAGAAGAAGTTATGGACTTTGAATTTTCTATTCCTCCGAGGGGAGGTGACGATGTTGTTGTTATAAAAGAATTGACCAAATCTTTTATTACAACAGCGGGAGAAGAACAACAAATCTTTAGAAATCTCACTGCCACAATCAAAAGACTTGAAAAGATTGCAATTGTTGGTGTCAACGGAGCTGGTAAATCCACATTGCTCAAAGTTATATGCCAACAATTAGATCCTACAAAAGGAACTGCTGTTCTTGGACCAAGTATAAAACTTGGTTATTTTTCTCAGTTCTCACTTGAAGTTCTCAAACCAGAATCAACAGTGATGGATGAAGTGAGATCTATTTTAACAAGTGCTACCGATGGATTTCTTAGAAACCTCTTAGCTGCTTTTTTATTTAAAGGAGATGACGTTCACAAAAAGGTTATGTATTTATCAGGAGGTGAAAAGTCACGATTAGTTTTGGCCGTTTTATTATCACAGAATAATAATTTATTAGTTCTTGATGAGCCTACTAATCACTTAGATATGGCATCTCGAGAAGTTTTACTAAATGCCCTTAAAAAGTATGAAGGGACAGTATTATTTGTGAGTCACGATAGACATTTTCTTAACGAATTGACAACAAAAGTTTATGAAGTGGATACCGGATCAATCAAAATTTTCCCTGGTAATTACAATTATTATTTAAACAAAAAACATAATTCTAGAGCTTTTTAAAATCCTAATTAAGACATGACTCATCTTATGCTAGAGACCTAAATTCAACATTTTTTACATCTAATCGTTCTATCGCTATAGGCATTTTTATGAAGGAACTATGAAATAAATGATATGCCAAAGATTTTTGGCTATATCATAGTGTTTGTACTATCCAATGAACTGCTATACTCCCGAATTCATTGTATTTTCATGTCTATATATAAGCAAAGACAAATTAAAGGTACAATTAGCCGTGTCGATAAGAAGATATTAAGTATCTAAAATGATTGGGATAAATTATATTTTTGCAACAAATTGAATACCTCCTCGTAGGAATATTATGAAATCGATTATTTTTAATCACTATTCATTAACTAAGGCAATTTGGCTTCTAATCTTATTATGTTTTATTAGCTGTGTTGGTGGTACAAAAAGTGAATTGGTAATTGAAAATCGATCGCCTTCCAGTAATAGCTCCACCCTTTATCAGCAGCATTGCATGTCATGCCACGGTGAAATTGAAAATTCTGAAAAGATTGGTAGAACTTTTACTCAAATAAAAGGGGCCATTCATTCTGGTGCTATTGCTGCCATGAATGGAGCAAGTCTTTTGGCGCTAACAGATCAAGAGCTACAGGAAGTGGCAGATGCCCTAGATCGTCCCTTTCCACCAGGCCCTCCTCAAACGCTACAGTTTAAGCAAATTCTTGGAGGAAGAGAATACCTCATTTCAAAATTTAAAATGATCTTTATGACTGATGGAATGAGTTCCTCCGAAGAGACGACCATAAAGAATCTAATCGACGATTTCTTAACTAAGCCAGGATACCTTGGTGGAAAATGTGAACATCTCGCATTTTGTTCAAATCTTTTTGGTATTACACAGCAAGAAGATGCTTCAGCTCTTGTTCACCCAATTCCCTCTGTACCGAGAAGAGGAGTTTTAACAAAGGCGTGTCAAGAAATTTTAAGTCTGGATACCGCGGTGACAAATGCCTTAACATTCGCTTCACTAACATCAAGTTCTACAGCAAATGAAACCAATATTGAAAAACTTTTTACCGTCATGAATCCATCTATTATAATCAATTCAACAGTATCATCAGGACTTATTAATTTACATACAGAAGCAAAAACAATACATGCTCTTTCAGATATTGAAGCATGGCAAATGGTTATTTATGCCCTATGTGTTTCTCCAACATTTGAGCTGCTTTAGGGGAAAGGAAAAGATGAAACGATTAAATCAATTTTTACTTATTTTATCGATGCTGTTCTCACTTCAAGTTACGGCATCTGATTTAAATGACATTGCGATTTTCTATCGTTGTTATTCACAGATCACTCAAAAGTTTCCTGACCCGCAACTGAGCCAAATAGCAGCTGTTAAAGCGGGAAAAGATCCAATAACAGCTTGTTTGGAAATTTTTGATTCTGCAAGTTTTGCTAATAAGACACATACTTTAAAAGCTGCAAATGTTAATGATGATAATGCGAAAGCGGTCTTAAAAACCATGCATACACTTCATTTTTCCTGGTTTGCTATGCAATTCTATCCAGAAATCGCTTCGCAATATCTCACAAATGTGAATAATATTCTTGATAGTAGTAGTCCTGCTAGTTTTTTAACTAAATCTTTATTTGATAATGCTTCACCAATGTCTGATATTGTTTCTGGAACGGTATCTTATCGACCAATAAGAGTTTTTGAAAATGTACCCAATGCCCCCTATAATGGAACTGCCATTGCTGATTATATTTTTACCAATGTAAAGTTTGCAAGTGTAGGTAATTTATTAGGATTTGAAATATTACCTGTTGACGATACTCTTGACTATTCCTTTGATGAGAACCAAAACCCTCCCGAAAGTATTATTACCGGAACTTTAACTTATAATAAGCATTTTGGTGGCGGCTTGATGGGGCATCAAACATATCTAATCCAAAACATTAAATCTAACACATTCAATCCGACTCCAGATGGTGGAGTTAAAACGATGAGAAATTGGTCACGTTCTGTTTTTAATGATCTGCTCTGCAGGGCCTTGCCGGCAGTCCGAGAATCTGATGGTGCCAGTTTTGTAGATTTACAAAGTTCTATTACATTTAGAAATTCTCAAAGTTGTGTAAAATGCCACACTTCGATGGATCAAATGGCCGGTGTTGTTCGAGGTGCAGTTTATAGTGCAAAAGTAGGTAAATTTTTTAACCCAGGCCATTCTGCTTTCATTGAAGAAAGAACTCCTACTCAACCTTCTGCAGATATATTTCCAACTGCGCCGGATCCAGCTTTTCGTAATCGGCCCCCCGAAGGAAGGCTTTATTATAGGACTCATAATGGAACTTTAGTTGACCAGGCAGTTTCTAATCTTCAAGACTTAGGTACAAAAATTGCGGCACAAGATGATATGTATAATTGTATGGCCAAAAGATATTATCAATTCTTTACTGGCATAGATGGAGATATTGGAGATATTGCAGATCCTCATCACGGAACTTTGTCTTCCGAAGAATTAGTTGTTAGAGGAATCATACTAAATCTTGGACAACAATTAAAAACTCATCAAAACTCAAGAGTTTTAATTGAAACAATTCTAAGAAGACCTGAATATAAGAAGTCTAACTTTAATGTGGGAGGCTTTTAATGGGTCATAACAATAAAAGTATTTCGAGAAGAAAAGCCTTATCTCTTTTAGGGCAAGGAGGAGTGACAGGCTTTTTGGCCCAGCACCCGATGAAAATTCTTTTCACGGCGTTATTAGAAGGCCACTCACAAAAGTTGATGGCCCAATCTGAAGGAATTACTCCACGAAATTATCTTGCTATTCGTTTAGCTGGAGCTCCTCCAAGATGGACCTGGGACCCCCTTCATCCTTACGACAACGCTTCACTTCTTATTCCAAATGCTCAGGTCGGGACTCGATTTGTGTCAAATGGATCTAAATATATCGATGTTGAATATGCTAGTACATTAATTAATGGAGTGAATATGCCGTGGATGTGGCAATTTGATTTACCTCGATCAAGTGGTGGTAATCGTCCTATGAGTGAACTTATGGATAATATGCTAGTCATCTCTGGAACAGATACAAATAATCCTGCCCACAGTGGAGCTCGCCTACTACAAGACTTTCCCCTTGGTATTAAGTATAGTCTCGGGTCATTGCCAGCAGATCAATCAAGTTTCCCTCTACCATTTATTAATATGAATGGAAATAATAGTGCGTTTAGCTCTGCAAAAGGATTAGCTCCCATTAATTTACCTGTTTCAAACAATAACCTATTAGAAGATTTGCTCAACCCTTTTCTTATTAACCCAGGAATAGGCTTCAATAAAAATAAAAACTCTCTAAGCAATATGCTTTCTTCTGTTTTTGCTAGTCTAAATTCAATGGCAACAAATGAACATATTTCCAGTGAATCCTTAATCTTAAGTCAATCTAGCGCCGAAGAATTAATCCAATCTGGATTTAGCGATATCGCTGTTGTTTATCCTGCATTGAAAGCAAAGTATGAGGGTCTAATCGCTATTGCTGCAGATCCTTTTGCTTCATCTTTAAACGGGTTAAGCGCTCAAGAGATTGGGGATACAGAAGATCTAAGAACGGCCATAAATACTGTTAAAGAGATTCGTCGTATGGCAGAACAATTTGCTGTTGTAGAATATGTCTTTAAAAATAATTTATGTCCATCCATGACAATAGTGCCTCAGGCATTTCCAGGATTTAATTTTGATGAACATAATGCTGATGCTATGAGCTCATTAGCTGCTTGTACATTTTGGAATAGAGGTCTTGCTGCCTGTCTTTTAGAACTTATAGATCAATTAAAGGCCAGTGGAATATATAATAATACTATCATCCATGTAGGCGGAGAATTTGGTCGTAATCCAAAAAACGATGCTACC
>JABGXW010000043.1 GCA_018675575.1 Bacteriovoracaceae bacterium | reverse complement strand
CTAAAAAGCACCTTGTTCCTACATTATGGAGCTCAATCGAACCTGTTTTTTTCTAAGAAACTTTTTTTAGGATACAACTTCCTCATTTCAACAGAAACTAGTGAACCTACACATCAGGCCAAATTAGGAATAACCTTCTAAAGGAAGAAAGTATGAAAAAGCTAATTATTATAGAAGTATTCTTAATTTTATTACTTAATAGTTGTGGCGAGGGAATTGATATTCCTGGTAAAAGAGTCAATGTGACTTTTTCTGATACCAGTAGTTTGATCTCTCCTCTTGTAAAAAATAATCAAACCATCATGGCCTCACCCTCCCTATTTAAGATGAAGTTCATTCACATTTACCTGTCAGAATCCCTAGATTCTAGTTTGGGAAACTCAGGAATGACCAGTACCATTTTCTTAAACGAGGGATGCCCTGGTTACGTGGATGGCCTTCCTAGCGCTCAAGGACTGGTTGATGGCTGTGGTGATATCAGCAATATCAACTACTATGACTTTACTAATCCAACCACACTAAACTCCACTCTTAACTCCAAAGGCTATATTGTGGCAGAAGGGAGCTATCGGTATATACGCTTTGAAACATGTCAAACTCAAAATAATACTGTCAACAATTTGATTTGGTCTGATGGATCAACAACACAAACGATCGCCCTCTCTGGTTGTAATGTAACGGCAGAAATTGCGACACCGATTGAAATCTCTACAGATACGGAGGGATGTGTCATCGTAAATCTCGCCTATGATGTAACTACCCTTATGAATACCTCTGGTTCATGTTCATCAGAGGTTGACGACAATGGAGTCAATTGTTTTGAACAACCAAGCTTCACCCCTAGCGCTGTCGCTGGGGTGATAAATGAAGATGGCAGCTGCGTTCCTAAAACTTAAGTATTTTTAGTGTCTCATCAAACTTTGTTACAAAAATTTAAGATCCTATAATAAACGTATCTCTGCTTTTTGCCTTATGTCGTCATTTAACAATTCCCGAGTAGTTAAAGCATCTTAGATATTTATTTGGTTAATAAGAAGTGGTTGGTGTCGAAGATATGTTAAATCACTATTTAATTTAAACACGCTCCAGTGGGACTCTCGAAAGTGAAAAAGATAATTATCCTTTTTTAAAAAAATCAACGTAAAATTTAAATGTTTTCAATAATGTTAAAATAGAACTTTTATGTCGCAATTTCTCAGAGGATTTAACTTTACTCATATGTTTTGTTTGTTTAATACAGTGTGAGCACAAACTCTGACCGTTTTCAAAGCTAGTTTCTCCCCCCTCCCATATTGGTTTAACATGAACAGCTTTAAGGTTAAATCCGGTTTTATCTAGAATATCTTTGGCATTGAAACATGATTGACAGGTATATCTGTCACGTTCGAATATAATAAATTCAAGTTTTTCTGAAAAAGTATTTTGGCAAGCATATCGCTGATGTTGTATTGATTTAGGTGATGTATTCTCTTCCATAAGAATTCCTTTTTTTAGCAGATTGATCATCTAAGCTTAAAAGGATTTAAGCAAGCTAAAATAATATAAATTGTCCTCAATTTTGCCTTAATATAGGCCCAAGGTAGGGAAAGTGTTCTTCTAGGTTATTTAAACTTAAAGATGATACCACTGATCCCGATAAGTAGTTGTAACCAAGAGCAACAGATGAAAAAGAAACCGACAGAATCACTTGTTTATATTTTTTTAGCCTTGGCGATTGGCTTGATATCATCCTGCTCCCAATTCACAAGCTCAGCAAGAAATATTTCATCTTTGGCCAGTGCAAATTCCTGCCAACAATTAATTCAACATTTTTTCCATAAAAAGTCATACTTTGCTTTTGTTATTAAAAATTTAAATGATTCTTCACTTAAATCTACTGAAAAAGATCTCCAGTCAATTCTCTTTCGAAACCTTAACGATAAGGAAAAGATAGCTCCCTCCACTTTCAATGCTATTGCCGAGGAATTGACATATTATGCAAATAAATATGGAATTCAAATTACAAATATAAAAAATACAATAGGGGTCTTTCCTGATGGAATTGGAAAGATAGGAGTCTCAGGTTTTAAATTAAAAAATGACAGTAATATTTCTTTTGCCACTCTACATGAATTAGGACATTTATTTCATACTATTCAACTTAGGGTTTCAATTTTAAGAAGTTTATCGACAAATGTAGACCAGCTAGACAATGAAACGTTAAAAGCGATTAATAGCTATATAAAAAGGATGGAAACGCGAGGAAATTATCTAGAGTTTGAAAAAGCGGTAACAGGTCTTTCATCAGTGGCGCACCTCATTTCTAAACGGGGTTTAGATGAAAAATCTTATCAAGAAAAATTGATAGTCATTCTAAAGTACACTAAAGAAAGTATGGAAAAAATGAAGGTAAAATTTCCAAATGGAAAATCCTTTGAAGATATTTATGCTCTCTTCCTATCCAAAGCACCATTACTTGTAGGTACTTCTATCGGTTCTTTAAGCTCTAGAATGAGTATTGCAGTCTTTGCTTTATACTACTGGCAAGACCATCCAGTTCCTTTTGATAAGAAGAAAAGAACGACCCGTGATTTTGTCGACCAGATACTCTCTGGAATAGGGGAATAGGTGCCAGTAGACTTTTGGAGAATAAATTGGATAAGTCTGCTGGCACCTATTTGGCTTATTGTCTCCTGTGGAAACGATATTGATGTTAATACCGGTGCTACTGATGAAGCAACTTCAGTCACGTCGTGTAATGGAAAATCATATTGTTATCTATTTACAACGAATTCAACTGTAGATATGGACTTTGCTTCTGGATCCGATGTTCTCACTGAGCTTGATAATCTTTGTGATGCAGATGTAAACAACCCGAGACAAAATGAAGGTGTTGTCAAAGCTGTTTTTGCTTGGAGTGGTTCGAGGGAAGCGTGCACAACTGCTCATTGCGCTGGAGGTGTGACTGAAAACCTGAATTGGGTTTTAAGAGCTGAAACTGAATATAGAAGAAGTGATGGAACTATAATAGGAACAACGGATACATCAGGAATTTTTGACTTTTTAAATTCAGGATACAGTTTCACTAGTAGTATTTCTGCGACTTATGTATCAACCTTAACAAGTTTGTCGACAAACTGGCTTATCTATCGTTCCTCTTGTACGAACTTTACAGACTCATCTGGCTCCCCTGCACCTTCTTACGGAGCTTCTACTTCTAAAAATGAGGGGATGATCTATGTCTCATTTGAGATCAATTGTTCAGGTTCTCACCATATCATTTGCGCTGAACAACTCTGATTTTTTGAGTAATAATCTTAATAAGCATAGTTTACTATGATTCATAAAAAATTTGATTTACTTAATGATAAAAATAACTTGGAGGTGGTGGAACCGTTGTCGCTTTATAATATTACTTAGGGGGATAGGATTTTATACAATAGTTGATACAAGCCTTCTCTGAGCGAGCATATTTTGAATATTTAATACCAACTTGATTGGCCTTGAGATCATTTCTGTCTGGAGTGCCATTAGTAAACATATCAACAATTTCTTTGATAAGCCCGACTGCACTAGATTCTAAACGACCACACTTTCTTGCCAGCATACAAGACATTGAGCAGTGCATTTGTTTATCATTCTTAAGCTTTCTAACTCTATTTTCATATTTGTGGATATAATAAGCTGAACAAATAAACTTATTATGAGATTTCTTTAGTTTTGTACTGGCAGAAACAGAAGAGTTTAGTGGAATTTGAATAAATGCTAAGAGCAAGATCAATAATATTTTCATAAGTTTAAATACGGGCCTTAAACGTATCTGTACAGCCTTGTGTAAAAATTACCTATTTATATATCAATAGAGGATTTAACAACTACAGCAAGGACACCGTAATATAAAAGTTAATAATTTTGATGAAAATATAAGATTAACTTTTTAGACTTACGAAACCGAACAAAATCCTTGATTGGCTTCTATACAGAAAAAAGTTTGGTAAAAGCAAGTATATTAATATCCATCAATGGAAAATCTACTTCACTTAGAGCTATTTTAAAACTATCTAAGCATGCTTTATAATTTGAACGATAAATTGATTAATCCTTTTGTGAATTCGTAATGTAACTTAACCTTGCTCTCTTTAGCGCCACATCTCTCAATCTTTTAAGTTATAATAATAGAGGAAATCTGTTGTTACAGACATAAAAAATCCCACATCAAAAATGTAGTTATGCATTTTGCTAAACTTAATAAAAGAGTTGGAAGTTCTTTTTTGAATTAAGAGTCCTTTCTTTGCCGTAAAGTTGATCAAACTAGACTGCCAGTATTTTTAATCTCTTCTTTAATCGTCTCTTGAAATAAAATAGGATTACTGATTCAACGCATTTTATTTCTATTTTAGCAATGCAAGTATTTAGAACCTTTCTTAAATAATAATTTCGACTTGATAGAAATCAAACAGATACTTTAGTAGTTAAAGGTTCTCTTGAAAAAATAACTCCAAATTATCTGACTGTGTTAACTTGTTACATTTCTTCTGATCAGTAAAAAATCTCTTTAAATTTCTTTTCGAAAGATTTAATGCTAAGTGATCAAACATCTCTTAAGTTTGATCGAATGGATGATCATCAAGGAATTGCCATGCGAAACGCTTAAAGATATTATTTAATGGGAAATTCGGAATAATGGTTTCTTTGGTTATTGAATTATATCCTTCACCAAAAACATTCCCTCCACATAATGAAGACATTAATAATTTTAGGTTTTTTACATTAAGGATAGAACCTTTTTCGATCTTTCTATTTAGATATAAATAAATCTGAACGTAATCTTGTATATAGGCCCCAACTCCTTCATCAGCAATACCAACAGCTATATTGTTAGGAACAAAGTCGGAGTATATTAAGCTGCTGACATGATCGACTAATCGACCATATAAACTTATTTTTTGATTATATTTTCCATATATACTTGAAGCAGAGTCTTCAAAGTACTTGTTTTCACTTTCAGAAATTCCATGCAGTTTATAAGCATGCCAAAACTCGTGATAAAGAAGGTTTATTGAAGGGGGATTAGAATTTATATAAATTTTACTACCTTGAAATAATGCGACTGCACTGTATTTTTTTAATCTTTTAGGATTAACTTCAAGTGTTATACTGCTGCTAAGCTTTTCAATAATAGAAATAGGAAGGTGAACCTGTTGGGCCCTTTTTAGAAAGCTAGAAAATTGAGTCCTATTTATATCGCTAATATCACTTGCTTCAACTTGACTATTAACTAATAGAAATATTGCTACAAAAAAGAAGATTGTAGCTTTTTGAAAAAAATTTTGTGTTAGTGAAGTTGTATAAATCATTTTGACACAGTACGTCATTTCGGGCGGTAATAGTAGTGTTTTGTAACATTTACATGGTTTTCACTATGCCCTATGTTGAGTGCTTGTTAATGAATTGAGAGATTCCAAAAATCGCGATTTAGTTCCCAGTGATGATCGCCTTGCCGATATTTTTCTTCAGACAAGCTTATTTTTCGTCCATCCTTATCTTTTGTTCTATATTCAAACATTCGATTCGTTTCATTATTTATTCTATTTTCGACTGGACTAGATATTGATGATTCAATCTTTTTATAAAGGTAGTTTGACCATGTTGAAGTTGTAGTATTTTTAATAGAAGCTATTTTCAGCTTAGCATTTTGATTTTTATCAACCCAATTGTAAATATTATCGGCCCAATATTTTGAATAGAGAGCATCGTATAATTCTATAGCTCCTATTCTGTTTACTAAAGTATCATCTTTTACAATATTTGCGATAACTTTCCCTCCTCCGCTATGAGCAGACAAGGTTATAGGGAGCTTGTTACTCATTATAGATTTAATTTCGACTTCATTTAAAAATGAAATGAATTTATTACTGTTTGGGAAATATTTATGGAAATCATTATTTTTGTTATTTTCAGAGTATGGGATGAGAATAATTTCATCTTTCTTTTTACAAGTCGACACACCAAATTTAAAGCTCGAATTCATTGATTCAATATTCTTGTCCCACTTCTTTCCAAAATAACTGAATCCATGGAAATGTACTTTTAGAGATTTTGGATAAGATAGATTTTTTGGAATTAAAATTGTTACGGGTTTAGGGTAATTATTAAATAGTCCCGCGGGAGCAATACATTCATCAAAACCACATCCGTCAATAACCCTTGGTTTACAAGAGATTTTCTTTCCATTTTCGGTTACACTTTTAAGATTTTCTATAAATTTAATTGGATTATCTAATTCGTTATTCTTACACGGAATTTTCTTAAGATTATTTATATTCTCTATAACATTTAAATCTTTTATAACGTGATTAACTATTACTTCATTGGAAAATACATTGGTTGTGAAAGTAAAACATATTAATATTATAATTTTTGACATTAATATCCTATGTGCAGACAAATTAATCTTATCTCAAGAGCTTATCGGTCAAAGTATAGAACAGATAAAGCTTCTATATGAGAATCTCGAAAACAACAATATTAGTCATAAGTAGAGAATCCTCAGTTAAAATTTTTAAGATATTATTTGTTCATCGCACCGGTAGATTTATTCAAAAGGCCATTTTTAATAATGCTTTAAGGTAGCAAATTACAGGTCCTTTAAAAGATTTTCTTACGTTATCTCAGATAAGCTTTTATTTATAAACAGGTGTTTAGAGTAAACATTCTAATTATCCGGCAAATTCTTCTCTCAATTCTAAATATTACAACATTTCTAATTAATACTTATGTTTCTGGCGATAACTAAAGTGAACCTAAAATTATTTGAACCTTGAAAAGGAGTTTTGAGATGAAAATGATGACAATGCTATTTAGCATTCTCTTATGGACTTCCGTCCTCACACCTAATGCAAATGCCTATATATTTACAAAACCAGTTAAGGTTAAGAAAGCACATAGACAAATTAATAATGCGTCAAGAAGAGCGCTTAATCCTGATAGTATTAAAGTTATGGTTTGGAATATACATAAAGGTAATGATAGGGGATTTAAAGAAGATTTTTTAGAATATGGTGCTGACAGAGATATTTTTATGATTCAAGAAATGTATCAACAAGATAAAGTGATGGATACTTTGGCGGCCATGCCTGATGTGAGATTTGATGTTGGAATTTCATTTAAATATCGATTTAAAAAAGGAAGGCCTTATTCTGGAACAATGATTGGATCCACAGTTGAACCCTCTTTTGTAGCACTTTCTAGATCTAAAGATAAAGAACCTGTAGTGATGACTTATAAAGTTTTAACGATTGGTAAATATCCAATTGAAGGAGATGATGATTTAATGATCATTAATATCCACGGAATGAATGTAACTTCTAATAAGGCATTTTATAGACAGGTAAATGATGCTATAAATGCCATGGCAGGTCATACTGGACCTATCATTTTCGCTGGTGATTTTAATACAAATAGACGGCCAAGAATTGATTATCTTCAACGAAATTTAGTTCAAAGAATGGGCTTTGAAGATATGCAGTTTAGAAATGATGAGAGAATGAGATCAGCAATAACGAACTTAACGATAGATTTCACGTTTACTAGAGGTTTAGAAACAATTGATTCTGAAGTTCTAGGTCATTTAAACTCTTCTGATCATAAGGCCATGTATTTCGAAGTGGCAGTTAAATAATACAATTCACTCCGAGTCCTTTAAAAAGATTCGGAGTATTTCTATTTTTTAATAATGAAGATACAATATTTTTATGAACCCTTGGATTTTAAATTCTTATAGAAAAGATCTTTTCCTTATACTTGTGCCAGGTTTTTTTGTTTTTATTATATTCTACTTGATTTCAAACTCAGGTGATGATCAGTATCTTGAATACTTTTCTTTTTTTGTTTTTGCCATTATTGATTCTGGTCATGTTTATACAACATTATGGAGAACTTACTTTAATAAAGATGAGAGAAGTCAAGATAAGAGATATCTGTATGTTCCTATAGGGATTTTTGTGGTCATATTTAGTTGGCATTCTCTTCAGCTGCCATATCTTTGGAGTTTCTTATTTTATACCACAATCTATCATCATTTAAGACAATATTATGGTGTACTTAAATGGTATGAAAAGAAATCTCAATCATTCTCTATATACTCTGGAAGAATTCTATACGTGCTGTGTGCTTTGCCTATGATTGCGAGTCATTTCAGGTCAAATCTAACAATGCATTTTTATACGGCCAATGACTTCTTATCTTACCCTGACCCCTTTTTACTTCTTGTAACTGGTTCTCTACATTTTATTCTCTTTTTTATTTGGCTCGGCTATGAGTTGTATTGTTATAAAAATAAAACATTTAACAAAAATCGATTTTTTGCGTTACTGATACCTATTACTCTCTATAGTTTGGTCAGCTATCTTGCTAAGGATACTGCAGAAGTACTTATGCCTTTAATAATTGCCCATGGGATTCCTTATATTGCCATGATGACTATTGCCATGAAGCGGGGACAATCCGATCAATACAAATCTTATAAAAAGATTATTATTCTACTTGTAAGTACTGCCATTTTCTTTGGCTGCCTTGAGTTCTCCTTTGAACGATATGGTATTGATCTTGATGACAAATATATCCTTATATCACCGAAAACTTGGGAATCTCTTTTAGTAGGATTGTATTTGATCCCTGTCCTTTGCCATTTTTACTTTGATTCTATTATCTGGCGTCGCAATCACCGTGAATCAGACCAAATATTTAATTAAGTCGAATCGATATAAGTCATTAAACATTGACAATTATTTGTGGTGAAACTTTATAAATATCTGAAATTGTCTAGCTGAAATTTAAACTAATTTTATTCATATTTTACTTTTTATTAAAAAAAATATTAGAATATCTATAATAACAGATTCTTATGAAAAAACTGTTCCAATATCGGGAATTTACTGCGGCCTATATCTTATAATAAAGAAATATCTACGTATAAGGAGAATAAGTTAATGGCAGGAAAAATTTTGATCGTAGAAGACGATCATAATTTAATGCATTTTTATAATATGGTTTGTGAAAACTTTAATGAGTCTATGGAGATAATTGAAGCAACTTCCGGAGATCAAGCTATTGAGATGTTTCAAGACGATGACAACTTCACAGTCGATCTCATTATCTCTGATTACAAAATGGAAGATGGAGATGGCCTCAAATTATTTCAATATTTAAGACATCGATATTCGAATATTCCCTTTCTTGTTGTTTCTGCTAATGATGATGGTGTCTTTACAAAAAATGAGCAATTCGAGAAAACTGCAACAAATCATTACTTGCCAAAACCTGTAAGAGAACCAGACATCAGAAAGATCTTAAATCTCTATATTAGGAAATCAGTTGAGGGCAAAGTTGATGATATTTTTGCCAACTATAAGAAAATCAAAACAGTTTTTTTTTTAAGGTTTCAGAAAACACTTTGTGATATTTATATAAAATTATCAGAAAAGAAATATGTAAAAGTTTTTCATGAGGAAGGAACATTTAATGCTTCTGATATTACGCGTTTCTTAAATAAGAATATTCATAATTTATATTTAACGAATGAAGACTATGAAAAGTTTAAAGTATCAATGGCCAAGATGCCTTTTCTTGAAGGTCTAGAACAAGATGAGGATGATAATGATAACTTTGAGACTACTCAAGCCGTTCTTTCTTCGTTACTTCAAACATATGGAATAAGCGA
Organism: Bacteriovoracaceae bacterium; assembly: GCA_018675575.1. Classification (GTDB taxonomy): domain Bacteria; phylum Bdellovibrionota; class Bacteriovoracia; order Bacteriovoracales; family Bacteriovoracaceae; genus M0603. The sequence goes on along the minus strand of JABGXW010000043.1, from coordinate 2,166 downwards.
CTCGTTAATTCAAAAAGGCTTTCAAAAAATTATTTATACCAAAAATAAAATAAATAGCTCAAGTGAATTAATTTCAATATTTGAGATAAGAAAAGAATCATATTCTTTTTATAGTGATCATTCCTTAATGGTTGCATTGCTAATTGGTTTGACCCTTGATAAAATGGATTGGTATTCAGATGAAAATGCAGAAAAGTTATATATGGTATCAATACTGCATGATTCCCTGCTAGAGGAAGAAATCGTTAATATTATTGAGAGTGGGGACATGACACGATTTGAGTTTATAACAGATAATCAGAAAGATGAATACTTTGCACATCCAAACAAAACGGCAGAAATGATTAGAACTAAAACTAAATTACATCAAGAAATTGCTACTATCATATCGGAGCATCATGAAAAACCAGATGGGTCTGGATTTCCAAGACGATTAACATATCAAAATATACATCCACTTTCAGCACTATTTATAGTTGTTCATGAATTTGTCGAACAATTGTATCTAACAGGATTCTCTCCAGACTTACGGTCTGGGATTCTAGATAATATGAAAGAGAAATATACTAATGGCCATTTTAATTCTGTCTATCAAAAATTATTAGAGGTTATCGGGCAACCCAATAGAAAAGAGTTTGATGATGAGGACGATTCCAATGCAATGGGAAAGAAGGATTATCTGGCATCATAAAAGTTTTGTTAGATACTATCAAATAGAATAGATTGATCTGAAGTATAGAGTTCGTGCAGATAGCCTGGTTTATAAGTATTATAATCAATGGCAGAAACAACGCCTGGGTGCATGATGGATGACCTTACAGTTTTACCTGATTTTACAATTTCTTCTTCATTGTGAACTCTATTAAGAGCACAATGTCCAAGCTCATGAAAGATTAAAGACTCTCTTGAAGTTGGAGAGACACTGTCCCACCATTCCTTATCAATAATTATCTCTTTGTCTCCATTGCTGTAGCTAAAACATACTCCAACATATGACGTATTTTCAGTGTCTCCGAAATTAATAGGGATATCTGCAACTACGAAGGAAGGATTGTTTAACTCAGTTTTTGCATGGTTTTCAAAGGTGACAATATAAGATAAAAATCCGTTTTCAGTAGTAGTAAACTGTCTCGTGTACCCTACACCTTTCTCTTGATGATCAAAGCCTGTAAGGACCCCACAACTCGTTATGCTTCCCATTAAGAGAAGGAGCAGTAAGAGTATAGATAACTTAGTTGGATGTCTCATACTTATTAATGAGCAAAAACTATGCCACTATAAAGGGGAGGTTTAAGACTTAAGTATTTGGAATCATATAGAGATGTTCCAATATAGAGAATATTTTATAATGGCCGTTAAAAACTTCGACAGTTTTACTACTTGTCCTCATCACTTAAATAATAATGAGCATGGTAGAGATCTACCATGGTGAGAAAGATACTTAAAATGAGAGGTCCATAGAATATCCCGGCCATTCCAAATAAACTCATTCCTGCCATAATATAGAAGAAGATTAACATTCCATTGATTTGTATGCGTGAACCAATGAACTTGGCCTTAAACCAATTTTCAATAATGAGTGAAATTGTTGTGGTGTAGATGAAAAGAAGTACGCCCTTTGTGATTTCTCCCGTAATCATAAAATATAATGAAGCAGGTATAGTGACAACTGAAATACCAACCAAAGGAATAAATGCCAAAATAACCATCACAACAAACCAAAGGAAAATGGACTGCACTCCTGCAATTCCAAGTCCTATAGCAGCTAAAAATCCTTGAATGAGGCCACCAAGTCCATTACATACTAATGTTACATAATTCATTTGATTGAACTTACTAACAATTAACTCCTCCTGATCATCAGGTAGGGGGGAGAGTTTTAACATAAACTGTTTTAATTTGTCTCCTTCATGTAATAGAGCAAAGGTCGTTAAAATCATGAGAGAGAAGTTGATTAGAAAGCTTAAGACATTTGAGAAAATAGAATTAATAAATTTTAAAAGGTGAGTGGATAGTAATTTTACTATTTCTAAAAGTTTTTGTTCTAATTGATGAGGAGTAAGTTCCATTCCTAAAAAATCAGAGACCCTAGCAATTAGTTCTGCCCCTAATCCCTGTCCAAAGAAAAAGTCATTTATGGCCTGTTTGGACAGACCAATTTTGATG
>JABGXW010000042.1 GCA_018675575.1 Bacteriovoracaceae bacterium | reverse complement strand
ATGGTCTTAAATAATTACATTTTGATATTCTTACTCTCAGTTTCAGGTTCTTTTGCTTGGGCTTTTAAGGTGGATCTTCCAGAGTTAATGACAAAATCTGAAATTAAAAATATCAGATATATTTCAAAAGATGGTGCTATTTCCTATTATCAACGGAGGTCAGGGAAACTCCTTTTATCTACTAATTATAAAGTAGAAGAGGTTATTTCTGCAAAACTTGGCAGTCAGTATCAAATAGTTTCTTCACCTACAGAAAAGAAAATAATCATTTCTCTTGATGAAACTTTTCATACTTTTTTTAGTGTAAGACATTTAAAAAAGTTATTTGTTGTTGATTACGGCACTAAAAATAAAATTGAACTTGGTATGGGCTTAGAGCCGAGACTTCATCTCAATGACACCTGGGTCTCTTATTTTAACCCATATCAAAACAAAATCGTTTTTAAACATTTGATTACGACGGCATTAGAATTCTCTATTACGGTTAAGTCTAGTTTAAATCCGTATTTCATCCCCCAAGTAATCATGCTATCCGACACGGAAATTATCTATACCGATGTAAATAATAAGGGTATAAATGGAATTCTTAAATATGATCGTAGCTTAAAAAAAATCAAACCTATTTTCAAGTCAGCATACGCCGCCCAAAAGATTGAATTATGCTTGGGCTATAATAATTTATTTATAGGCGAGTTTGGGATAAATGATAATACAAGTGGTTCGATAATAGCAAAGGTCGACTTAAAGAAGTTTGATGTTGATAAAGCTGAAGTTATTTATCAATCAAGAAAAAATGATTTCGGAAATATTAAATGTCATTTCAAACAAGACTTTCTCTACTTTATTAAGAATATTAGTAAGACTGGTGGACGAATCGAGTCTGATGTTTTCTCTTTTCATCATAAGAGAAAAGTTGAAAAGAGATTGAGTAATTTAAAGTATGTTTCTCAACTCATAAGCATGGGACAGAAACTACTAATACCTTATCGGGGGAAATATTATGTCCTATTAGGGATAGATGATATGACAAAAGCAGACCTCTTAAAGAAGACTAAGGAATAGGACAAAATATGAAGTTGATTTTAAGTTTTGCCATTTTATTCGGAAACATTCAGCTCTCATACTCGCTAACAGCGACTCCTGCAAAGATCTATATCTCAAATCAAACGCTACCAATCGAAATATCTTATCTCATTAGCTCTCTTCAAAAAAATCATAGCACTAAAAACGAAAAGAATAAGTTTGCAAATTCTATAAGTAAACTTGATCAACTCTTTCAGAAGCTCAATAAAGAAGAGCTCTTCTTTATTATAAAATCCGAATCGTATAAAACAATCCTCAAAATAAAACCAGAATATCAAATCAAGGAATCCTTTTATCAGGATAAAAGCTTAAAAGTCTTTGATAAGTATTTTAAAAGTGAAACCATATCATCTTTTTCACAATGGATAGTGAAATCTATTTATTATGATATTAAAAATATATATAACTCCTCTGTATTCACGACTTATATGTTTAGGAAAAAAAACAATGCTGTTTTAACTAAAGAGTATATTGTTGTAGATAAAAAGCTAAAGATCCTTTTACCCTGGATTAGCTATTTAGAAATAACTCAGCCCAATCAATTTGAAGAAGACATGTATAAATATATGACTAAGTTATTTGAAAAGCTTTTAATTTATTCAGAACAATATCTTAAGTTTTCACAATTTGATAAGCTAGAAATTTCACCTCTTAATAAAAACCTGCGATTTTTCACCTTAGAAACACCTCATCTTAAAAGTATAAAAGACAAGAATGTAAGAATTGAAAATATCCTTTTAGATCCTGATGAGTTTTTAGTTGATGAAGATGTCAAAGAATCTGGCTGGATGCCAAAAGATGACACCAAAGGGGCAAAACTCTTAAAAACTCCTATTCCTACTCCTGACCCAGATTATGTACCCCCAGAAAAACTTCCTGAGTCAACATCAGACTGGATAGACAGCTTTTAATTATTTTTGATAATTACCAAACGCTAGTTTTAATCCATCTATTGCTCTTTCCAGATATTCGGGGCTAAATTGCTTACCCTTATCGTATTCTAGAACCTTGATAGACTTTCTATATATTTCAATATTTGGTTTTTTAATAGACTTTTTAATTAACTCATCTTCGATGGTATTGTTAAATATATTTGCAATCGCCACGATCATTGCAAATTTATAAATTTCTTGTCCTTTAAGAGATTTCGGAAATCCATTCCCATTGAACTGTTCGTGATGTTGAGCAACGATCATTTGAATTTCTTCTGGCATGTCTTTCATTTTCTTAATCATTTTCATACCTCTATAAGGATGATCCAAAATTGCCTGAGAATAAGCAGCACTGCCTTTATTCTCCAAAGTATTTGCAGGAATTTTTACTTTTCCATAGTCATGCAACAAAGCTCCCATATAAACATTTTCTAAGTCATATTGATTTCCAAAACCACAGCACATCGCAATGTACACAGACAAGCTAGCGGTGTTAACAGAATGATCTGCAAGGGTAGAATTAAAGTTTGATAATTTTGCAATAATTGTCTTATTCACTTTATCATCTGAGACCGTAGTAATAAATTCTTTGGATTGATACTGAAGGACTTCTATAGCTTTAGAATCTAAATCTTGATCTGAAAAAGTTTCATAAATAAGTTCTCTGATTTCTTCACGCTTTTCAGCAAGATCCCTATGTTCTTCACCTACTTCTTCAACTAGCGAATTGATACTATCTTGCTTTTTCTCGGTTACCCATTTATTAAAAGTCTCTTCAAATTCTTTTAATACATAAATTTCATATAGGTGTTTTGCAATAAAAAAATCAAGCTTCTCGCTAGATATCTTATCCCCCGCCTCCTTATACTTTATAACCTTTCCATTTATTTTAAGATAAACATCAGTCACTAGTTCAACACCGGGGCGCAACCCTTTTAAAGGGATGACAGCATACAATTCTTCATTATTTTCTTCAGACAATGCTACTCCTTTGATCTAATGATAACATAGACTTATACTAAAGAAACAGGACGATATCAGCACTGAGCCGACTTAATTAGTCAACTTTGAAGGTAATACACGCTGTGTTTTAGTAAAGAGAATCGTATAATAGATCGTAGAATATGGCAGTATAAATAGGTTTAAAATAGGAATAGATAGTAATAAAAAAGCTGCTCCTGATATTGTGTAGGGAATAAGAGAGTTTTTAATATTTTGGGTACAAAGGCCAAAGCGTAGATCATGACGTCCCCATGAATAATCCACAAAATTAATCGCATACAATAAGGCAGAAATAATAAATCCAACAGGTGGTAGAACAAAACTAATTCCAAGTCCAATGATTGTTAACAATACCAAGAAAATAATTTTTTTTATTTCATTAAGTATAGTTTTTCCAAACCGTGCAAACATTATTTTAAAAGACTCAGTTAATTCTGGTGGTTGTTGGCCATTAGTAATCTTTTCAACTCTCCTGCTAATCATGTCATTAAAAGGTGCAGCTACAAATGAGACCAATATAACAAAGGTCCAATTAATAATAAAAAAGAGGAATACGGAGAGAAGTATGACAACTATGCTTGATAAAGCACTTAACCATCCCCCCTGAACTTTTGTTTCAATTAAATTCGTTCCCCAATCTAAGGCATCTACATAGAGCCATTTTCCAATAAGAATATAGATAGAAATACCTATTAAAATCGGAATAAAGCTTAAAACTAAAGTCCATTTGTCTTTTTGCAATATAACAAATGCATCTTTCAAACTGCTCACCATTTCTTTCACTCATCGCTCCATTTTGCAGGGGTCCTGAATTTAAAACGGTATAAAGTATTAAAATCCTTAAGCTTTGGATTTAACTTTATATTTCTTACTGTCTTTTTAAATTGACTCCAAGAAATTGACTTATCAAGAAGTATTGATTCGATATGGTTTTTTTCACATCTATCTAGCTTATCCAGGCTTTTTTTATGTAGACCTTTAGCTCCAACTAAATTCTCATTTCTGACGTGATATAGACAAGCTGCCACTTGAATAATGGCCCAATAAATGAGTCTAATATTGTCTCCCCTTGCCTCTAACCAATGATGTTCCAATTCTTCATGACATTCCCAAAACTTCTCAGAGTTAAACAAGAGAATCCCTGCTTTAATCGTCGTCAAATGTTCTTCATTAAATGTAAATTGTTCAAATTTTGTCATGAGTCAATTCCCTATTCACCAATATACAGAAAGTTCACAAGCTTGAAATACACACAGCGCACAAAACCAGAGAAAACATTTATAAGACCTTAGAAATATGGTAGAAATTTAGTATAAAATAGGATTACAAATATGTCAGATCAACAATCAAAGGCAATAGCCAAATCTCTTGTTCCCGAATATATCCGAGAATTAAAAATCTATCAGGCAGGAAAGCCTGTAGATGAATTAGCACGAGAAAAAGGCCTTACTAAGATTACAAAACTTGCAAGTAATGAAAATCCTCTCGGTCCGTCACCTTTTGCAATTAAAGAAATGACTACCGGCTTATGGAATTTACATCAATATCCAGATATGCATGCTTATAAATTAAAATCCGCACTCTCGAAACTTTATAGTTTAAAAATGGAAAATATTATTTTGGGAAATGGATCCGAAGGAATAATGGCCTATATAGCCAGAGCTTTTATTGGTCCGGGGGACGAGGTTCTTACCTCTGAAAATACTTTTATAGGGTTTTATATTATAGCAAGGTCAGTTGGGGCGGAGTTAAAAATGGTTCCCTTAACAAACGATTATAGGTTCAATATTGATAAATTAATTCAAGGAATAACTGAGAAAACAAAGGTCATCTATATTGCCAATCCTAATAATCCTACTGGTACTTATATCAAAAAAGAAGAATTTGATAAGCTCATGACAAAAGTTCCTAACAACGTTCTTGTTGTTTTAGATGAAGCCTATTTTGAATTTGCTAAAGCATTCCAAGATTATCCTGATTCCATGGATTATCGCTATGACAACGTTTTAACTTTACGAACTTTTTCTAAGGCCTATGGACTATCTGGAATCAGAGTGGGATATGGTTTTGGAAATGAAAACCTGATTACAAATTTATCAAAAGTTAAGTTGCCGTTCGAGCCGAATCTTATTGCTCAATTAGGAGCTACTAGTGCCTTAAACGATAGTCCACATTTAGAGAGAACTCTAAAAAATAATGAGAAACTACATACCAAGACTTTCGATTTTCTAACTGAGAAAAAATTTAAACCCATTAAGTCAATCACCAACTTTATAACTTGGAAAACAGGCTCTGAAGAAGCAAGTAACTTTCTTTTTCAAGAACTTCTAAATAGAGGTGTCATTCTAAGGCCATTAAAGGCCAACGAAATGCCCGATTACGTTCGAGTTTCGATAGGAACAAAAGAAGAAATGAATCATTTCTATGAAGCGATGAATGAGGTTTTACCAATGTATGATAAGAAATACGGACGAGTTGAATTATGAAAATATGTAGCTATATCTCACATGCCGATCTAATACCAAGTCAAAGACTTGGTATCTTGTTAGATGATAATCGAATTCTTGACCCCAATCTATGCCACGCGTTAGACTATCTGAGAGAGGGGAGATACAATCCTTTCAATCGTGCCGACGACAAACTTCCACCTTCTCTTTATTCTATTTTACAACTAAAAGACAATCCTATTGATTCTTTACTTGAAGCTTATGGACTATTTTTGTTCTTAGAAAAAGTTGGTGATCTTGAGTTTCCAAATGGAACAGGAATTGTTCATAATCTTAACGAATCAGAATTGTTTAGCCTCACAAAACCATTAGATAAAATTTCAACCTATAGAGATTTCTATGCCCATGAAAAACACGTAAAAAAGGGATTTGAAAAAAGAAAAGAAGTTGTCCCTAAGGCATGGTATGAAATTCCTGCTTACTATAAGGGAGCTACAGAAGGATTTATAGGACCCAATGAAGAAATACTTTGGCCTCACTATACAAATATTCTAGATTATGAACTAGAGCTTGCTGTGGTTATTGGAAAAGGCGGTTTCAATATCAAGGAATCGAATGCTTTAGAGCATATTTTTGGATTTACTATTTTAAATGACGTCTCAGCTAGAGACATTCAAAAGAAAGAAATGTCAGTAAGGCTCGGGCCAGCGAAAGGAAAAGACTTTTGTTCAGTCATCGGTCCCGTTATTGCTACAATAGACGAGTTTAATAATAAAGAACCAAATCTTTTGATGACCGCTTCTATAAATGGAAATGAATGGTCACGAGGTCAATCAGGGGATTCTCATTACACTTTTCAAGAAATGATAACCCATGTCTCAAAAGATGAATGGGTCATTCCAGCTGATCTCTTTGGATCAGGAACTGTTGGAACCGGCTGTGGCCTAGAGTTAGATCGATGGATAAAAGAAGGCGATACAATTGAAATGACCGTTGAAGGAATAGGCACACTTACAAATACTATAGGACAAAAAAATGCTCTCATTTAATACAGACGGTGATTTCAAAGATAATTATAAGTTCTTAATTGGCTCTATCTTGCCTAGACCTATAGCTGTCGTATCGACATTAAATGAAAATGGAACTAATAATGTAGCTCCTTTTTCTTTTTTTACAGCAATCTCTGCGAGTCCAATGATAATTGCTTTCTCACCATTAATAAGAACAGCGACGGGAAAAATTAAAGATACCCCAAGGAACATTATAAGACAGGGAGAATTTGTAATAAACTTTGTAAGTGAAGACATTGCTAATCAAGTTAATGAATGCTCTTGCGAACTCGCTTATGGTGAAGATGAATTTAAGACCTCTGGATTAACTCCTCTTGCATCTGATATCATTAAACCTAATCGAATTAAAGAAAGTCTTATTCATTTTGAATGTAAGTTTAGAGATAGACTGAATTATGGTGACAATGTTGGAGCAGGACAACTAATCACGGGAGAAGTCGTCAAGGTTCACGTATCTGAAGATATCTATGAGCAAGGCCGAATTATTACAGAAAAATTTCAACCAATAGGAAGAGGAGCTGGCAATGATTGGATTAGGTGTACTGACCTGATTCAATTAGAGAGGAAAATGAAAGCTCAAATGCAAAAGTAATTTATTTTACAGTGACAACTTCTTTTAGCTTAGCAAAAGTCTTTTCTTCTCTGATCGCATAGAGCATGTTCTTTTTCATTTGGTCATTTGAGGTATAGTACTTTCTTACTTCCTCAGCATCCATATTTGTACCTTCAGCAGTTTCGATAATTTTCTTTTCAAGATCAGCATCGCCCGTTTCAACTTGATACTCTTTTGCAAGTGTCTCTAAAATCAGACCTGACTTTACTTGAAATTCTGCTTTTGTATGTAAGTCATCATGCCATTTTGTGAAATACTCATCAGCCATTTCGTCAGTAAAACCTTGTTGTTGAAGGTTTCTTTTGATGTCATCCATTAAATGTTTTTCTTGTTGTTCAACCATTGTTTTAGGAATATCGAATGTATTTTCCTCAATTAATTTATCTAGGATTTCTTGATGAAGTTTCTCATCAGCTTCTTTGTTTTTTTGAGCTTCTAAACTTTTTGTATTTTTTATTTCAAAATCTTCAACAGATTCATAACCAAACTCTTTAGCCAGTTCATCTGTAAAGTCCGGAACCTTTTTCTCTTTTATTTCTAGCAATTCAACATGAAACTTTACCTTCGCTGATTTTAAATCCTCTGCGTGATAATCATCAGGAAAGGTTAATTCGATAACTTTTTTTTCTGCTTTTTTAAGACCAATCATTCCATCTTCAAAACCAGGAATAAATTGTCCGGATCCAATTTCTAATGTGTAATCAGCACCTTTCATATTTTCAGGTTTTTCACCATCTTCTTTCTCTCCATCAAAATTAAAGATCGCAGTATGCCCTGTTTCTAATCCTATCTCAGTATCTGTTAATTCTATTAGTTCTGACTTACTACTGAGATAATTATCTCTAGCAGCAGTTAAATCATCGGCAGTCACTTCAACCTTATCCCTTGCAAATTTAAGTTCAGACATATCTTTTAATTCTACTACAGGAAAAATTTCAACTAATGCATCAAAACTTACTGAAGTTCCGGCTTCATAATTCATGTTTTCAAATGATGGATATCCAACAACTCTTAAGTCTTCTTTAGTGACAGCTTCCATGAATTGATTATTGATAAAGTTATTTAAGGCATCTGATTCGATCTGCGGTCCATACATTTTACGAACCATATCAAGTGGAGCTTTGCCTTTTCTAAATCCTTTCAGACTCACAGTCTTTTGTTTTTTTGCAACAGCGGATTTAATTTCTGTGGTTAGATCTAATGTTTCAAAATTAAAGACAATTTTTTTGGTGCATTTATTAATATTTTCAACTGAATAGGACATGAACTTACCTCTAAGACATCTTGTGCGTGGCGCAACAAGTCGTTTAAATAATATCTCGAAAAATAACGATTTAGACTTTAAATGTCAATGTGTTCAAGGCCTTAAAATGGTGTTACGAGCTAGATATCGGGATATTTAACGTAATAGAGGACTAATCCCTGGGGCGGTGCCACAGGACCAAGTCTATTTTTCAGTTCCCCACCAAGTAATGATGACTTTATTGCATTTGAGTCGACTCTCCCTTTACCTGCTTCAAACAATGCGCCCATTATAAGGCGCACCATTTGTTTTAAAAATCCGGTTCCTACAATTCGTAGCTCAAAAACTTCTTTAGTAGTGTTGCTCATCATAGAGTGCAAATTACATGGATTAATTTCGCAAGACTTAATCTCTCTAATTGTACTCTCAACATCAGTTCCCATTGTTTGGTAATTAATAAAATCATGGGTCCCAACATACAATTTACAAAAATCCTGCATTAACTTAATGTCTAGGTCGCCAAAAATATTTGTGCAGTACTTATTCAATGATGGGTCTAAATATTGGCTAAAGGTAAAACGATAGCGATATTCTTTATTTATTGCATGATGAATAGGATGAAAGGTATCTTCACATTCAGATAAATCTTTAATTCTTATTGCTGGTGGAAGTAAATCATTGATGGCCTTCTTCAACCCTCTCGCAGGAATATTAAAGTTCATCGAAATTTTGATCACCTGATAATTAGCATGCACACCGGTATCTGTTCGACCGGAACCAATCGTTTTTAACTCCTTACCTGATGATATTTTCTTTAAGACGTCTTCTAAGGTATTTTGAATAGTCGGTACTCCGGAATTTTGTTTTTGAAATCCCTTGTAATCTGTCCCTGAATATTGAAGGATGGCCCTATAAGTATTCAAAAGTAAATCCAACGCCTATGGATGCTCCAGATATAGTAAGCGAATCTTTAAAGCCACTATATTTTTGAATTCGAGAATCTATTGTAAAAAAGTATCTTGTTATTTCAAATTGATCGTAGAGTCTTATAGATGTCTTTTTAAAAACATTTGTGAGTGAAAACCGAAATTTTGCTCCGTAAAAATATCCAAAGCTCATTTGTCTTTGAATCTTATCATCATCTTCATGATCTCTATCATCTCTACTTTGAATGAGGCCCATGAAAGATGGTCCTCCATATGCTGATATTTTCACCCAAGATGTTAATGGGATGTCAATTGCGAGGGTAAAATCTAATGGCAGAGTCCAAAGATTAAATTTTGTTTCACTCTCTGTGAAATTTCCATCTAAAAATATTCCTCGTCCATTATTATATCCAAGGCCAGCATTCATCCCCACAGAAAAATCAATATATTTTCTTGTTAAAAACTTTTCAAATTGAACTTGTAAAAATCCACCTTTAATGGAACCTGTAGAGTTTTCATAGGTTCTCACAAAGTTTCCAGTGGGATCGTCATAATCATATGAATCTTTGAAATAAAGAAAACCAATAGAATAGTCGCCGTCGTTTCGTAATTTATAAACAGTTTCAGCATTATTATGAATAATATAATTACCATCTTGTTTTAAAACGCCTGCGGGATGCTGATTACTGGTTTTTTGAGCAGGTTTGAGAAGTTTTGGATCAGAGGTATCATTGGTAAACATGTGATTTTTTCCAGTAAGCTTTTCAGAAAAAATAAGATCTTCTTGCTCCATTTTACCATCAACAAATTCTGAGTTATCCACAAAGTCTTTTGTACTTTCTTTTATAGATTTATGCTCTCTGTCTTGCTCAGGAAGAAATTGATTGAAATCCTTTTTATAAGAAGAACAACTGCAAAGCAATACAATGAATATAGAATATATAAGTTTATTCTTCATCAGGCTCATTCCATTGAAAAATATCTCCCAACGCTTTCTTATGAGTTATATAATATAAAAGAGAACCGAAAACATAAGCTGTTGTCAGAGCAAAAATCATAATCTTTTCATGTACTAATATGGCGGCGAAAGAAACGAAAATAAAAAACAGCATAGCTCTTTTATGTTTTCTCACAAACGGAGAATCTTTAAAAGAGCTGAATGGAATATTAGATATCATTAATAAAGATACACAAATAACAAACACCGCAACAACTGGAATGTAATTTTGAATAATATTTATATCTAAAGAAATCAGTACTAAACCTAAAATACAAAGAGCACCACAAGGAATGGGTAGACCTTGAAAAAAATTAGAACTCACTTTTTCAATATTCGCATTAAATCGAGCAAGTCTTAAGGCGCCACAGAGCATATAAAAAAAGGCAACAATAATTCCAATTCGCCCACTATCTAATAAGAATCTATTATAAATAAGAAATGCTGGGGCGATACCAAATGAAATGAGATCACTTAAAGAATCAAACTGCTCTCCAAATGAGGATTGTGTCCCAGTTAGTCTAGCAATTCGACCGTCGACTGAGTCAAATATGGCCCCTAGGCCAAGGATCATGCAGCCATAATAAAATTCTCCTTTGAATGATAAAAGAACGGAGATAAATCCACATGCTAAATTAAGGGCCGTAAAAGAGTTTGGTAAAAAAAAGGCTAATTTTTTGGGTCCAGTCATATTATCATTTCCGATTCTCAGTCAATTGGGTTCACACCTGCAATGAGAGTTTCACCTGCGGTAATTTGTTCAAGCTCAGTTATTAGTATCTCATATTTATCAGGTAAGTATAAGTATACTGTACCGCCCAGCGGAAAATGTCCTATATTTGCCTGCTGTTTTCCACGATCTCCCGGCATCACAAATATTTCAGGCAAAGAGCCGAGTATACATCTAATAAAGTCCATTCTAATCATGTCAGAGTCAACATTTCGTAAAGTCAGACTTAATTTATCAAGGTTTTTATAATTCAAGTTTTTGGGTAGCTTTTTGAAATATCTAAACAATCCTTTATTGCCAGATAAAAAGAAATCCTGGATTTCAGACGAAATAGGGAGATAAATTCCAGTTTCATTCCAAGGATGAATGATCATTTTGACTTCAGTATGAGGCACTTCACTTCCATCTAGTGTTGTATTTTTAGTAACTTTAGTAATTTTTCCGTTCACTGGTGAAAAAAGAACTCCCCTCTTAAAGGCAGGTTCTTCTTGATAAGAGCTAGAAGATCGTCTGAATAATAAAAGAATTCCAATATAAGAAAAAAATAAAAAGAGGATAAGAAAAGGTAAGTTAAATAGCCAGCAAATAATAAGAATAATCAAAAAAAGAAAATGATAAAATGTAGATAAGTACGTATTAAACAATTTAATCTCGATTACTAAATAGCAGTTTGCTTAAATTCCAATTCCAATGGCCTATAATAATATAGTTCTTTCCTTATATTATTATTATAGAGATGCTTAAAAATATGACTCGGATTTTTTTTTATTAAATTTGTGGTTTGTTCACAATTTATAAAAAGATCGTCTTTGGCATGAGTATAGCTCTGTTTACCTTCACTTTGATATATTAATAATTGCTCCCTAAAAGCCTCCTCTTTGAGAAGTGAATAGTTTTCGTTTTCGCCATTCCAAGAATAGACAAAAACTTCGCCCTTAAATGCCCGTGAGAACCATTGGCCCTCTGTAACATTTAAAATTTTAGGAATATCAAAATGGTAAATACTATAAATTTTAATGTTAAATAATTCTAAAGCTTGAGCTAACCCCTCCCCCAGTCTCATACCTGTATAAGAGCCGGGTCCGGCCATTGTGAAAACATTCGATATATCTTTGATGTTAATGTTATTTGATTTTAGTAATTCAAATAAAATGCCGTGTAAAACTCCTGATCCTTTCTTTTCATTTGTATCGAGATAATCGATCCAATCAAAATTGTCATCAAGAATACCAAGAACTAGTTTTTCAGATGTATCTAAAAAGAGTGATTTCATTTTTAAAAGAATCGTGAGAAGTCATTGAAAATGGCTCCCACCATGAGCATTAGGAGGAATGACAATCCAACCTGTTGAGCAATTTCCATTTTCCGTCTAGAAACTGGTCCCCTATTTATAATTTCAAAAAATATAAACATAATATGTCCACCATCTAACACCGGTATCGGAAATAAGTTAATGACACCAAGGTTAACTGAGATAAGCGCCATCAATTGAAAGAAGTAAGACAAACTCATGTGAAATGAGTCGGAAGCGACTTTTCCAATGGCCAATGGACCACCAATTGATTTGATTGAAACTTTCCCTAATATTAATTTAAAAAATCCTTCAATTGTTTTTGTTATTGTGTCCCACGTTCGAGTAAATGAGAGCAAAGTAGAATTCACTATTCCTTTGGATCCTGTATTGACAAGATTTAATTCTTGATAGATTCCGCTGGAATAAACACCTATTAATTTAACTTTTTTCCCCGACATTTCTTTAACTTCTGGAGTTAGACTAATAGATTTAATTACACCATCGCTTAAGATTTTAATCGAAACTGTTTTCTGTTCTATATTTTGTAATGCTTTTCTAAGGTCTTCAAAGGAAAAAATATCAATATTGTCCAATGAAAGAATAATGTCATTTGCTTTTATACCTGCTTTCTCAGCTGGCGAATTTTCATTAACTTTTTTTACCAAAAGGTCTATCGGTCTAAAACCGTTAGTTGTCAGTGCCTTTAGAATTGGTAGTTTCTGTGAAGATTCATTCACAAGTTTAATTGTTTCAATTTTATTCGAATCTACCCTGGGTTCAATATTTACGTCTAACTCGCCTAAGAGGGGATGAAGATATAGTTTGGTGTGGTTTTCGAATAGGTCCATCTCTGCAAATGAAGTTTTCCATTCGGTTTTATCTCCCTTAAGAGAAGCAACAAAAGCCTTTCCTTTTTCATTTATAACAACAGGTTTTCGAAGCAGAGGAGGATGTTTCAAGACTGCTTGAAAAAAGATTTCTCCACTCATAGAAACAGGTAACTGTAATGTCTGACCATTTCTTTTTATACTGATAGTTTTGAGGCTGTTATTTCCCTCTAAAACAATATCTGAAGGATTATAGATTTCCTTATTATTAACTTTATAAAGTATGTCTCCGGATCTAAATCCCATCTGATAAAGCTCTGCATTTTCTTGGATAACACCTAGTTTAATTTCAGGAATTTTTTCTCCACTCATAAATAAAGCAAAGAATATCACGTAAGCTAAAATAAAATTAGCAAGAGGCCCTCCGAACACGATCCAAAATCGGGCCCACTTACTCTTGAAAGTAAAACTATGCTTTCTGTCTTCTTCTGGGATTGAGTTCTTTGAAAGAGGGTCATCTCCGAACATTTTCACATAACCACCAAGTGGAATGATAGAGATTGCATATTCAGTAAAACCTTTCTTGAACTTAAAAATTTTCGGACCAAAGCCAATGGAGAAGACTTCGACTCTTACTCCAAACAGTCTTGCGAAAACGAAATGTCCTAACTCATGAAAGAAAACTAAGGGACCTAAAAATATAATGAATATTGCTATTTTTTCTAACATATCAATTGTTACTTATTATAAATGAATTTCAGTGCCATTAAATAGAATGGTGCCAAAAAGATTAATCCGTCAATTCTATCATACACCCCACCATGCCCAGGAATCAAAGATGAACTATCTTTCACCCCTGCTTGACGCTTCATTTTTGATTGGATTAAATCTCCAAGCTGGGACATGGCCCCCAAAAGCGCGAATAGGACAAAAAAGGTGGGCGACGCGTCGCCGAAAAACATCTTCCAAGCGATACAACCTACCAATCCCGCAATAAACATACCACCTAATAGTCCTTCAATCGTCTTATTTGGACTAACTTTTTTCCAAAGTTTATTTTTCCCAAAGTTTTTCCCGATAAGCCATGCTCCGCTATCCATACCAAAATTAACAACTAATAGCGTCGCCAAGAGTAACTTCCAATCCTTAAAAAACAAAAGAGATGAAAGTGAGACGAGAGGAAGAAGAAAAAGTATTCCGGAGAATTCGGGAAACTTATTACCTAAATTATCAATCAATTTTGATTCCATGCTAATTGAAAATAAATAAACAATTAGTAAGAAATTAAGTCCAATTGCGTAGTAGGAAACACTCTCAGCATAGCTCTCAGAGTTTGCGATAAAGAAAATATAAGCAAAAGGGATAATAAATATGAGTTCTGAAAGCTGATACCTTATACTAAATCTTTTTTTCTTAAAAAAGTTACAGACAAGTTCATCAATTGCTAATATAGATACTGCTCCAAAGAGTATCAACACCATTTGATTTCCAGCAACGATGCATGCCGCAACAATGGCAGACAACATAAGGGCAGAGACTATTCTAAGTTGAGTATTAGACATGTGTTGAGCTTCCTATAGACCTTTGATTTCCTTTAGCAAGTTGTGTATTCGACTTCAAAGAATCTTGGCAATCGATATTACCAAATCTTCGCTCTCTGCCAGCTACATCAATTAAAATATTGCGGAATTCTGATCGTTTGAAGTCGGGCCATTTAGTTTTTGTAAAGTAAAGTTCAGCATAGGCAACCTGCCAAAGTAAGAAGTTAGAAATTCGTTGATCTCCTCCTGTTCTTATAAGGAGATCAACTTCTCCCAAGTCAGGTTGGTAGAGATTTCGACTTATATCTGCTTCCGTTATATATTTTCCAGGATTCTTTTTAACAAAATTATTGACAGCCACGACAAGTTCATTTTTTCCACCATATCCAAAAGCAAAAGATAGTTTTAATCCTTGATTATCTTTCGTTTCTTTTTCAACATCTCTAATCAATTGAACAGTCGCTTCAGGCAAGTTTTCTATTTGTCCGATTACATTAAAGCGAATTTTATTATCCATTATTTTTTTACGTTCTTTGACCAAGAACTTTTGAAGGAGTTTAAACAATGTCTTAATTTCTGTTTGAGGTCGACTCCAGTTTTCTGTGGAAAATGCATATAGAGTAAGGGCCTGTAACCCTAAATCATCTGCTTCCTCAACAATATTTGCGACAACTGAAGATCCTCTGATATGACCCCATATTCTTTTGTGGGCACGACCTTCTGCCCATCTTCCATTACCATCCATAATGATGGCAACATGTTGAATCTTTTGTTCTGTTTTATTAGTCATTATACGGCCATGAGCTCCTGCTCTTTATTAGTAATAATTACATCCACTTCTTTTACATATTTATTAGTAACAACTTGAATTTCTGCTTGAAACTTCTTTGATTCATCTTCAGAAATATCTTTATCCTTTTCTGCTTTTTTCACGAGATCATTCTGGTCTCTTCTTGAATTTCTTACTGCAATTCGGGCATCCTCTGCAACTTTTTTTATTTCACGAACCTGTTCTTTTCTTTTCTCTTCTGTGAGTGCAGGAAAGGGGATTCGTATTAGGTTTCCATCATTTGACGGTGTTAATCCTAAGTTCGCGGCCATGATAGCTTTTTCTATGACAGCAATCATATTTTTATCGAAAGGTTGTATTTGTAATAACCGAGCCTCCGGAGTACTAACCTGGCCAACTTGATTAATTGGTGTAGAAGTTCCATAATAATCAACTGAAACATTGTCTAGGACTGAGGCTTGCGCCCTTCCAGTTCTAATTCTAGTCAGTTGATATTTAAGGGAATCTATTGCTTTTTTCATTGTTGCTTCTAATTTAGGTGTAATTTCAGCCATCATAATCAGAGATCCTTATTTTTTTACTAATGTTCCAATCTTTTCACCGGAAATAGCTTTATTCATATTTCCTTTTTTGAACATATTAAATACAATTATATTTATATTATTATCCATGCAAAGTGATATTGCAGCGGAGTCCATTACTTTTATTTCTTTATTTAAAACATCTATAAAACTCAGTTCATTAAATTTTACAGCTTCGTTAAATTGAATAGGATCTTTATCATAAATGCCATCAACTTTTGTTGCTTTCATAATAATATCGGCATCAATTTCATTGGCCCTTAATGCTGCAGCTGTGTCGGTAGTAAAATATGGGTTTCCAGTTCCGGCGGCAAAAATAATGACTCTTTTCTTTTCCAAATGTCTTATTGCTCTTCTTCTAATGTAAGGTTCGCAAATTTCTCTCATATCAATCGCGCTTAATACTCTTGTATGAACACCTTTTCGTTCTAGGCTATCTTGTAATGACAATGAGTTAATCACTGTTGCCAACATTCCCATATGATCCGAAGTTGTTCTGTCCATCCCTTTAGTTGCACCGGCCACACCTCGATGTATATTTCCTCCACCGATGACAAGAGCGAGCTCAGTACCAGAATCAACTATCTCTTTGATTTCACTTGAGAGAGTTTCTAGAATTGCGGCGTTTATTCCACCACCTTCAGGATTTGAAAGGGCCTCTCCAGAAAGTTTTAATAAGACTCTTTTGTAAGACAAACGTTCCCCCTATAATAAAAAGGGGCTCTTAATAAAAAGGCCCTTTTAGAAAATTACTTAAGCTTTATTTTATTGATTCCCTGTCATTTTTGCGACTTCATCTGCAAGATTATCTTCTTTCTTCTCAATTCCTTCACCTAAATTCAATTTAACAAATTTAGTTATAGTGATATTTGATCCAACAGATTTCATTAGCTTTTCAACTGTAGTATCTGGGTCTTTGACGAACTTTTGATTTAGAAGACAAACTTCAGAAGCAAGCTTGTTCAGTTTACCCATGATAATTTTTTCAATCATGTCAGCTGGCTTTCCTTGCTCTTCTAATTGAGCTTTATAGATCGCAGCTTCTCTTTTCTTGAAATCTTCATCAATGTCACTAGCAGCTAAAAATTTTGGATCAGCAGCAGCAATATGCATCGCTAAATCTTTTGATAATTCAACAACAGCATCTGAAGCATCGGAAGCATTAACTTCTACTAAGACACCAATTCTTCCACCATGATTATAATTTCCAATAACACCAGTATCAGCAAGTTGAACTAATTCAAACCTTCTTAAATCAATTTTCTCACCACATTTAAGTGTTAACTCTGTAGCAGCTTCACTAACAGTTCTATCGGTAGCATTGAATTTTTGCTCAAGTAGAGTTGCAACATTAGCAGGCTTGTTAGCAACAATATGAGAAGCAACGGCTTTTGCGAAGTTTTGGAAGTCATCACCTTTTGAGACGAAGTCTGTTTCGCAGTTTACTTCAACAACGACACCCAAGTTTCCTTCTACAAATGTAGCCACAGTGCCTTCAGCAGCAACACGGGATTGCTTCTTTTGAGCGGCAGCTAAACCTTTTTGACGAAGAAAATCCACTGCTTTTTCCATATCACCATCAGACTCCTTCAGTGCATTCTTACATGCCATCATTCCGGCGCCAGTCATTTCTCTTAATTGTTTTACATCACTTGCTGTAATAGCCATTTTATTTATCCTTTTTATTTGTAAATTAATTAATATTACGTCCTACGATTCAGCTTCATCATCTCCAGCAAGATCGATATCTTTTTCAAACTTAGAAATAATTTCTTTTTCTAAAGCTTGGTCTCTAGAAGAATCAGAACTAGTAGCTTGATTCATTTTCTTCCCTTTTGATCCGGCTATGATTGAATTTGCAAAATAATTTGAAAATAAAGTGACTGACTTGATAGCGTCATCATTCCCTGGAACAACATAAGAAACTCCATCAGGATTACAGTTTGTATCCGTGATAGCGATGACAGGAATTCCAAGAACGTTAGCCTCTTGAATTGCAATTCTTTCGTTGTTTGGATCAACTACAAATAAAGCTCCTGGAAGCTTTCTCATGTCTTTAATTCCACCTAAGTTTTTTTCCAGCTTAACAACATCTTTCTCAATTTTGATTCTTTCTTTCTTAGTAAGTAATTCGAAATCACCTGTCTCTTTCATCTTTTCAACTTTTCTAAGTTTATCTACAGATAAAGTAATTGTTTTATAATTAGTAAGCATTCCTCCTAACCATCTATGAGTTACATGAAAAGCACCACAGCTCTCAGCAGCAGTCCTCACTGTTTCAGCAGCTTGTCTTTTTGTTCCAACAAAAAGAACTGGCTTTCCTTCTGAAACTGTCTTGCTTAAAAATTCGTATGCTTTTTTTGCAAGCGGAATCGTTTTTGCTAAATCGATAATGTAGATTCCATTTCTTTCTCCGAAAACAAATTTCTTCATTTTTGGATTCCACTTGTGTGTTTGGTGACCGAAATGTGCACCGGCTTCTAGTAAGTCCGAAAGGACTAGTTCATTCGTAGACATAAAAACTCCTAAGGTTGGTTAGTCTCATCACCTATTTGCTACCAAATGGCAGACCATCCTCATAAGTGACTGTTAATTTTGCCAAAACGGGCATTAGAGGTATGTGATTAAATAACATAATGACGCAAAAGGAGCAAGACACAGGGGCCTCTTTTTTTATAGGTTTTTAAGCTATTTTTAGGGTTTAAATGATGTCTTGCGCAGTAATGATTTTTCTAGGTTTTGAACCTTGTGCGGGCCCAATAATTCCACTATCTTCTAAGGCATCTATTAGATTCGATGCTCTGTTATAACCTACGCCTAGCTTGCGCTGCAACATTGAGGCACTTGCAGACCTATGTTGAATGACTATTTGGAGGGCCTCTTCGTATTTTTCATCCCTATTTGGTTTGGTGCCTACCACTTTGGAAATATGTGAACCAAAGGCATAGGGGTCATCATTTTCTTCCCCTCCATTTTCAAGAAAGTCCATTGCAGCATTATTAAACGTAGGTTTGATTTTTATAATTGAATCAGTGAATAATTCCACTTCTTCTTCATCTACAAATGCAGAATGAAGTCGGCAATTCGTCGTCCCGTGCTTATAAAGCATATCTCCCATTCCTAAAAGTTTTTCTGCTCCCACAGTATTTAAAATTGTTCTTGAGTCGATTGAACTTGTCACTCTAAATGAAACTCTGGTTGGGAAATTTGATTTGATTAAGCCCGTAATTACATCTACCGAGGGTCTTTGCGTGGCAACAACAAGATGGATCCCAGCCGCCCTTGCCTTAGCCGCTAGCCTACAAACATTAGATTCAATTTCTTTTCCCGCTTTGGTTAAGATTAAATCTGCAAATTCATCGATAATAATAACAAGACTTGGTAATTCATATCCGTCTTGATCGGCATTTTCATAATGATGATGGATTTTACCAAATAGTTCAGATGTTGCTCTTTTAATTTTTTCGTTAAAACCTTCTAAATTTCTAACTCCAAAATCTTTAAGTATTGAGTATCTTCTATCCATCTCTTGAACTGCCCACATAAGGGAGATCGCTGCTGTTTTCGGATCAGTAATCACCGGTACAACTAGATGGGGTAGATTAGCATAAAGAGCTAGTTCTAATTGCTTTGGATCAATAAGAATTAGCTGCATCTGGCGAGGAGATTTTTTAACTAACAAAGAAACTAAAAGCGTATTAATAAATACAGATTTACCGGCACCCGTTGCTCCAGCAATAAGCATATGTGGCATAGCTGCTAAATCCACAACATAAGTTTCACCAAAAGCATCTTTCCCCATGGCCACAGGCAATGTGGCCTTGGATTTTTCAAATTCATTAGATTCAAGAACTTCATCTAGAAAAATGACATCTCTAGGCTTTCTTGGAACTTCTATCCCAACAGTTGTTCGACCAATCATCGGGTAGACTATCCTTATGGGTGCACCATAAAGGGCCAAACTCAAATCATCTTCGGCCCTTGTTACTTTAGAAACTTTTACTCCAGCACCTAGCTCTAATTCAAATGTGTCAACAACAGGTCCTTTTAAAACTCGTATGATTTCCCCGTCAATTTTAAATTCACTTAATTTGTCTTCAATTCGATTAATGATGTCATCAAAATATTTTTCTTTTGGTGCAGAGTTTCTATTGGGCGACCTTTTTTTCTTCGAAAGATCATTTACGATATTGTAGTATTCCTGCTCTTTTAAAAGAGCTGCTTTAGAGGGCCTACTTTTTACATATTTTTTCTGACCTAATGTATTGTTAGCGAGACTATTTCGTCTTTGCTTAAGTTCTGTTTGTGAAGAATCGTCTTGATCAAGCTCAGCTTGTTCAGTTTGAGAAAACTCTTTGTCCGAATGACTTTCATTTGAATTATGTTCACCAAAGCTTTCATCTTGAGAAAAATCCCGTTCAACTTTATCTGGGTTAAAATTATGAAGTCTTGGAGATCGAACAGTTTCTGCTCCACCAACTTCTTCAAGATGGTAATCTCTCTTGCTAGTACCTTGCAACAATTTTGAAATTGCAACTTTCGAAGATAGATAAGCGTCATTAAATCCAAAGTGAAAATTATTTGCAAATCTACCTAGACTAAAGCTCATGACTTTTTCCATTAATACATTTGGAGTATTTTTAATCCAAAGTAATAAAGTAATAAATCCCGTCTTAAATGAAGATCTAAAAGTTCCGGCAAAAAAGATAGCAACAGATAATGCTCCGGTAATTGAAAGAGTTAATAGAGAGATTTTTTCAGTTAAAATAAAATGGAGCCCATCGCCTAAAACTCCAGGGCTAAAATATAAAAATACTAATGCACAAATATAAACCAATGGAATAAAGTTTAATGTATCCCATTTATAATATCTTTTTGAATAAAAGCCTGCATAAAGTATGGTTTGTAAAACAAAAGGAATGATCAGCCAAGGTCCCGTAAAATACCCTACATAGGACACGATTGACGTTAAATAATAAAAGAAAAAGCTTATGGAATCGTTGGAGGAACTAATCACAAGAGCGTTATCAGGCAAGGTTTCAGTGAAATAAAAAGAGACAAGAGATGTGATAACTAGCGCCAAAAGGAAAATGAGCTGGATTTTAATGATTTTATCAAAATTAATTCGCATGTTTATATTGTATTGGGACATGGTGTAAATGTGAAGTAAATATCTTTTTATTTAGTTTTATGAATCTTATAACGCGACAGGTATAAAAAGTAATATACATTAACCTAAATCAATTACATTCTTTTCCGTTTTGTCGATATTTTTTAGTTTCACCATGACTTTATGGCCGAAGTTTATTTTTTCTATTTCTAATTGTTCAGTTTTCTTATGAAGACTACTTTTTGAATTTTTTCCCCGAGCAATGAATAGGCTTCCTACTTTTAGATCCTCT
>JABGXW010000041.1 GCA_018675575.1 Bacteriovoracaceae bacterium | reverse complement strand
CTTTTAACCATGATTGTTTTAACGCAAGTGATAGAGAAGGTCTTTGGTAATGAGGAAGATCCATAAAAAAATTATTTGATTTACCTTTGAAGTAACTTAGTCGTAATATTTTAGCAATGATTAATGCAAATATTGATCCTAAAAAATAGAGAAAAAAGAAAGATAATGCCTGAGCATTTATAAATCCCCAAACTAATTTATTTGGTACAAATGTTCCAATGAGCAAAATGTAGACAGGTAATCGTGCTGCGCAAGTAATTAAAGGTATCGTCATGATTGTAGCGAGTCTTTCCTTTTTATCTGGAATAGTTCTCGCTGCCATGATTCCAGGTATTGAGCATGCAAAGCCTGATAGGTAGGGGAGGAAGGCCTTACCGTTGAGGCCAAATACACTCATAATTTTATCTGTGAGAACAGCTGCTCTTGAAATATAACCAGATTGCTCGAGAAGATTTAAAAGAAAAAAGAGAATCATTATTTGAGGTAAAAAAATCACAACTGCCCCAACTCCAGCAATCATTCCATCTACTACCAAACTATTCAGTAATCCAATCGGTAGTTTTGCTCCAATCCATTCACCAAACTGCCCGATGCCTCCATCGATAAAGTCCATTGCAGGGCCCGACCATTCATATATTGAAAGGAATAATAGATAGAAGATAGTTGTAAATATAATGGAGCCTAGAATGGGGTGTAGAAATATAGAATCTAATCTTTCTGTAAATGTGGAAGAATTGAAGTCCTTTTTGAATATACTATTTAGGATTGTTCTTGCTTTTATATGATAGTCTTTTATATTTACAAGAAGCTCAGAACTTGAAATAACATCTACATTGATTTGAATATGTTCTCTTCTTTCTTCTTTAAAGTACTGAAATGATTCTTCAGATAATTTAATTTTATTAAAAGTTTTTTCTTTTGGGCTCTTTTCATCTAACGAGTCTCGTATGAATCTATCTAGTTCTCTTGCATCATTAAATCTAGCCGAAAAACAAAGCACATTTATGCCAGTTAATTGTTCAATCTTTTTACGAGAATCTTGACCAATTTTACCCTGATCATCTTTGTTGATTAATAAAACGAGTTGGTCCCCAATTATATCTTTAAGGGCTAAAGCTAAAGATAACGATGCCTCAAATCTGTCTACATCTAATACAGCTGCGATTATAGAATAATCATCATTACTTATTACAGACTCAATAGTAATAGCTTCATCAATGCTGCTTGGCCCTAGATTATATATTCCAGGCAAGTCTACAATTTGAATTTTTCTTTCATAATTAGAATTAGATTTTAGCTCTGCCATTCCTCGATCTACGGTGACTCCTGAATAATTTGCTACCTTTCTTGTATGTCCGGATAACAAATTGAAGATTGTAGACTTTCCAGAATTGGGAAATCCAACCAATAAAACTGTCTTCATACTAAATCCTATTGAACTTCAGTAACAATAACCTTTTTAGCGTAATCTCTTCGAAGAGCGAAAAAGCTTTGATTTTCATGTTTACATGAAATAGGGCCACCAAAAGTACCCTTAGCAGTGACTTTAAGTACATCGCCAGGTAATACGCCTAGGGATAGTAGATATTTATGATCATCATTGGACTCATCTAGACTATGTATCTTGACCGATTGGCCAACTTCAATTGCATCTAAACTCATAACGTTTGCCTTATCCATAGGTTTATTTAACTTTATACACTCAAAGTTTGTCTAGTCAAACTTTTCTTTGATAATGTATATTATGTCATGAAAATCAGAAATTATCCTTAAATATCAATTTTATGATTGTCTAGAAGAGTTTATTGAAAACTTAATGAAAAGGATCTCTTAAATTGTCTGACCATATGCCTTATTTTGATATATTTTAGCTCTTAAATTTATTCTTATGTATAATGACAAAATGGAAACAATAATTAAGCAAGAAGAAGCAACAAAACTTAGAGTAGTTGTTTCAAGAGAAGATAGTGAAGTGGTTAATTTAACATTTCCCATATACACACTTAGTGTTTTGGATACTATTATTCCTGAAAAAATTGTTGAAAAGATTAATTTATTAGATATAAATCTCAAAGAGAAAATTCAACAGATTAAAGATAGTGGCAATAAACCACAGACAATTTTTGAAATGTCTAACAATGAAAGATCCTATAAAATCTGGACCGAATAATATTCTTTATTTAAAAGATTTCATCAGACTATCAATTATAACCTGAATTGTTCGAGTTGGATATTCTGACCTTAATTCTTGTATAAGAATTGGAAACTTTACCTTGTTACCGCTTTCTAATTTTTTAAGAAAATTGCAGGTGAATTTCTCAGCAATAATAAAAACCAGCGCTAGCTTTGATATCATGTTGACATTTAATGAATCACTAAAGCCTATGCCATTTTGTTTACCATGATGCTGCTTAATAATTAAGGATACTCCAGTAGATAGGTTAGGAAACTTGCCTGCTAATTTTGAGGATTCATGAGCATGATTAAGTATAAGTTGTTTTTCATCATTATGAAAATTAGATAAATTCAATTCTTCTTCTGACTCAATAAGCGCATACTTATCTTCAGTAAGTGTTAGATCATGAAAAAATGCTACCTGAATAAGCTTTAAAATCTGTTCTCTATTTCCCCATTTTGAATTATTAATAATTGAAGCTGAAAATAGAGAAATCATATGAGTATGTTTATACCTAAATGAGTCTGTATCATTAATTAAAAGTTTAATAAGTTCTATTGTTTTCTTTTTGTTCGAAACTTGGATTATTGATTTTTTTAAGGAGTTAATAATAGAATTAGTTAGATTTACTGTGGCCAGATTGAAATTATGCTCTGAAATCTGTTCTAAGCAAAATGAGTAGCTGTCCTCTGTTACTTTTACTCTTCTTTCTAATGAGATTGTATTTCGAGATAAGATCATTGAAAATTGTGCATAAATACATCTTATTAATAATTGATGATTCTTTGAACCGACAAATAAATATTGAATATTATTAGAGCTGTATCTATCTATTAATTGTCTATCAATTATATCACCCTTATGTACTCTTTTAATATATTGATCTTTTGTTTTTGCTTTTAAAATTCTTATAAATATATCACAAGGAGCTATTTTTATATGATTTAGAAATTTAACATTAATTTTTTTAAATCCATCTTTCGAATTTTTTGATTCATCATAAAGTTTTAAGCCCATTTCCCTGAGACATGCGTTGATAACTTTTTTTGGATCTTTAAAATCTGAAATTTGATAGGCATATGACGGTAATTCAATATCGGCATGTTCAAGTATGAATAAATTTACAATTCTACTTTCTTTTAATAAATATCTATTTAGAATTTTAAAAGAGGGCTCTTTTTTTATTGAGTATTTAGAAATGATTAAATCAATTTGTTCAATATTTTTAATTTGTTCAATAGCATCTGTAGCTGATGCACTTATAATAACTTCTTTTTGAGCGACGCTTGAGATGCCTGATTTTATAAATTGTGCATACTTTTTATCATCATTAATTATAATTACCTGACCCATGCTATACCCTTTCTATTTATAAAATAAACAATTTAAAATGCTTTCATAAAAGCATCTAGAGACTTTTTAAAGTTTCCACGCTTGAACTTTTCAGAAAAGTCATTTTTTATATCATCATAATTTAAATTTTCTTTTCCATTTTTAAAAACTTCATTAGTAAATTCATGGGCCATAATAAATATACAGGCAAGGGGGGATATCGTTAATGGTCCTAGTTTTCGAGGATAACCATTTGCACTAACAGTTTCATGATGTTGTAAAATAATTGTTTCTACATCAGGAAATACACTAGCTCCCTGCGAGATGATTTTAGCAGCTTCTCCGGGATGCTGTTTAATAATATTCTGATCACTTTTATCTAAATCATTTATTTGACCTGGGCTTAAATCATGAATTTCAGCAAGATTACTGTCGGAAAAATAGCAGTCATGAAGCATGGCGGCCATGCATAGTTTTTCTAAATTAGCTCTAGAATTCCATGATGTTTTTAATGATATTTGCCCACAGACGTAGGATAAGACCATACTATGTTCAGATATATAATTCTTACCTTCAAGCATATTTTTTATAACATCTTTGACTCCTTTTAATGACTCTAGAGACTCAATATTAGATTCAATTACATTTGTAACAACCTTTGATGTTTTCGAGCTGATGCCTACAGACGTTACTTGACTTATAATATGATCAAAGCCTATAAGTTCGGCCATAGTCTGTGCCTTGCCCCCGACTTTTTTAGCGGAGGTGATCATGTTTATTACCTTGTCTCCAAAAACTTCCATAAATTTGGGATGCTCTTTTGTTAATATAAAAAGGTAGCGTACATTTTTATCTTGGTAGTTTTTAATACTTTGAATACTATATTCCTCTTCAGGATATATAATCTTAATGTATTTTTTCAATCCAATCTTTATAAAAACGTTACAGGGAACGAGTGGTAAATTGAGGATACGTTTAATCGCCACTCTCTTATATTTTGATTTGTCATAATCTAAATCTTTATCGACCTCTTTTTGACGCTGAATTCTCGTTTTACTTAATAATTCTTTTGTCGACTCCGTTTCTATACTTGCTATAAGAGTTTGTTTTGTCGGAAGTTCGCCTTCTTCATCTATTTCAGATTTTTCTTTTTTTAAACTTGAATCAGTATATTCAAGAGGCCTTTTTACCTTGGCCGAAACCTCTTGTTCAGTATCTGCTAAACTCCAGTCTGCATCAATCTGTTGATCTTTGAGGTATTCTTTTTTATTTATAGACCAATCTGCAGCAACTTCTTTGCCTTTGACATATTTATCCTTTTTCAAACTCCAGTTAGCTACTTTTTCTTCGTAAAACTGTCTTTCTTTAGGTTCATCGTCTTGATTTTTTAGTGATAATTCTTTTTGCAGCTGTTCTTTTGAGTAAGATTTATTTTCTTTTGATGACCACATACTATCAAAGTTCTCTTTCTCTCGTGCAAAAACTTGAGTCTTTTTAATTTCTTTATTATTTGCTTTTTGAACTTGCGAGAAAAGACTATCTTCTCCATCAGAATTCTCATCTAGAGAGATATCATCTCGCAATAGGTCAGGTGTATTATGATCATCTCTATTAAATTCACTGTCTGGCATAAAGGTCATTGCTTTTCTAATAATTGGAAAGAACTCATCATCTTTAAAAGGTTTTGGAATAAAGTAAGACTCTGGATTTGTTGCACAATATTCTGTAATGATAGGATTATTTTTATTTTCTTTTTTTGAGATCCAGACAATTGGACTTTTTATTTCATGCTCTTTGAGGTATTCAAGTACTACTGTTACACCCCCTCCAATTAATTCCACATCTGTTAATATTAAATTATAATCCGACTCAATTTGAAGAATTATTAATGCTTCGTTGCCTGAGCTTGCTTCAAGAATTTCACATTCAAGTTCTGCTTCAAGACACATGGAAACATAGTCTCTCATTACAGGATCACTATCTATATAAAGTACTTTCATAATTCCTCATTGTTATTTTATTGTAGCTTACGAGAAACTAAAAGGAGAATGTTAATAATAAGGATTAATAATGGTTAAGACTGACCCTAAAACTCCAGTAACAAGAATTTAGGACTAATTCTTTATAATTTACAAAATTACTGTATTCTATAACTCTCGAGGTACATATGAATGATGACAGAAAAAAACTCTACGAAGAACTATATAAAGATTATCTTGAGCAACTTCCAGAAAAGCTTTCTACTATTGAAAACTACTATACAGAATTTGAACAATCTAAATCCGAAAAATCTTATAATAATCTTGTCAGAATTATTCATTCAATAAAAGGTTCTGGTGGTTCTTATGGACATCATTTTCTAACATCATTATGTAATCTATGGGAGCTTAAATTGAATGACTGGAGCCAATTTAACGATCATTATCAGGAAATTTTAGATTTAAGTATTAAGGGCTTGGAATTAATGCGTAAATATAAGACAGACCCCTCAAGTTGTAGTGATAGTTTACTTGTGGGTTTTGAGTAAAACTTAAATTTCTCTTAAAACAGATTTTAGTAAAATCCAGATTTTTTTACAAGATCAATAAGATAGTTCATTTTTTATACGATTAGTGATCGTGCCCACCAACTCCGTGGACATGTCCATGAGTTAACTCTTCTTCCGTTGCAACTCGCACTTCTGTGATTTCTATATCAAAGTGTAATCTTTCTCCAGCAAGAGGGTGGTTTCCATCAACTTTTACTTCCTCTTCAAGAACCTCAGATATTGATAAAACCATAGGCCCCATATCTGTTTCGACATTGAATTGCATTCCAGGTTGTAATGAATCAGGCTCTTCGAATTGTGATCTTGGAACAATTTGCACCATTTCTTCTTTTCTTTCTCCATATGCGTCTACTGCTTCAATATCTGCACTAAATTTATCTCCTACAACTTTATCAAGCATTAGAGTTTCGAGTCCTGGGATAATATGACCATGTCCTTGAATATAATATAATGGCCCTTGTCCCTCTGAGTGATCAATAACTTCTGTTTTATCATTAGTTAATTTATAATGAAATGCGGCTACACAATCTTTAACAATTTTCATACTTACTCCTTAAATTCTACAATTAAATTTTATCACAAATTTTAGCTAGACTCAAAAAATAAGTAATATGACGCATGCTGAGATATTGAAATAAAATGGAATAATCCGCTTATATCAAATTAGATAAATAAAGTTTTACCAAACAAAATAATAATATTAGTTTTTTCTGATATGGTAGCCTCTAGGAGAGCAAAAGCTTATTAGTCCAATTTCTGATAATGTACTGCCAATACCAGAATGTCTTCTTCCTGACCAGGGCAGCCAAGGAGACACTCTATCGCAACAGTTTATATAACCAGTTCCGGTATCTAATGATTTGATAATACTCTTTCCTCTCGTTATATTATTTGTATAGACAGAAGAGGTAAGTCCAAAATCGGTATCGTTCATTAGTTCTTTTGCTTCTAAATCGTCTTCAACCTTCATGACCCCTATGACAGGTCCAAAACTTTCATCTTTCATAATATCCATTGTGTGGTTAACATTGGTTAGAATGGTGGGAGCTAGAAATGGTCCGTCTCCAACTTGTTCACCACCGCATTCCAATTTTGCACCTTTATGAATTGCATCTTCAATTTGTGCTAACAAAAATAAAATATGATTAGGTCTTGTGATTGCGCCCAATTGTGTTTCCTCTTTGTGAGGGTCTCCGACTTTCATAGACTTAACTTCATTTATAAAGTGAATCAGGAATTCATCATAAACTTTTTCATGGACATAAATTCTTTCTATAGAGCAACAAGATTGACCATTGTTGTAGAAAACACCTGAGGCCGCAGACTCTGCTACTGATTTTATATTATCGATTTCGTCTGTGACATAGAGAGGATCTTTTCCACCTAACTCTAAACCAACAGGGACTAACTTAGACGCAATCCGTTTTGAGATGTATTGTCCGGTTTGATAAGAGCCTGTGAAAAAATAACCGTCAAGAGGCAGGTCTAATAAGTAAGTACCGACAATCCCATCACCATAAATTGCAATAAAAATATCTTCAGGTACTCCTGCTTCATGTAATAGTTTTGCAATATTCTGTCCTGTGAGGGAAGCATACTCACTAGGTTTATAAAGAACAGCATTACCAGCAATAAGAGCAGGAATGAAAATATTAAATCCAACGAGATAAGGATAGTTCCATGCAGATATATTACAGATGACGCCTAGAGGATCATAGTCAATGATTTCATCAGTAGTACCATCAGTATGCACTGTCTTAGACTCTAGAATTTGTTCCGCTTCATTTAAAAAATAATCAAGTTTTGCAATTGAGCTATTTATTTCGTTTCGAGATTCAGATAGCGGCTTACCTACTTCATTTGTTAGGTCGATTGCCAATGAATCGATATTTTGTAGTAATAATGATTTAAATGTTGAGATGATTGATAGACGATCATCTAAAGATGTTAATGCAAAGCCTAGGGATGCTGTTTTCGCACGTGTGAGTTTCGTCATGACAGACTCTAAAGTATCTACATCTATTACAGCAAGAGTTTGATTTGTTATTGGATTTAAGACATTCATTTTTTTCCTTTTTGATAGGTCAAAGAAGCTTTGAAGAACATTTCTATTAAGGGATTTGGGGATACAACTTTCTCTTTTATGGTTTCAGAAAATTCAGGATGCCATTGAACAGCAAATAAATAATGTTCATTCATATCTTTATAACTAAAAGCTTCTATTAAATTGTCGTCAGGGCAATAAGCTTCACTTCTTAAGTTTTTTCCTAGAATTTCAACTCCTTGGTGATGGACAGAGTTAACAGAAATCTTTTTTTCAGGGTAGAGCTTATTGAGAATTGTTCCATTTATAATGACATCATGAAAAACGTGATCATATTTTTGAGCACATCGATGTTCTATTGGTGTTTTGAGGTTGGTTGCAAGGTCTTGATGGAGAGTTCCCTTAAAGTAAGTATTAATAATCTGAAATCCACGACATATTCCAAATACGGGAACTTTATGTTTAACACAATAATCTAATATTTTAAATTCATATTTGTCTCTAAAAATATCACCTGGCCACTTCTGTTCATCTAGGAAATCTTTTCCATAGGAATGAGGAGATAAATCTGATCCTCCTTGAAAGATTATTCCATCGCAACGACTTAAAAATGTATTTAGTAATTCATCTTCTAACAATGGAATTAAATAGGGGAGATGAGTTGAGTTTGAAACATATTTAACCATGTCATTTTCCATATAGGTTAAATTCTTATGACCAAAAACTTTTCGAGATGGATCTTTATACATGAAGCATGGAGTTAAACCAATGCTTAACATTGAAATGCCTCCTGATAGAGTGATATAAAGTCTTGACGCTTAACTTGCTTTGGATTTGTGAGGTGGCAAACATCTTGAAGTGCGATATCTGCTAATTGAGGTATTTTCTCTGAGTCATAGTTGAGTTCTGCTAAACTCTTAGGCATGTCAATAGAGTTATTTAATTCTAGAATCCAATTTATAAATCCTGAGTAAGTTTTATCTCTTCCAATCAATCCAGATAGAAATGAGTACTTGTCTTTTGCGACATTTTTATTGAACTTAATTCCGTAAGGAAGCATAATGGCATTTGCGAGTCCATGATGAGTGTCAAATATTGTCGAGAGTGGATGGGCCATGGAATGTATGATACCTAGACCTTTTTGAAATGATGTTGCTCCCATTAATGCTGCCATCATCATTTTACTTCTGGATTCTAAATCTGGTTTGTTCACTGCAGTATCTAGAGAGGTGGCGATCATACGAATTGCCTCTATGGCAATTCCATCACAAAGAGGAGAAAATCCTTTAGAAACAAATGCTTCTATATTATGAGAAAGTGCATCCATACCTGTTGCGGCAGTAATTTTGGCAGGCAACTCCATGGTTAATAATGGATCTGCGAAGACTTTTATTGCCATTAATTTGGCCGAAAATAGCACCTTCTTCATATGCGTTTTATCATCAGCAATAACTGTCGATCTTCCAACTTCAGAGCCTGTTCCAGATGTGGTTGGAATAGTTATAAAAGGAGGTATTTCTTCTGTTACAAATTTATCACCACCTTTACTATCATCAAATTCAAATAAATCATTTTCATGGTTTACCTTTAAAGCAATGGCACGTGCAACATCCATACTGGCACCACCACCTAGGCCAATTATGCAATCACACTTAATATTTTTATATTGCAAAACACCGTTGAGCACATCTGACTTAATAGGATTTTTTGATATTCCGGTGTAGATATGTGGCATCAGCGTTTTACTTTTAAGGCCTTTGATAATTTCTTTAAAAAATCCTAATTCTGTCATCATGGGGTCTGAAACTATGAATGGAGATTTCCAATTATTAGACTTGAGGAAAGGAGCTAATTCATCCACCACGCCAGGACCAAATCTAATATTTGTGGGATAATTATAACTATATCTTTGGTTGTAATTCATATAATGCTCTTAAATTTTTATATAATTTCAAAATATCTTTTTAATTCCCAGTCTGTAATACTGTTGGCATATTGTTTCCATTCCCATTCACGTGTTGCTGTAAAGTGTTCTACAAAGTCGGATCCAAAAAGCTCAAAAGCAAGTTCGGATTTTTTCATAATACTTGTTGCTTTATAAAGGTCTTCAGGCAAAATACCATTAGATAAATCTTCATAGCCATTTCCAATTGTCTCTTTAACATCAAGAGAAAGCTTGTTTTTTACTCCATACATTCCTGATGCCAAGCTCGCTGCCATTGCAAGGTATGGATTAACATCTGACCCTACGACTCTTAATTCCATTCTTGTTGATTTTTCAGATCCTGGTAATGCTCGTAAAGCAACTGTTCTATTGTCTTTTGCCCATGTTAAAGTTGTCGGGGCCCAAGCACCTGGAACTAATCTTTTAAAGCTATTTATTGTAGGTGCGTACATAGGAAGAATCTGTGGTA
Organism: Bacteriovoracaceae bacterium; assembly: GCA_018675575.1. GTDB lineage: Bacteria > Bdellovibrionota > Bacteriovoracia > Bacteriovoracales > Bacteriovoracaceae > M0603. Next base: position 16,320 of record JABGXW010000041.1, on the reverse strand, counting down.
AACAATGAAGAATTCCTGCCATGTATGACTTCATGGTCTCGCTCATTTTATCTGTTGCTTTTTCATCAAAAAAAACATTTTTACCATCTTTCCATAATGATTGATGTAAGTGTCCACCACAGCCAGGATAGTCATCTGACCATTTCGCCATAAAGGTTGGAATTATTCCGTGAAGATGAGCAATCTCTTTTGAACATGCTTTGAATAATGTTGCCCTATCAGCAGATTCTAAAATGTCGTTATAGACTATTGCCGCCTCATAAACTCCAGGTCCTGTTTCTGTATGAATTCCTTCGATAGGTACTTTAAATTGAGTCATATAATCAAATAGGTCATTGAAAAACTCTTTATTTTGAGAGGATCTTAGCATTGAGTAGCCAAACATTCCTCTCGTGATAGGTTCGGGTCTATGAAAACTTTGGTCATTAATATCTTCGGAGTTTTCTCGGAAATTAAACCATTCAAATTCTTGTGCAAAGCTAGATTTAAATCCTAAATCTTCGCATTCCTTTTTTACTTTTCTTAAAAGTGTTCTTGGACATACTGATAAACCTTTTTCTTTCGGTCCTTGAAAATCTGCTAAGAAAAATGGCATATCTGAATCCCAAGGAACAGATCTAAAAGTATTGAGATCGATAAAAGCTTCGGAATCAGGATAGCCGTTATGCCATCCTGCAAATTTAGTATTGTCGTAGCAAATATCCCCAGAATCCCAGCCAAATACCACAGAACAAAATCCGAAACCACCTTCTAAGACAGATAAAAACTTATCTACGTGAATAACTTTTCCTCGTAAAACTCCATCAATATCTGTTATGGCGACTTTTACTTTCTTGCCAGGATAGGCCTTAACTTCTTCAATGATTTTATCAATGTTTGGGTTCACTGATTCTCCTAATATTTGAAATATAAACTTAAGTTAAATAATAAGGAAGAAATCACTAGAAATCTTGTTTTTTCTTGTGGCGCTGTGCGTCTGTGCTTTATTGTATTATTTTGAGGAAATATCTTTATAATTTTGTCATGTATCTCAAGGTAACTTTAATCATATCTTTGTTCATTATAATTCCTCACGTCCTTTTAGGGCCTGTTTATGGCTCAACTGGTGAAATCATTAAAATCAGGGGTAAAGTGTATGCTATTTATCCAAGTATAAAAGGTAAGAAACAAATTCTACGCAAGGGAACTATCATTAAGGGGAATGTTCTTTTAAAATCTGGCAAGAAAAGCTTTGCAAAAGTAAAATTTAAAGACGGTTCAATTGTATTTATCGGGCCAAAGTCTAAGCTGGCCATAAGTCAAATAAATGTTCGTAAACCCACATTTATCGAACTCCTACGTGGAAAGATGCGTGCAATCGTCAATAAAAATTCACCTCTAAAAAAGGGATATAACCATAAAATGTATGTCCAGACACGTTCTGCTTCAATAGGAGTACGTGGGACTGATTTCTACCTTACTTACAATGACAAAAACCATATCACATCTAATATTACATTAAGTGGTGATGTCTCGATGTACAAGAAAACAGATCAACTCATTCATGAATCAATTAGAGAAGAATTTGATGGTAGGCAGGTTATTCGGTTCGGACAAGATAAGCATATACAAAATACAGATGATCACCTTCAACATCGATATACAAAATCAATAAAACGAGGTCGGTTTTCGGGATCATTTCCAAGCTATGATAAACCTCTAGCTCCTATTCATATATCTCTGCAACAGCTTAATGCTCTTAGTTCAAATGATAATATGGGAACTGGTGCTAGGGGCAATATCATAAAAGGCAAGTTTAAGGCGAGAGCACAATCTTCAAAAAATAGCTATTTGATTCCAAAACCTTATCATAAGGCAATTGCCAGTGACGATTCAAAAGAAAATATTGACCAGTACCTCGGTGCAAGACCTGGGGGTCATGTTGATTTAAAAACTGGTCTCTATATATCTCCGCCTACTGAATCAAAAATCAATGAGGCTACTGGTCTATATGATATGCCAGACGATCTTGGCGGTATTGATAGTAACTCTGGTGAATATATTCCCCCTGATGGAGTCATTCTCCATCCAATAAAAGGCTTCATGGCGAGTGACAAAAACTATGGCAATAGAGATTTTAAAAAGAACTTACAAAAACTAACTAAACTAAGCGGTGGTCTAACTGATAAAATACAAGGTGTCGTAAAAATATTTAAAGAAATTACAAGATCTGACCTTTATGCTCAATTAAATTATAACTACACAACAAGAGTAACAGAAGACTATTATGGGGAGCATCGAGAAATTACCGATGCACCTTCTATGCTCTGGAATGCTAAGGGGTTTTATGGGTTTCAGATCTATCATAATAAAAGATATCTTTGGTACGTAAAAGGAGCATTGTCAGCACTTTACCATGAGAGAACTCTACCTGAAGTTAAAAGAAATAATACCTATACGGGAAACATAGGGTTCGAGTTTCATCGAAAGCATACTTTTAATAATAAAAAAGCACGATTTGTGGCCGATCTTCTTTTTACTACAAGCTATATGGACTATAGGAAAAGAAATTTATTTGATTTTTATACTGAAAATACAGGTCTAAGACTATCTGAAAAATTTCAATTTAATCGCTACAACGTATCAGAATTATATTATCAGATAAAGGCCTTCCAAGGTTTCGAAGATGCAAATCATGGCAATATTCATCATGTAGGTCTGACTCATAGGTTTATATTTGGAAATAATTATGACTTAATGTTCGGATATGATTATAACCAGAGAAGAGAAAAAATGATCCCAGATCATTATACGATACGGAATGGTTTTTTTAAGGCAATTAGAAAAGATTTAATCTTTAGAACGGACTTATCAATTGAATATTCATTTCAGCATCATAACTCTAAAAATAATGTAAGATTTGATGACGCGAGGTATTATAAGATTCAACTAGAACTTAATAAAAGATTAGGTGAGTTTTGGAAATTAAATGGTACTTATCAATACGAAAGACAACGAGCAAACGGCGAAATTGTAAGAAGTAGTTTTATAAAACAAACTTGGGGCGGCGGTTTAGTCATGGTTTTTTAAAGGTAAACTTTTGAACTTAGATGATAGAATAATTAAATTAAAAGAAGATTTTAACCAGTTTAAAGATTGGGAAGAAAAATATAAATATATTATATCTTTAGGTAAAGACCTTGCTGCTTTAAATGAAGATTATAGAGTAGATGAAAATAAAGTTAAAGGCTGCCAATCTCAGGTGTGGCTTTTCCCTGAAGTGAAAGAAGGAAGAATCTATTTTCAAGCAGACTCTGATGCTTCAATAGTAAAAGGAATAATTAGCTTATTACTCTCTGTTTATAGTGACGCAGAGCCGAGTGAGATTTTAGCAACTTCGCCAGAGTTTTTAAAAGACATTGGATTGGCCGAACACCTTTCGATGAGTAGAGCAAATGGTTTGAACTCTATGATGAAACAAATTTCACTCTACGCTTTAGCAATTAAAACTAAGATTGATATGGGACTAATATAAAAGTAAAAGGATTTTCTAATGAAACAAAGAAGTAGACCTAGACGAAATAGAATGAATTCATCTATGAGGGCCTTAATACAAGAAACTTCGCTATCTGTTAATGATCTAATCGCTCCTCTTTTTGTTATGGAAGGAGAAAATGAAAAAGTAGAAATAACTTCAATGCCTGGGCAATTTCGTTATTCATTGGACTTGCTTTTAAAAAAAATAAAAGAATTAGATAATTTAGGAGTCAATTGTGTTTCCCTATTTCCTGCGCTTGACGATAAATTAAAAGATTCTTGTGCTACAGAATCAATGAATCCTGATGGACTTTTTCAAAGAACAATAAAAGAAGTTAAAAGTCTTTGTCCTAACATGTTGGTGATGACAGATGTTGCCTTAGATCCTTATTCCAGTGACGGGCATGATGGATTAGTTAATCCAAAAACTGGCGAAATATTAAATGATGAAACACTTGAAATACTTGCTGGTATGGCGGTTAATCAAGCCAATGCTGGCGCTGATATCATTGGTCCCTCTGACATGATGGATGGAAGAATTGGTTATATTCGTGATGCTTTAGATGGAGAAAATCATAAAAATGTTTCGATTATGTCATATACAGCTAAATATTGTTCCGCATTCTATGGACCATTTAGAGATGCCTTAGAATCAGCTCCAAAATCGGGAGATAAAAAAACATATCAAATGAATCCTGGAAATATTGATGAAGCATTAAGGGAGTTGAAATTAGATGAGGCAGAAGGGGCGGATATTGTAATGGTAAAACCAGGGCTTCCTTATTTAGATGTTATTAAAGTAATGTCACAAAATACCACTCTTCCTATTGCTACTTATAATGTGAGTGGAGAGTATGCCATGATTAAAGCTGCCGCAGAGAAGGGGTGGCTTGACTGTGAGTCGACGATGTTTGAAGTGCTTAGTTCATTTAAAAGGGCTGGGGCCTCTATGATTTTGACTTATTTTACTGAAGAAGCGGCTAGAGCTTTGAACTCTTAGGGACAATTAATTTTTTTTTTTAACCATAACTTTAGATTTTTTCATTTTAGATTCAATGACATCTTTTGCCACAGCAGTTACAATTATTAATCCAAGTCCAAGTAAAATTGTTGTTTCCATAAGGCCTCCGTGGGCGATAATACTATTATTATAGCGTATATTCTTCTTTTCGTGCAGAATGTTAGAGAATTTAAGTCTAAATAGACGTAAATGCATAATTTCGGCTATTTAGTATCAAGGCATTTTGCCCGATTTTCGAGTTAATCTACAAACAAAACTAGTGAGTTAATAAAAATCAGGTAAAATGAAGTAACCACCCAAAATGATTAAGGATGATTAAATGAGCTTTTCTCAGATTCGTACACCCAAACAGAAAGCATTAGAAATAAATATAAACCATAATATATATGGAAGCTTTGCTGAAATAGGTGCTGGTCAAGAGGTGGCCAGATGTTTTTTTCAGGCCGGGGGTGCTGCTGGAACTGTAGCAAAAACTATGAGTGCCTACGATATGACTATTAGTGATATTATCTATGGAAAAGACGAGCGATATGTCTCTGTTGAGCGCTTATGTAAAATGCTAAATAGAGAATTTACATTATTAGTAGACAGGCTTTCAGATATTCGCGGAGACCAAGTTACTTTTTTTGCATTTGCCGATACAATGTCTGCCAAGGCCTTTTCTGGTAATAAAGAATGCAATGGTTGGATGGGGGTTCGCTTTCAGCATCAGGCAAAAGCGGCAGCTTCAGAATTAATTATACATGTTTCCATGTTTGATCGAGAAAATGTGCAACAACAAGAAGCAGTTGGAGCTTTAGGAGTTAATTTGATTCACTCCTGTTTTTATAATGGCAATAATCATAAAGTATTTATCTGCTCACTTATGGATAGCTTGTCAAATGAAAGAATTAATATTGATATGATTAAAATCAAAGGTCCTGCATTCAAAGAATTAGACCAACGAATTTTAAGTCTTGAACTTGTTAAACAAGGGTTTTGTCGAGCAGTCATGTTTGATGAGTTTGGACAAGTCCTGCAAGCAACAGATGCTATCTATAAAAAAAATATTCTTGTTAGCCGGGGAAGCTTTAGACCAACTACCTTAGTTAATCTAGATATGTTGCAAACAGGACTTAAGCAATGTAAAACCGAGCTCGTAAGAACTGAACATGATCATATATTAGTAGTTCCTGAAATTTCAATGAGCAAACTAATGGAAAGAGGAGAAGTTGATACGAAAGATTATTTAGCTCGTATTGAACTCTTAACGGCATTAAAATATAATGTTCTTATAACTAATTTTAATTCGTACTACTCCTTAAATAGATATTTAACAACACATAATAGAGATAAAAAAATATTCTTCATAACTGGTATCTATAACCTGAGAGATATATTAGATTCATCTAAACATAAACATCTTCAGTTTGGTCTGATGGGAAGTTTAGGGACTTTATTTGGACATTATACGAAACTTTATATCTACCCATCTCCTGATGATAGAGATCCTAGTCTTCTTATTGATTTATCTAATATGAAATTTCAAAAAGATCTACATCATTTAGTTGATTATTTAAAAGCTAATAAATACTTAGTTGATGTTGGAGATTATGAAAAAAAATATTCATCTATCTGGTCACGAACTGTTTTAAAAATGATTCAATCTGGAGATCCTGATTGGGAGAAGATGGTACCAAAAGAAGTCGCTGAAACAGTCAAAACAAAAAAACTATTTGGCCATAAAACAATGTTACTAGAGACCTAACTTATCTTCTGGGTCTATCGCGCCAGACCTTGGTTTTTTCATAGTATAAGGATCTTTTGTAATGTCCTTAGCTTTGCTTTTTCCGTATTGATAAGCATCAACACCTGAATTTTCTTCTTGATATAATGTGCTCTCGGTATTTTGCATATGTAAGGTTTGAGTGGGGAAAGCAAAGGAAATACCCATTTCTTCTCCAAGGCGAAGTATATCAATTAATAATCTATGCCTTTCTGAAAGTTCTGTTGATCGATTTGGGACTTTCCAAAAGCAATAAAGCAAGATGTCTAATGATGAGGCACCAAGTTGATTAAGATAAACATGAAACATGTCTTTTCTAGTCCATTGATGACTTAATATTATCTGTCTGATACCTTCGCAAAATGCTTCAATTAAATGTGGAGGAGTTCCATATTCAATTCCAATATGTGTTGAGAATCTTCGATATGTCCTTTGCCCGTAATTATCGATATAAGAATTAGTCAAAGTACCATTTGGTACAGAGACCAAAGAATCATAAGATGTTCTAACCCGAGTTGAACGTAGACCAACCTCTTCAATACTGCCTTCAACTCCTCCATCAATTTGTACCCAGTCCCCGATTCTAAAAGGTCTATCAAGCAATACGGTTAATGATCCAAAAAGGTTAGAAATAGTATCTTTAGCAGCTAAAGCAAAGGCGATACCACCAATACCAAGACCTGCGAGCAAGGATTTCATATCTAATGATAAGGAATTACCAATCGCAATAAGTCCAATTGCAAGAACAAAAGTTTTACCTGCTTTTCTAAGTAGGGGAACTAAGATATCGTCAAACTTGTTATCTGATTTCTTGGCCAACTCTTGGAAATAGATTGCTACCACATCTACAATATGGTGAGCCGTAAGAACGATAGCAACTGTCATTAAAATATTTGCCATTCTGAGCAGGAAAGATAGTAACTTGTCATCCAATTCAATCAGGGGAATTAGTATTATCCAGGTTAGGGCAATAACTATTAGGCCGATTGGGAAAGTAAGACGTTTCTTCTTCTTCTCTGTTAACTGGATATTGTTTTTGAAAAATAACTTATGAGTAAAACGATTGACTAATAAATTTACTATTTGTTTTAGAATAAGCCCAATTAGTACAATTAGGAAAATTGAAAGCCATTGTCCATTTAAAATTTCAAATGTTTTTATAGAGGTAAACTCAGGCATTGATGATTTAAATCTTGTTCTAAAATCATTTAATGTTATTACACCTTTAACTATTTTATGATCTGCTACCTTAAGATGATAGGCTTCTATCGTTTTTAATGTTTGAGGAGTAAATAGCCATTTTTTATCCTTTGTCTTCCCAATAGCAATTTCTGCTTTTAAAACCGAATTATTATTCACGATATTTATTTTAGAAAAGATCCATTTATCACTTTTTGGATATTTTGGAATTTTATGAATCTTAACGTATTTAATTCGATCGATTGTTTGTATTAATCGCCTTGCGGCAAGTTTTGAGCTTACAATTTGAGATTTATCATCAAGCTCTGAAGTATTAAAAGTCTTAATTGCAAGATCTAAAGCATTTTTATTCCCTTCTTTGTAGGCCTTCATCGTTTTTAAGAAATACTGCATCGTGCTTCGCGGGTTTTCGAAAGTATCAGAAGGGAAACTTTTATTAATTGTTACCTGACCAAATACTTGATGGGAACACAGTGATAATAGGAGAAATAAGATTACTTTCTTGATGCTTTGCAATTGTAGTCCCTTGTAATTAATTTATTTAAATTTATCAAACACTGACACTTTTTGACAAGATTTCAAGTAATAGTTGTGTATAATATATATATGTCCGAAACAAGAACCTTAGATCCAAATGAATACTTAATGCGAGAAAACGAAGAAAGCTCAGAAATGTTCTTATTGCAAAGTGGAACTTTGGCAGTGCTGAAGAGGCAAGGCAACATTGAAAAACAAATAGGAACGATTTATTCGGGTGAATTAGTTGGAGAAATGTCATTTTTAGACAGAAGTCCAAGATCTGCAACTGTTATGGCGATAACTGAAGCTAAGTTGACCGTCATTCCAATAGTAAAATTTGAAAAATACTTCTCAGAGCAGCCTGCATGGTACAAGGCGCTAGTAAACACATTATTAGAACGACTTAGAAAAGCAAATAATAAAATAAGAGTTTAATTAAACCAAACTCCAAATTTACTCGACAACATTTCCTTTATTTCTAAACTTAATGGATTTCCATCAAGTGAGAGATGATTTAATTTTTCACACTTATCTAAATTTAGAGGAACTTTAACAATATTGTTTCTATCTAGAATGAGACGGTGGAGATTAGACAAATTTATTATTTCATCCTCTAACGCGGTTATTTGATTACCAGTAAAATCAAGATGTTCTAATTTTTTTAAGGTGTAAATCCATGGAGGTATGCTAGTCATTTTATTATTAGTAAATATAAATGTTTTTAATTGCTTAGGGACATTGCAAGAGGAAATGTCTGATAGTGACGTATTTTTTACTTTCAAAACTTCAAGCTTTGATAAAAATGATAATTCATCCGGTAAAGCAACTAAGCATTGTGTATTTAATGAGAGCATTTTTAAATTGGTAAGATTTTTAATCAAAGGCGGCAAAACTTCTAATTGTTCAGATATAATATCAAGATGAGTAAGCTCTGTATCGCCAAAAACTTCTGAAGGAAATGTTGATTGATTTTTCTTTAATTTAATGAGCTTCGATTTCATACCCGATAAGTATAGCACGTTGATTTTAATGTTTATCTAATGTTCCAGGAATTCCGAGAAAATAAAGAATGGAGGTCATCGGGCCGTGACTCATATGTTGAGAAGCTTGTCGCTTGACTACATCTTTTGCATGGTAGGCAATTCCAAGTCCTGCAGCATTAAGCATGGGCAGATCATTTGCTCCATCACCTATTGCCACAACTTGTTCCATAGAGATACTTTCTTGCTGTGTAATCAATTTTAATAAAGTCGCTTTTTGTTCGGCATTAACAATAGAACCTACAATTTCTCCCGTTAATGTTCCATTACTGATTTCTAATTCATTTGCAAAGGCATAATCTAGACCTAATCTATCTTTTAAAGCTTCTGCAAAAAATGTAAAACCACCAGATATCAGAGCTACTTTGTAACCCAAAGATTTAACAGTCTTAACAAACTCTGGAACACCTTCAGTTAAAGGTAGTCGCTCTAGAATTTCTTCGAGTTTTTCTACTTTTAGGCCTTTTAATTGGTTAACTCTTTTTAAAAGTGATTCGTTGAAATCCATTTCTCCAGTCATGGCAAGTTCCGTTATGGCACGAATATTTTTACCAACACCTGCTGCATCTGCCATTTCATCTATTACTTCAGTTTGAATAAGGGTGGAGTCCATATCAAAAACAATTAGTCTTTTAGATCTACGAAATACATTATCTCTTAAAAATGCAACATCAACACCATGAGAAGTCGATGCATACATCAGATCCTTTTTAACTTTCGACATATCATGTCCATCAGGTACTTCAGTTAATACTTCTAATGAGGTGAATGCCCCCGGAGATACTTTTTCAATTCTTGTAATATTAATTTTATTATGAGCTAGGATAGTTGAGATATCGCAGATAAAACTTGGTGTTATATGTTCTACAGCAACACAGTTTAGAATAAACATACTTGGCGGTTTGGAATTTCTTTCATATTCTTTTTTCTCAATTTCTTCATAGCCAAGTTCAAGCCCCAAATCCTTAGCTGCAAATAATAATTCTCTGATAACAGGAGAATGTCCTTGTTCGTCAACAGATTTAATTTTAATAACAAAACTTAATGAGAGTAATCCGTGTGTTACAGCTTGGCCCATATCTTTAATTTGGTGACCATACTCACTCACTAATCCCATTAACTCACTGGTTATTCCAGGGTGGTCTGGACCACTGACAGTAATGAGAAATAATTGTCCTTTCTTTTTAACTGGCACTAGTCGCTTCCTTTGATATACGAGTCTCTGATCTTGCTTTTTGTAATCTTTTGATCAAGTTAATACTATAATCTACTGCTGAATAAAGTGAAAATAGACTCGCAAGATAAATAAAAGAAATACCTAAAAGTGGCATAGGGATTCCCCAAGGCCTGTCATATGCCATGAGAAAAGGAATTCCTATCATCTGAAAAGCTGTTTTCCATTTTCCGAGTTTAGCAACAGGTACATGTAATCCTCTTTCTTTGGCCAATAGTCGTAATGCTGTTATGTAAATCTCCCTAAGAACCAGGATGATCACTAAGAGTACTGGAATTCTTCCCAATCCTTGTAAAATAATAAGTGATGAAACGACTAAGAATTTATCTGCAATAGGGTCTAGAAAGGAGCCGAACACAGTTACTATTTCTCTTTTTCTTGCAATGTATCCATCAAAGAAATCTGTGATTGAGGCGATAACAAAGGTCCACGCCGCAAGATATCCCAGGGTCTTCTCGTATGGTATTAGCAATGGAAATTTACTCATATTGAGATATAAGGATGAGATAATAATAGGTATCAGCAGAATTCTAAACATAGTAAGGCGATTAGGTAGATTATCTATTTGCCACTCTGTTTGATTTTTTTGATCTTGTTCCACTATTATCCCTTGAATTATTCACAAAATTAACAACTTCACTTATAAAAGTCTAGGATTTCACCATATAATGCATGGTTTCTTTTTCCACCTGAAAATTGAATACTATTATTGATAAGATTGAATTGAGGTTATTTAGCCAAAGGAAAAGTAATGGATAGGCATTTAAATTTAATTAAAACTGATTATAAGGACATAGAAAAAAGAATCTTTCCAAGATTTCCATTTAGCTATTTAACCTTTAAAGGTAATGAAAAGTCCGAAGCCCAGGTCTTCGAAGTAAAGGATATTTCTTTTTTAGGCATGCAATTAAACCTCAAAAATGGAGGTCATAGTTATATCACGGGCCATGAAATAGAAGGAACTGTTCATTGGAAAGGCGCTGTTTTAAAAACCATAGGAGTAGTGAAATGGGTTAGAGGAACACGTATCGGAGTTTCTTTTAATGAAACTATAGATTTCGAAGACAAAGTAAAAAAATTCCTTTCTGTTAAGAATATTATTGCAGGCATGAGACCGGTTCATAGCTCCGGTCTAGATTTAGAGATGCCCGCTAATTTAAAATACTGGTTAAGAGCAGATGGCCCTGTTGAATTATTTATCTGGCAACATGCAGATTGTGAATTATCTAAATTTCAATTTATTTTATTAGACCATTTTCTAGAATGGGAAGACGGTAAAGGCCTTCGAAGTGGTCACATTGTATCAAAAGAAGATAATGATACGCCCTTAACTTTTGAAGATGAACTGATGTTTCAATTTGACGAGATGCTTAACTTAAATATAGTCGAGATGGCGCAAGGGGTCGTACGGGAAATACCTATTGATTTCTTAAATCAGGAAGTTTCTGATTTTTTAAAGACAAAAATCGGACTTTAAAGGCAATACTCTGCTATTCAATTGACAATTTTCTTCTTATAATGGCAACGATTTAAAGTCATTAAGGAGACTCGCCGTGAATAGAAATTTAGCATTAGAATTTGTTCGTGTAACAGAGATGGCAGCAATTAGTTCAGCGAGACTAATGGGTCGTGGAGATGAAAAAGCAGCTGATCAAGCCGCCGTAGATGCCATGCGCGCCATGCTTGATTCTGTAGAATGTAACGCCACTGTTGTCATTGGTGAAGGTGAGCGGGATGAAGCTCCGATGCTTTATATTGGTGAGCCAGTGGGATCTGGAAATGGACCAGAATTAGAAATCGCTGTTGATCCATTAGAAGGAACAACAGTTTGTGCCACTGGTGGTTGGAATTCTATATCAGTGATGGCGATTGCAGAGAAAGGTGGCCTACTTCACGCTCCAGACACCTACATGAAAAAGATAGCCGCTGGTCCAAAATCAAAAGGCGTTATCGATATCTTAGAAACACCAAAAGAAAACCTAAGAAGATTAGCAGAAGTTAAAAAATGTCGTATACAGGATTTAACCGCAGTTATCTTAAAAAGAGATCGTCATGAAGGTTTAGTAGAAGCAGTAAGAGCTTCTGGTGCAAGAATTCAATTTATCGGAGATGGTGATGTGGCTGGAGCTTTGGCCACATGTCAGGCCGACTCTGGAGTTGATATTCTATTTGGTACTGGAGGCGCACCAGAAGGCGTCATTGCAGCTGCTGCATTGAGATGTATGGGTGGAGAGTTCCAAGGAATATTTCAACCACGTAATGAAGAAGAGGTTATACGTGCCAAAGAAATGGGTGTAGAAGATATTTCAAAAGTTTTACATATGGATGATCTTGCCAAAGGCAATGTCATGTTTTGTGCAACTGGTGTGACGACAGGGAACCTTTTAAAGGGGGTTCAGTTTAAATCTTGGGGAGCAATAACTCATTCTATGGTGATGCGCTCAACTAGTGGTACAATCAGATATATTTCGGCAGAACATCACTTTGATAAGAAACCACGCTATTAATTAATTGTTATGGAGGAACTAGTGGCAAAAGTAGAAACAACTGAGGTTTTTCAAGCTCCTATTGAAAATATATATAAAGTTATAACTGACTATGAATCTTATCCAGAATTTGTAGACGGTGTCAGTTCTATTAATATATTAGAAGAAAATGAAAATGGAGCACGAGTTGAATACGCACTTAATCTGATTAAGAAATTTACTTATATTATAAAACTGACCCATCTCTGCCCAACTCAAGTAACCTGGGAACTTGAGTCTGGTGATATTTTTAAAAAAAATTCTGGAAGTTGGAATCTAACTGATGTGGGAAATGGTGAGACTGAAGTTAAGTATCAACTAGATATTGATTTTAAGGGATTTGCTCCAAAGGCCGTCGTTAACAAACTTGTCAGCGGTAATCTTCCTAAAATGATGAGTCAATACCATGAAAGATCTAAAAAACTATAGAGGAATATTGAATGTCTGAAGATGATAATAAAGATAATAACAAAGATAATAAAATTGCTGATATTATAAAAAAAGTAGTATCGGTTGGTGTTGGTGCAGCTTTTATGACTGAAGATGCGGTTAAAAATATTTTATCTGACTTGCCTCTCCCTAAAGATATTGTGACAGGCCTACTTCAAAATGCAAAAACTGCTAAAGAAGATTTCTCAAACACAATCAGAGAAGAACTTAGAACACATTTGTCAAAAGTTGATCCTAAATCTCTTATGGAAGAACTTGTTGAGCATTATGATATTGAATTTAATACCAAAGTAAGCTTTAAGAAGAAAGAATCAAACAGAAAAGGGACTTCTGTAACAAAGAAATAAAAATGGATAGAGTCTCTTACATCACAGAAAAAATTAACCTTATAAAAAAACGAATCGGCGCGACAAAACTTGTTGCTGTTACAAAATATGCCACAATCGAGGACGCAAAAACTATCTATTATTGCGATCATTATGATCTTGGAGAAGCTAGAGTCTCTCAGTTACAAGAAAGGTCTCAAGAATTTTACGCCAGCTCTATGGATAAAATAAGATGGCACTTTATCGGAAATCTGCAAACTAATAAAATTAACCGACTCTTAAAAATTCCAAATCTATATGCCATCCACTCTATAGACTCTAAAAAATTATTAGAAGGAATTTATGACAGAATCGATTTGTTTGAAGGATATCAATTACGATTTTATGTTCAAATAAAAACCAGTGAAGAACACGAAAAGTCTGGAGTTGAAAATTATGATCAGCTATCACAAATAGTAAATTATATTTTGGCACATCCCCATGCAAAACTTAAATTTCAAGGTCTTATGACTATGGGAGCTATACGAACAGAAAATTTTAAAGTTGATGCTGTGACCTCATTTAAAAAACTCGCTAAAATTAGAAATAAGTTACTTAAAGATTATGACTTAAATCAAGACTTTGAGCTTTCAATGGGCATGAGTAATGATTATCAATTAGCTATTGATTCTGGGAGTCATCTCGTTAGAATAGGTCAAGCTCTATTTCCAGAAAAAGAATAAATACTAATGCAACTTGCAACTGATGCGGGGAAATTTGGTTCAAAGTTTCCAAAACTTTCTACTTTAGAACTTAACTCCCACAGTTAATTTAACATTTACTAAGTTAGTGGTTTGTTCTGTTCCATCTACAAATGTCTCTGTGGTTGAAATGGCCTCACCAGTGCCCTCTACAATAAAAACCAAATTAGATGAGTAGGCCTTGTTATAGCCAATTCTTACTACTGGAGTGACAATAGCGTAGCCAAAACTATCTTCACCATTAACATTGGTTGAGGAAGACCCAAAACCTGCGCCAAGTGATGCATAAATATTGTCATTACTTCTTTTGAAAGCTGGAAAATTATAAGTAAATTCCATCATTCCTAAGATTCTTGTCGATGGGATCTCAAGATTACTATCTTTTAAAATCACAGATTCCATATCGTAACGGAGACCCCAGGCCCATTCTATAGCAGGGTAAATTTCTCTTGGACGGTAAATTTCAAATTGAATTCCACCTCGACTTGAATCTGAGTTTGCTCCAGTTGAAGAGATTGACTCAAAGAAGGTGACAGAAAGTGCTGTTCGAAACAGCCAGAAATTGTTTTTAAGTATAATTCTAGAGTATTCTTTTTCCTTTTCAACTAAATTAGACACTTCCATTGTGATTCGGTCTAAATTATTTGTATAAGTAATAAATTCATTTTTTAAAAAAGGAATACTGGCCCTTTGTTCAACAAGTTTCCAAAGAGAATGATATCTTGAGATCTCAATGCACTTCATTCGAAGAGAGATATCTGTCGTTGAAAATAAAGATTCTTGCCCCAGAGCGACACCATCATCTGTGCCTCTACGAATAACAAATGTTTTAAGAGTTGTGGAAACAGATTGAACTATGACAAGTTCATCATTGGCCAATTGTAATGTCACTGGTTTCGCTGCGAAGGATTTAGCTGAAAGAAGACAAAAAATTGCGCTACCTAAGACAAAAATAATAATAAGATGAGTAAGTTTTGTATTTTTCACGTACATGTATCATAACATATTGAAACTAATGAGTTTATAGTAGGCATAATGAACCTTCACTCTCAGGTTCTTATAGCTAACTGATTTTACTAGACTCATTATCTTCCCTTGCCTTTAATCTGGGCCAATTCTTTTTCAAGTAGTGAAATCAATGGGAGTTCTAAGGTCACCTAACCATTGAAAACTAAGCTATTTTCAAAAAGAATCGGCAAGATATTCTGTTTAAAAATTAAAATAAGGGGAGAAAGCTAAAACCTAAAGCTTGCACTGCAATTTTTCGATAAGCTTACTAGGATAGTGTATTGATATGATTAGTAAAACGAATATAAATTTTTTCATCTGGGTGATAACCGTTTTGAGTTTGACTGGTTGTCTGGGTCAAAAAGGCGAGAAAACTGCAGACTGTGCTTTAGGCCAGGCATTTGATCCTGTTTCTAGATCATGTCAAGGGTCCCAAGCGCCACCATTTGGGCTTTTAGACGACGCTGTTATTTATGAGGACAGTGGTTTGAATGATATTATTATTTCTTATTCAGATCCTAATGGAACGGAGGCCGTTTCTTGTCAGGTTAATTATATTAGGACTAATGTTTGGTTACGCTCTGGAAATTGGGATAACTCAAATATTGAAGTAAATAACGCAATTCTCGCTGGAAACCTCTTAGCGACAGCTTTTCCACCTGCATTACCTTTTATGGCCTTGGCAGGTATTGCCGCTCTTGAAGTTCCATCAACACTTGGAAATCCTGAAAGATCATCGGCGATAAGACAAGTTGCACTTAACGTGAGGGCCGCCGGGCAACTAGCAATATTAGATCCTGACCCCAACGTTCAAGCGAGTGGCAATGTTGTAATCTCTTATGCCGATAACCTCGACCAGTACGCTAATTCAATTGATGCCGCTTGTTCATGCAGTGGTGGAGTTTGTAAAACAGTTGCTATCCCCGATAAAAACTGGTTTGGAGAAATTCCTTTTTCTTATACAGTTAACGACGGG
>JABGXW010000040.1 GCA_018675575.1 Bacteriovoracaceae bacterium | reverse complement strand
ATCACTCCGGGTCTTCCAAAAACAAGATCAGGAAAAATTATGAGAAGAATTCTAAGAAAAATTGCTGCCGATGATACAAACAATCTTGGTGATACATCGACTTTACTTAATCCTGAAATAGTCGAGCTACTTATTGAAGGTAAGAAAAAAAAGTGAAGGAATAAAACCATGAAATGGTTTAAGTTTGATGGGCTACCTGCCAACTTTTTTAATATCTCTCCTCAAAACGTAGAGACTTGGCTAGAAGGCCCATCTGTATTTAGAATAAGGGGGGAAAATCAAAATCTTGCTCCCCTCTTAGTTTCTACTTTATTACATGGAAATGAAACGACGGGCTTTTATGCGCTCCAAATTTTTCTTAAGCAATATCGAGACCAAGAAATAGCACTTCCAAGAAATCTGATTATAGTCATTGGAAACCCAAAGGCATCCGCCAAATCAAGTCGCCGTCTGCAAACCCAACCTGATTACAATAGAATTTGGTCGAAGCATGATATTTCTGAAAAGTTAACAGAAGAAAATCTAATGGCAAATGAAATTCTTGATTTTGTCATCGCAGAAAAACCATTTGCCCATGTAGACATTCATAATAATACAGGAAAAAACCCTTTTTATTGTGTCGTTTCGAAAATAGAAGAGAACTTTAAGAAACTAGCTTTTTCATTTGGAGAAGCGCTCATATTAATTACGGAACCACGAGGAGCATTTTCAGTTGCAATGTCTGATTATTGCCCAGCAGTTGTTCTTGAGTGTGGACGATCTGGAGATGGGTTAGGGATAATTAAAGTAAAAGAATATTTAGATAAGTTAATTGTTTTAAATACGTTAAATGAAATTGAATATGAAAATCAATTGATTTATAAAACAATTGCGAGAGTTAAAATTCAACCAGGTACAATTATAGATTTTAATGGCGAGAGCGATCAAGATGTAGAATTTTCCTTCATTCAAGAAATTGAAGATTTAAATTTTGCATCCGTTTCTAAAGACACAATTCTCTGCCATGCAAATGGTACAGAGAAAATCCCCTTAATTCTTGATAATGATAATAATGACATCAGTTCAAGTTATGTTTATAATGACAACAAAATAATAAGACTTTCAAAAGATGTGATTCCAGCAATGCTTTCTACAAATATTCAAGTAACCCTAGAAGATTGTCTAGGCTATCTAATGGAAATTATTGAACGCCCCTAGTCCCTTGCATGCTGTATATATGACCTAAATAAGACACAGTTTTAAACACTCATTCTTCGGACATCCAAGCACTTATAGTAATTTACGTTAATTTCTTAAGAAATTTAATAAAACACCTATAATAAGGATAAAATCTGACGAAAAGGGTATGGTGAGAATCTATCTAAAAACTTCTATTTTAGTATTTATCCTTCTTCTAGGCACTAGTTGTGTACAAGGTTTAAAGGAAAAATCCAACAAAGTAACTAGAGCTGGGCTAAGAGAATCCGTTGAAATTTCTTATTCAGGATCTTCCCTTTCTGAGGCCTATACAAACACTGGTCAAATAACTGAATCAATAAATATTTCAATAAGTGGTGGAAGTTTTGTAGCTAATCTTGCAAATAAATATGTTATTTCAAATTTACCACCAGGACTCTCCTCAAGCCTTGTAAAGCTTTCTGAAAGAGTAGCAAGACTTAGCATAACCGGACAGGCGGCCTTACATCTTCAAGAAAATTCATCAACATTATTATTTAGTTTACAAAACTCGGCCATTACAGGGTTCTTGCAAGCCTCCTCTGCTGAAATAAGTGGCAACAACCATTCTATTAACCTAAATTTTATAGATCCTGCAAAATTGACCTATTCGGGTATGAGCTTTTTAGAGCATACTAATGATACAGGCCAAGTTGTAGAAACAAGAACAATCAATTTGACGGGAGACACTTTTCCATTATCCATGACTGGAAAGTTTTTAATTTCAAATGTTCCTACAGGCCTAGTCGCCATTATAACCAGAAATTCGGATACACAATTAACTCTATCTTTAATAGGGAATGCAGTTGCAAATAATACTCAAGATTCTATTTCGAATATGACAGTAACTTTCCTAGACTCGGCCTTTAACTACAATACATCGGCCCTAAATGTGATTGGTTTTTCAACTCCAAACATAGCTATTAATTTTTATTCCACACCTATATTAAGCTATAGCCGTAATGACTTTAATGAAAGCTATAGCAACGATGGAGCAATTTCAGATACTGCAATTATTTATTTAGCTGGAGACAACTTTGCTTCAAGTTTAGTTGGTGCGTATAATATTACAAACCTCCCTGCCGGAATGACTGGTACAATTATGAGATTAACTAGTTCAAGTGCCCTGCTACAGTTATTTGGCAACGCAACACTTCATGGCCTATCTAATAATGTAGCAAATGTCACTGTTGAATTTTTAGATAATGCTTTTCTTAATATCCCTACTGCAAGTTCATTCACCAATTATATAAAAAATGACATTAGTCTTAATTTTTTTGATAACCCAGTTATTACATATGACAACTCAACCTATTTTGAAACTTATTCAAATCTCGGGGCGGTCGAAGACAAAACTATTATAACTTTAACCAATGATGAATTTGCAGACAGTTTATCTGGAAGTTATACCATTACTAATTTACCAAATGGTTTAATTCCACTTTTAAATAGAACAAGTTCGACTACCCTTGAACTTTCATTTTTAGGAAATTCAACTAGTCATATAGCTACAGATTCTGTAACAGATTTAACCATAACATTTTTAGATACTGCTTTTAAAAATACAGTCTCTGCTACCTCCATCAATGGTTATTCAAAAAATGATTTTACTTTAACATTTTTTTCTTATCCACAATTAACTTATAGCAATTCAGTTTTTAATGAGGTTCTTGGAAATGATGGATCTACAACAGATACATGTACCATAACCTTAGATAATGACAAATTTAGCGCAGACATCTCTTCCAGCTATTCCTTCATTGGCGTCCCTCCAGGACTTGTTCCAAGCTTAGTAAGAGACTCTGATACTCAATTAACATTAAGCCTTACAGGCTCTGCAATTGCCCATAGTGGGCAAAACACTGTCTCAAATATTCAAATTATTTTTAATGAAACTGCTTTCGTCTATAGTAATAATATCTCCTATGTTCAAAATACAACAAAATCAGATTTTCAAATGGTTTTCATGAATACAACGACTCTTACTTACTCACAGAGCATATTTACCGAGAATGCTTTAAATAATGGTTCTGTAACTCAAACAGCAACAATTACTCTCTCCGGTGATGACTTTGCTGCTTCTTTAGCGGGAAAGTATTTTATCTCAAATGTCCCGACCGGCATGATCCCAATGTTAACAAGAGACTCAAATACACAATTAACGTTAAGTTTTGCTGGTACCGCGACCTATCATTCAGTAGGTAATTCTATAAGTAATATTAGTCTTATTTTTGCTGACGCAGCTTTTGTTAATTCTGCTTTGGCATCTAGTGTTATTAATTATGCAAAATCAGATTTAAGAATAATTTTTTTAGCTCCGGCGTTCTTAAACTACTCACGTTTCACCTTTAATGAAAATATTGCCAATATGGGAGCTGTTGATGAAACAAGTATTATCACACTCACTGGAGATACATTTAATACCAATATCGCTGGAAACTATTCATTTACAAATGTACCAAGTGGTCTTGTTGCAACATTAACAAGAGATTCAAATACACAATTAACTTTAAATTTTGCGGGAGCAGCAGTTAACCATTATCCCATTGATAATGTCTCCAATATACAACTTACATTTAATGATGCCATCTTTGTCAGTACGCCACTCGCTTCAGATGTAACAAATTATCAGGTAAGTAATATCGGAATAAATTTTACAGCTGCTGCTTTTTCTAATGATCCACTAGTACAATATGCTTGGCATTTAAAAAACATAGGACAAACTAATTTTGCCCTAAACAATGGAGCTTCAGGACAAGATATACAAATACCACCACAAACAATGGACTTATCCGGAGAAACTGGAAACGGAATAGCAATTGCTGTTTCTGACTCTGGTGTAGAAATTACTCATGAAGACCTGGCAGGTAATAATGATGGTGCTAACAATCGAAATTACAATAATATCCAGGCCAATTGGATTGCCAACCCAGTTCCTGTTGCTGCACACGGCACCATGGTGACTGGAATAGTGGCAGCTGTTGCAGAAAATAACTTAGGCTCAAGAGGTGTCGCACCTGAGGTCGACTTTTCAGGATTTACTTTTGTTGGCATTAGTTCACCGAATTTAGCTGCTGACCTTGATCAACTTAATGGACCTTTTGATATTTTTAATTACAGCTACGGCTTTGAACAATGTCAGTCTGCTGTGCTCGATCCAAGCTTCATAGCGCAACTTAAAACAGGTGTTGAGACATTGCGTCTTGGAAAAGGTACAAATTATGTGAAATCTTCAGGAAACTCTTTCATTTCAAGTATTGCCCAAACTTGTCCATTTCTCTCTACCGATCCAACTTATTTTTATGCTGGAAATTCAAATTTAGCAAATGATATGGCCTATCCATGGGAGCTTATTGTTGGGGCGCTCAATGCCAAAGGGCAGAGATCTAGCTACTCATCTCCTGGAGCGAATATCTGGATATCTGCCATGGGTGGTGAGTTTGGTCAAAATGATCCGGCAATAATGACTACAGATTTATCAACTTGTGCCGTCGGAATGTCCGCTGATCAAGGACCCACCGCTGTTAATGGATTTGAAAAAGGAACTAATCTACTTAACCCCACTTGTAAATATACTTCAATAATGAATGGAACTAGTTCAGCTGCTCCTGTCACGTCAGGAGTCATTGCCTTAATGTTAGAAGCAAATCCTAATCTGGGCTATAGAGATGTTAGAAAAATATTAGCAGATACTGCAAGATATATTGATACTACAGCTATTAATCTCAGTAATCCTTTAGGAATCGCTGTCCCTATTGGGCATACCTATGAACCTGGATGGGTTATGAATGCAGCTGGATATAGGTTTCATAATTGGTATGGATTCGGTGGAATTAACGCTAAGGATGCAGTGATTGCAGCACAAAATACTGTATCTTTTCTAGCACCACTACAAGAAGTTAGTTATGCTTCTGGCGCTATTAATATTGCGATTCCTGACAACTCTGCAGCAGGAGCTACAAATAGTATAAACTCAGCTTCTGCGCTAACAGTCGAATCTATTCAAATTACTCCAACTATTACCCATCTCTATATGAGCGAAGTTGGGGTTGAAATCACATCCCCCTCAGGCACAAAGTCAGTTCTTATTAATCTTAATTCAAATATGGCACAAACGAATTGGACTGCAGAATTATTATCAAACGCTTTCTATGGAGAAACAGCAACAGGAAACTGGACCATAAAAGTTTTAGATGGAGTAACTAATGACACCGGAATCATTAATAACTGGAGTCTTAAAATTTATGGCCATTAGGAAATAAAAGTATGAAGAAAGTTATTGTTTTTATATCATTAATAATTTTTGGCCTATTTTTTTGGTTTTACAAAGATAATGAACCACAACGTGTTACGGACAAAATACAATATCAAAGTCAAAATAAAGATACCTCGACATCTTCAAGGAAAGTCACCAACCAATTACAAAAAACGAAAACGATAAGAATGCCTTCAAGTAAGAAAAAAACAGCAATGCCCAATCGTACTTGGAAGTTTAAAGATCATTCACGTCTGCCAGCAAGGCATTCACAAAAAAAACCAATTAAAAAAAATCATCAAATTATTCGTGAAAATATTATACGTATTCAAAAAGAATTTTTTATAGACCAAAATACCTTAAATACACCTGCTGGAGATGTCTTTGTATCAAGTAAGCTAAAAGCAATAAACAAAGTTGATTTTGATCAAACAATGGGGACATATTACTCTGAAGTAAATCAACATATACTTTTCAAAAATATAGAGCCCATTAGCTTGAGTAATTTTAATCCAGAAGGCCCTTCATTAGTCACTTTAAACAAAGATTCTGGAAAGATGGGTATATTAACAGGCAAGATTGTTCTCGTAATGATGCCTGAAGTAGAAATTGACACTATTATAGACCAGTATAATCTCAATATGATTTATCATTCAGAATCAATACATACCTATTATTTAGAGTTAAACCAAACTGGTAATCTAGAAGCTATTATTAGTGAATTAAGAGCAAGTAATTCTGTTATTCGAGCGGATTTAGAAATAATCGATAATGTCCCAGTAACTCTCTAATGTTAATGCAATTCAGATCTTATTTTTTTTATATGTGCATCAATAGTATAAAGTGCGTAGAAATGGAGTCTTTCTTCTAAGTCAGGATAAATATTAAAAAGAATCTCTTCTCTAGTTCTCCCCTTCATAAGCAATTCTTTTATCTGAGATTCTCTTTGCTTCCTATGCTCTAAAGTTTGTTCTAGCTTATAAGTTCCACCTATAGCGATCCCATGGGAAGGAAAAACAACTTCTGGTGACATATCGATGATTAATTCCAAAGACTTGAAATATTTTGCCATATCTCCTTCATCCCCACCGATGGCCACAGTTCCAATGGTTTGAATCAAATCTCCAACTATACACCAATTAAGTGACTTAGGAGCAATACAAAACTGTCCTTCATCATGACCTGGTGTAGAATACAAAACTAAATCAGATCCTAAAGAAGTAGTAAGAATATCTCCATCAATATGTATTTGAACCTCAACATCATGAAACCAGTTTTTGCTATGAATACTTTCTAAACGATCATATGTATCTTGCCCCATCCCCATAGGAACATTATGAAATCTCGCAAGATCTGTGGAAAATTCAACATGATCAGGATGATGATGTGTTAAAAATATTTTATGAAATCCTATCTTACTTAAACTATAGTTTAGTTTTTTATACTCTTCATCATTTTTTGGAGAAGGGTCGACTACGACTCTAAATTCATCACCAAGTAAAAAGCAGTTTGTTCTATTTGCGGGAGGAAATGTACAGCTTAGTGGTAAAAATTGTCTAACTCCTTTTATCGATTCAATCATGGGTACTTCAAATTCTTCTTTATAATCTAAACGATAATCTATAGGTAAATCATGATTAATATCTAATTTTAATTGTTCTATTAATTTTATAGTTGGGGGGACAGCAAGTATTTCAGCTTGATTAAATTGTCCTAGAACCTCTTCTGGAGAGATAAAGCTCCACGATTGCATTTCCTCATTTATAGATTCGCTAACTTTTAATATAAAGTTATCAGCAAGTTGAATTTTAAAATAATGAGTTGAATATCTATAAGGGTTAAAGTCTGGTGTGACTGCGACACCTAAGTGAGAAATAGCAATAATTTCAGAATTCTTTAGTGCCATAAAAATATCAAGGCCAATCTCTTCTTGTAATTCTCTTTGTAAAGCGATGACGAGATGTGCGTCGTAATGATCTAACAACTGATGTGAAAAAAGACAGTCATTGCCATTGTCTCTGTCTTTACTATCAACTTTGCCTCCAGGGAAAGTAGTATAACCAGGAAATGCTCTTAGATGATTATGTCTTTTTGTTATTAATAGTTCACCATTTGAATTAATAATGACGGCGGTAACGGATTCTTTCATTTATGACAATCCTAAGTTTATAGCAGCTTTATCATAACGAATTTTTCTATATCCTTTCACATTATCTAATCTCATAAGTGCCTGATATTGGTCATCATTATTTTTAAGTTTGTGAGTTTCTGCTAATACTTCATTTCGTATATGTTTAGAAATACTTCTTTCTTTTCTATGCCAGTAAGGTAAAAGAATCCTTAAGATTCTTAACTGACGCATAACTTTAAGCATCCATATTTTCGGACTCATATTGAATTCAATTTTCATACCTAATATATCAAAGCTCGGTCTATTGATAAATTCTCTTTTATAAGAGGTTGAGAATTTATTAAACTTATTATCCATAGGCAGTGTATGAATGGGAGAAATCATGAGGTGAGAGACCATAACTTCGTCTTTAATAAAATATGTTTTTGCTAATACTCTTAATGCTATTTTTAAATGGTCTGTATTCTTATATCGTGTCTTAAGCTCAAATGCATTTGAAATAAAATCTTCAATATGAGTCCCTCTGTCAAAGATGTAGATATCGTGAACATATCGAGCAATATGATTTGGATTAATGAGAGGGAGATACAAGATTAAACGATTTACTTGTTTTAAGTATATTTCAATAACAATATTTTTATGATGATAAGGCATCATACTATCAGCTATAGATTGTTGGTAAGGAGAGGTATCCAATCTTATTTTTAACTTTTCAGGATATTCATGTTTATTTTGAATGACAAACTCTCTGCCTAAGCGAAAGGCATCGAGGTTGTTTGATAATTCTTCTCTTCTTATAATTGCAGTAAAGGATTCGACTAAGTCATTTTCTGAAAAGGGTAATCGGCCTTCTTGATAAGCTACTCCTAAAATCATTGCTGATGCATACACTGATTTACCAAAGTATTTTTCAGATTTTGACTTCATAGAGAAAATACGGAGCTTATCTTTTAATAAATTCTTTAATTTCTTTTTAAAAGAGTAAGAGTTAAATCCTAATTTTTTATCATTTGTATCTAAAGTCATAGAAAGTGGAACTTGGAAATCGTTATCAAATATGGCGAGTCCCTCTTTTGATAAGTATTTTAATTGGCCAGCACCATCGATTAAATCCGGTGATAATAATAAATCAGCAGAACCTAATGGTGTGATAGCTCCTCTAGACAGTCCCTTTTTATAGATACATAGATGACCTGTAACATTACCATTTCTCTGAGCAAGTCCTTTCTGATCCATGAACTTAAAATCGAGATCTGTTCTTTTACCCATGGATTTAGCTGCTTCAGCAAGTACTCTTGAGATTGTAGTCACTCCTGAGCCACCGACACCAGTAACAACAATTTTCAAGTCATTTCCATCAGAAATATGATCAAATGTTTTTAATATATTGGGAGTTTTTAATTTAAGGTCATAATCGAGCTGATCTTTCTTTCTATATTTTGTAGGATGATAATTTTTAGCAATTACTTTTTCGAAACTTGGACAGGCCTTAATCTTTGTACAATATGAGTCTGCAACACAGATCTGTGTATCAATTTTAACTTTAGGTCCATAAGCATCAAATATTTGGGTTAATCCTGGGCAACCTGTAGCTTCAACACATTCTCTACAGTCTTCACAAGATAATGTATTAATTTGGTAAAATATTTTACTTTCTAGTGATTTATTTTCTTTAAATATTTTTGTTTCTTTTGATTTTAATTTGCCATGGTAAGTTAATGCACATTCTTTATTTGAAACTATGACTTTTACACCTGTTTTTTTTACTGTGTTTAACAAATAGTTCTGATAGAAATATCTATCACTTGGATTTATTTCTTTTATCTGCTCAACGCCTAAAGATTTGACAAGAGTAACCATATCCTGACGTGGTCTTATCTTACCAGAAACCGAAACACCTGTTCTAGGAGTCATCTGATGTCCCGTCATAGCTGTATTATCATTGTCTAATAGAATATAAGTGATATCATGTGCTAGTTGCACAGAGTTTGAAATATCAGTTATTCCTGAGTGGAAGAATGTGCTATCCCCCATCAAAACAACAGATGGATTCGTTGTAAAAATATCAAATCCCGCACCAAGAGCTCCACCTTGTCCCATAGCAGAAAGGTTATGCATTTCCTTAAAAGGAGGAAGAAACGATAAAGAGTAACACCCCACATCTCCATGAGTTATCAAATCAATATTTTCTTCTTTTAGTTTTTTTCTTAAGTCTTTTAATAAACTCAATGTTTCTCGGTGTGGACATCCAGGACAAAATGTTGGTAGCCTTTTTGGAAGTTCTTCACTTACATTGAAATATTCTTTTGATTTGTAAACACAATTAGTAATACCTACTTGATTTAGTATAAAGTTCAGTTGTGTTTTTACATGTTCATAAGTGAGACCACCAAATGCTTGAAAAAGATTTTTTCCATGTATTTCAAGTTGAATATTATTTTTAGAACAGAATTCTCTAATTTCGTTTTCTAAAAAGCCTCTTTTCTCTTCAATGATTACGAGTGTTGTTAATCTTTTTAACCACGGCAAAAGTTTTTTGTTTGTTAATGGATACGAGCAAGCTAATTTATAGAGTGATATGTTTTCAAGATCATTTTCATCTTCTACTATTTGTTTAACAGTTTCATAAATAACACCACTTGAAATAAGGCCTACCTCAGAGGATGTTGTTCCAAGAATAACATCTAAGTCTCGTGATTCGAGGGCCTTTATAATTCGTGGAAATCTTTCTTTAATCATACGAGCATCAGCGTGGAGGGAGTTTGGCGGCACCATAACATTTTGCCTTAAATCAAAGCTTGCTGGGTCGACATTCAAAAGTCCTTTATCAATTTTAGCAGAATCTTCAATACTGACTCTTCCCCCGCCTTCTGCCATAAAAGTTGTTAATAACAATCCTTGATAAACAGAAGTTTCTTTAGAGATTGCTAAAGCTTCCTTCATCCATTGTTTTAATTCTTCGGGAGTAGATGGTTCAAGAAAAGGAATATGTAAATGTTTAAAAAGGTATCTTGAATCCGCAGGAGTAGACGTCGACATTGACCAAGGATCATCTCCTACAACAATCACTGTTCCGGTATCACCTGGTCCAGGATTTGCGAAATTCCCCACTGAAAGTGCATCTGATGCCACATGAAGCCCCATGGATTTCATGGCGACTAAACAATTTTTTCCCGCTTGTTTAGCTCCTGATGCCATCGCGGCAGCATTTGCTTCAGAGTTTGCAATAACAACCCTTATTCCCTTTTCACTTAAGTCATCTTTTTTATCATTTAAAATATTAAAGAAGTCAGCAAGTGGAGAACCTGGATAGCCTGTATACAAATGAAATCCAGCTTCAAGTCCTCCTTGAATAAGTAATTCATTTCCACTTAGAATTTTATAGGTCATTCTAGAGATATCCTCTTTTTTCTTGGTCTCTTTCTATAGACCTGAATAAAGCACCAAAATTACCTTCACCAAAAGAAAAGTGATTTTTACGTTGGATTATCTCTATAAAAATAGGACCAATTATATTTTTTGTAAAAATTTGTAACAAGTAACCAGCCTCGTCACCATCAACTAAAATATCATGTTTTTGCAGATCTTTATAATTTTCGGTTACATTTGGAACTCTATCAAACACTTCAGAATAATATTCTTCATCTATATCTAATGTTGAAATAGAAGTCTCACTTAAAGAAGCAACCGATTTTACGATATCATGGGTAATAAATGCTAAATGCTGAACTCCAGGACCTTTATACTCATCAAGATATTCGTTGATCTGACTTTTTGTTTCTGTTCCTTCGTTGATTGGTATACAGAAGCTTCTGCCAGGGGCCTGAAGAGCAAAAGAAGTCAGTCCTGTTTTGGCACCTCTGATGTCAAAATATCTAACTTCAGTAAATCCAAAAATAGATTTGTAAAACTCTGTCCATTTTGCCATTTCTCCTGGATAAACATTATTAGTAAGATGATCAATAGCAATAAAACCTTTGTTTTCTGAAAGGATTGGATTATCTAAATATTCAAATCCCATCTCTTCATAACGCTTAGGATTTTCAAAATCGTCTATGAAATATATAAGACTATCACCTATTCCAAAGATAGAAGGAATCTCTTTATTATTTCTTTGATAGTCAGGTGTACCAATCTTTGCACCTCTTTCAATTGCAGTTGAACAAGCCAATAAGGCATCATCCATTCGCCAACCCATAGAGCAGATAGAAGGTCCATGTAGATTTGCAAAAGATTTACCAAATGAGCCATCTTCTTTATTGATAAAAAAGTGGATGTCGTTTTGCCTATAATAATCAACATCTTTAGATTTATGTTTACCTATTTTAGAAAAACCAAATTCCAAAAATAAGTTATGAAGTGTTTCGGGATTTGGTGAAGTAAATTCAACAAATTCAATTCCTCTTAAACCTAATGGATTTTCAACTGACATCTCTATCTCCTTAATTTTTTTAACTATTATGTATGGTGATGCCTGTTGAGTGTCAACAATTACTCGCCGCGCAATCGCTAAGATTATCATCTTGCTTGCTTGCTATTTATAAGTCAAAATATGGCAAACTTTTGAAGGAAATATTATGTCTGATTTTGAATACTTAAAACTTACAACTGATAAACAGGTAAGATTGATCACCATCAATCGTCCGGAAGTCTATAATTCGCTGAACAAGGATGCTAAAGCTGAAATAGTAAATGCAATTAAAGAAGCGAATAATGAAGCTGGGATACGCTGCATAATTCTTACAGGCAGCGGTAAAGCTTTTAGTGCTGGACAAGATCTAAACGACCGAAATGTTCAGGCCACACAACGAGCTGTAGACTTAGGTAATACTCTTAAAACTGAATGGAATCCCCTAGTAAATGCTATCAGAAATTCAGAAAAAGTTGTCATTGCAGCTATTAATGGTGTGGCCGCAGGTGCTGGCCTATCTGTGGCCATGGCAGCCGATATGATCACTTGCCACCCTAAAGCAAAATTTATTTCAGGGTTTTCTAAATTAGGGCTAACACCTGATGCAGGATCTTCTTTTATTTTCGAGCGAGCATTGGGATATAAAAAATCTTTAGAGTTTTTTCTTTTTAATGAACCTTTACAAGGTGCTCAAATGGAAGAATACGGGCTTGTGAATTATGTGAATGAAAACTATCTAGAAAAAGCATTTGAATGGGCGCATAATATTTCAGAGATGGCACCACATTCAGTCAATTATATAAAAAGTAATTTAAGGGACGCTATGGACAGTAGCTATGCTGAATCAATGGAGAATGAAACCAAGGCCCAGAAGTTTCTTGGAAATTCGATGGATTATAAGGAAGGACTCAGTGCGTTCTTTGATAAGCGTCCGCCTCAATTTCAAGGTCATTAGAATTTGAAAAATAAGAGTTAAACATGCTATAACTCGCTAATATCTTAAAGGAGAAAAAATGGCAACTGAACGTTCATATTCACAAGAAGATCTACAATTATTTGAAGATATAAAAAATGGTAAAACATTTGATAAAGGTGATGAGATGCCCGCTCTTTACAAAAAAAGTCTTCTCAACCTTTTGTGGATGCAAGGAGATTC
Organism: Bacteriovoracaceae bacterium; assembly: GCA_018675575.1. Lineage (GTDB taxonomy): Bacteria > Bdellovibrionota > Bacteriovoracia > Bacteriovoracales > Bacteriovoracaceae > M0603. The sequence goes on along the minus strand of JABGXW010000040.1, from coordinate 12,326 downwards.
TGAGTACTCAGGTGCAATGGGATATATGCCTTGGATTGAAAAAGCTCCTACTTTAGCAGAAAAAGTTTTGGTTGCACAAATTGTAAAAGACGAAATGAGACATGCTTCTGTGATCTATAAATTATTAAGAGATATGGGGGAAGAAACTGAGAATTACGTTAGTAACTCTGATTTATCTTATAAGTTAGAGGAAGACGAAGTAAATATTGGTTTTCAAAGAATTAAAAATGATAATAGAGTTAATATTTTTTACTATAATATTAAGTATTGGACTGATTTTATTCTCTTTAATTTTCTTATGGATCGTGCGGCAGGACATCAGCTTGAAGATACTCTAAAGTCTTCTTATCTGCCTTGGAAAAAAGGAATTGAAGGTATTTATAAAGAAGAAGTTATGCACCTTGCGCACGGTGACAAATGGGTTAAGATTTTAGGAAAAGATCCAGAAACAAAAGCATTTTTACAAGAAAGATTAAATCTTTGGTGGCCACGAGTAATGAATGTTTTTGGTAATTCCAAAGGTTCAACTAATGAGTTGTATGTTAAACTTGGTTTAAAAGCACGTACAAATGCTGTTGTTAGAGATGTCTTTGTTAAAGAAATTGAAGTTATCTGTGAACAAGTTGGTTTAACCATTCCTGAATATGATGAATCAAAACAACCTATAAAACAATAAGAGCAGGTATGGAGCTTAATTCAATTCTTGTTATTGGTGCAGGAACAATGGGTTCTTCAATAGCTCAATGGTTTACGCAGCAAGGCCTTAGTGTTCATTTAACTGATAAAGATGAAATGACTCTTACAAATGCAAAAAATAAAATTCATAGCTCATTTGAAGTTCTACAGACTAAAAAGAAATTTACAAAGGAAGAAGTAGAGTTATTTTCGTCTCGATTAGATTTTATTAAATTTGATAAGTTTAATAAAGATTATGATCTTATTATTGAAGCAATTATTGAAAATGTAGATATAAAAAAACAATTATTTAATGACTTAGATCAATTTTGTAACAAAGAGGCAATCTTTGCAACAAATACATCTTCTATTCCTATAACGATTTTGGCCAATGATTTATGTGAAAACAGACGTAAAAGGTTTTTAGGTCTTCACTTTTTTAATCCCGCTACTATCATGAAGCTTGTTGAAATTATCGGACATGATCAAGTCGAAGAAAAAATCATATCAGACTTATACAAGTGGTTTGAATCTAAAAATAAAAGGCCCGCAATTTGTAAAGACTCTCCAGGATTCATCGTCAATAGAGTGGCCAGAAACTATTATGGTGAATCTCTAAGAATCGCTGGGATATCTGGTACAGAAGAAGATTTTAGAGAGATTGATAATATCATGAAGGAAGTTGGTGGCCTTAAAATGGGTCCATTTGAACTTCTCGACCTTATTGGAGTTGATGTCAATTTGTCAGTAACTGAATCTATTTGGAATTCATTTTATCAAGAGCCCCGATTTGCTCCACATAGGTTGCAAAAAAACATGGTCGACTCTGGTAGACATGGAAGAAAGTCCAAAAAAGGATTCTATGACTACAAATAAATTCATAATTCTCGCTACAGAGAACCATCCACTTTACTACCAATTAAAAGAAATCAGTAAAACAAAGGACTTTCGCTTTTATGATGTTGAAAAAGATGAATTATTTGAAGAAAAACAAGATACACAGAGAGAATATGAATGTCTTTTTGATTTCACAATCACTCCCCCTGAACAAAAGATGGGACTTCTCTCCTACCTAGATTTTGAAATAGACTGTCCAATTATTTCTGAACTTTCATGTTTTTGGGGAGAAATTTATTTTCAGAAAATAAAAAATCTAAGAGGAGCTGTCAGCACCGCTTTTACTTCTCCAACAAATACCAGAGAGGCCTACGCTGAAGATAAACAGATCGAAATATTTATTCATAATCTCTATCAAGACTTAATGTTAAATGCATTCTTTGTTAAAGATTTAGAAATTGGGTTTACATTTCCAAGAGTTATTTCCATGATTTTTAATGAAGCCTATTTTTCTTTAGAAGATGAATTGGCCACAGATGAAGATATTGATACGGCGATGAAGTTTGGAGTAAATTATCCCCTTGGACCTATAGAATGGTCTCAAGAAATTGGCGCGCTCCCCATAGTTATGCTTTTAGACCAGCTATATCAAGTTACTGGTGATCCTAGATATCGTGTTTCCAAACTGCTACGTCTGATGGCATAATTTACTCGCAATGAGCTATTCGGTGATAAACTTTTGGAAAATCTTTAATGAACACGGGATCGTTACCATAATACCCTAAAGTTAAATAGTTATGAGGGCATTTAGCGAATTTCTTTGATTCTTTTCATGACTCTTGCGTAATCTTCACTATTGCCACGCTCCATGGAGAATTCACCAGAACAAATACGACGAGATTTTTTTGTGAGTTCCGTGTCTATTCCTGCTTGTTTAAAGCAGTAGTCTCCACAAGCTTGTGCATAATCGACATTATCCACATTATGCCGTTCATTTTTTGCATGACTCGTTCCTAATGCTGTATGGATAAATTCATGAAAAAGTAATTTATGAAACTTTTCTCTTAAACCCTGGCCTTTGTAATCAACTTTTCTCGCCTCTAAACTCTTTGCTAATTTTGGACGAAATATTATCAATGGAGGTTGTTCTCCTATATTAGTTATAGAGTTATTACTACTAATTCTATTCGATGTCGTTGCCATGGCATAAACAGTTTCGCCGGGGGGGTTCCACACTTCAGGTATCTGTTTTTCTAATTTACAGACCAATCTTAGAGGATTGTTATGCCTTTCTGATCTACTTCCATTATGATCATAACCAGTTAGTCCCGCAATAACTTTTCTAAAATTAACAGATGATTGAGGGTTTTTAGAAGTATCGTTAAGTTGCCCCATACAAGTAACACCTTTTTTTAGAGATTCTTGTATATTACTATTTGCGAACAAATCTTGATTTTCTTTTGCTCCTTCTTGTTGACAAGACTTTTGAACTTGAATCTTAAAGTTGTACTGTCCCAACCCCCTAGTATCATAATATGGTTCCCATCGATTTTTAACTGCCCATTCGAGGTCCGTAATTAACTTTTGATCGTTATTATCTATAATTGCCGGTAAATGGACTTCTTGGTAGTCGTCAAGTGCGCAATTTACATGTGCTTCATTTTGGTATGTAGATTGGGATTGAAGTTCTGCAAATTCAGTTGTAATTTTACTATCAAACTTTCCATCAAAATCTTTGTCTCTATATTTTGTTCTTTTTATATAACCAGCTGAAGCTCCTTTTAAGGTTTTAATGATTTTAATATCTACTTGTCCATCATAATTTGAATCGATGGTAGTTGTTTGTAGCAGTTCGCCAGTCATAAAATACCAATCTATTTTATCGAATGTACCATCATAGTTAAAATCTAACTGTTCTTTAAAAAGTTTATTATTGATATAAATCAGCTCTGAATCGACTTTGCCATCATTATTAATATCCATAGTGATGATACGTTTGTTACCAGATATTTTTGTTTTTGAATTAAGTCTTATCAACTCAGACTTAATAAATTGAGCAAATTTATTATTATCCTTAGTATTCTTTGAATATAATTGACTGCTCATTACAATGAAAAACGCAATAATGTAAATGCCTGAACATCTCTTCACAATTTCACCCTAATTAATTATTTTAAAATATCAATCCTCAATTTCTATTCGGCATTAAATTAAGTTTACATTACTAATAGGCTGCAATGAATAAGGCCTTGAATGAGCTTTAGCTATGATGTGATTTTTGCTACTTATCTATTAAATACAAAATAATAAATTGCCTCAATATTGGGGCATAGGTTATTTCGTTATGACTCATAATCGCAAATATAGTCAATATTTTGAATCAAGGTGAATTTAAGGCAAGATATACTTAACTAAAGCTATCGGCTACCGATAAGTTCTTATGCTAATTAAGGATAAATATAGATGGTAAGATCAAAAATAATTTTCCTTACTGCCATTTTGGTCATGCCCCTCTATAAAGGCGTGTCGAGTGTGCCAAGTTCTCCTGATGGGGAACTAATCCCATGTTTAAATGGTACAGTTCAGGTTTTACAGACTACTGCTAATGATCAGATTACAGATCTTGGTTCAGGGATAAATGATGAGTTACTCTGTGGTGATATTTTAACAAACGATCCAAAGATGTCATTATCTATCAAAAATGTATATGAAAGTCATGTGACCTCATTTTGTAAAAAAAATAAATATAAAAAATACTGTGATCAGTTTGGTGAGAGTCTCGACTATAAAGAAATAGACTTAAGTGATGCTTTTTTAAAATATATTTCAGAAGAAAGTTCAAATATTGTCTCAGTGAAATCCAAAGCAACTCTCGAAGTACCTGTGTTTATTTGTTACAATATAAAATCAAAACTACTAAAAGAACGAATAATAAATAAAAGTTTGTCCATCAAAGAAAGAAAGTCGGCGATAGATGAATTAATGAATATTGTTCCAGATAGAATGGCGCCCCGGTTTGTGAGCCTAATCACAAGGTATCTTAGAAGTGATAATAAAATAGCCAAAGGGGAATTAACTCAATATATTTCTAAAAAATTAGCAAAAATATATTTACCAAATGCCAATGAAAACGATCAGGAAATTAATAAAGATATCGCAAATTTTCTACATAGAACAATACAAGATAATTCATTTGGTGAACCAATTAGACTTGCTGTTTTGACGTCATTATATGATTCTGCTAAAAAAGGTAATAAAAGCGCAAAAGCTCAACTTATTAATTTAACATCTGTAAATAACGAACCAATCAAAGCAAAAGCTTTAGACTACATAGAACTTTTAGAAGAGATGACAGGAACAACTGTAGCGATAGATTATCTTGCACCACCAAAGTGCTCTAAATGGGATGAAAACAGAATTAACGATGCATTAATATTGAATTCTAATGATGTTGGTTCCCTAAGTAATTTTTTTCAAAATAAATATAAGAAAAACATAAAACTTTCAATAAACAATGAAGATGATAATGGAGGAGATAAACTCAGTACATATGAAATTTTTTTTCAAGAAGTTGAGTCTGTTTTTGATGGATCTGAAAAACAAAAGAAATGGCAAGAGTTTGTTAATGGTTACGATGAGTATTCTACGGCAAGCAAAGAAGAAGATAAAATAACGACAGATTTTATGTATTGTAGAATGAAAAAGCTGCAAGTTTTTCAAGACATATTGACTGACGCCAATGCTAGTTCAGATGAAAAACTCAAGATCTTAAAATTGATTCCTCTTCTATCTGAACATGACAGAGGGGCGTTTATGAATGACCTTGTTGTTCATTCAAATGATAAAAAAGTTCTCAAAGAAGCAATCAAAACATTAACAGAAATGAACACACAAGACTCTGTAAATATATTAGAAAAAATATATCATAAGGATATGATTAATTTAGAAATGAAAGTCTCTATACTTAATGCATTTAAACAACCTAGCATTAATTTATTGCTTAATAGTAAAATTTTATCCAAACTGAAAAGTAATAGTTCGTCCCCGAGTTCACAAATTCAATTAAAGATACTTCAAAAGATTCTGCTTAATAAAAAGAAGCAAGAAGAAAAAGAACAAAAGTTAGAAGGACTAGCTGATCAAAACTTAGAAGACTTTATCAGAAAAGTGCAAGAAGACCATTTATCAAATGAAGTAAAAGATTTATCATTAGATGAAGCAACTACCATGAGTGAAAATTTCAAACAAAAGATTAGCGAGCTGACGGCCCTTAAAGAACAATTAGAATTACTTAAGGCACAAGCAGATTCATCATCAAATTCAGTGACAATTGAGCAAGACATTATGAAGCTCAATGATGACATAAAAAATTATGGAGAAAGATTATATAATGCGAAACTACAGGCCAAGCTTCTTAAATTAAAAGAAGGAATGGATAACTGTGGTTATGGAGGTGATTCTTAATGAAAATAGCTCCCGTAACGATTAGAAAAACATTTAATTCACGGATTATTATCTTAAGTTTGATTTTTTCATACACACTATCTTTTACAGGAACAAAAATATACGCTCAAGCTACCGTTTGTACAGTAGATAATAATCCAACAGTTATGGCCCAAAATATTATTAAAGAGATGCGCAAACATAATCAAACAATCAATGATTCATCAACAAATACAAGTAATGCTGCAGTGATTGCTGAAATAGGAAATGCTATTCGTGAAGAGCTTATAAGTGGCATTGATAAGCCCGTTAAACCAACAATTTATCCTGAGGATGATCCAAAGGTAATTATAAAAGAAAAACCAACAGAAGACTTTACAGAGACTAGCAAGAACGTATCAACAGAAGACTTTACAGCGAATAACAAGAGAGTGCCAACAAAATATATACCTAAGAAGCAAACATCTTTCAAGCCTAAGCTTAATAAAATATTAGAACCACAGCTTGAAAGTACATCATTTGTGGGGGAAGTATCAAGTGAAATAGTAAATGGAAATATATTAGATGGTGGTATGGCAATAGATAATAAGGTAGTCAATGCTCCCAAAATAGTTTCTAACACAAATACAAAAAGTAACATGAAAAATGCAAGCAAAAGAAAAAATGATAAATCGTCCTCCAAAGAATGGGGAAATGACTATCGAGTAAATAAAAAATTAGCTTCTAAGAAAAACAAAGTATCAGCATTATCTTCAAATGCTCAAAAAAATATAGGAGTGGATAAAAATAGAGTAGCAAAGATTAAGGCCATGGAGGCCCAGATTGAAAAGTTAAGGAAATCAAATACTTCATCTGACTACAGTGTGGATATAAAGGATACATTTGCACCAAAAGATTCCTTCGTTGCAAAAGATGCTAATACTTCAAAAAGAAAAATCACATCATCATATTCTAATGATGGAGCAGTGGTCACATCTGCTAATGTCTCATCAAATTCAAGACTTGCCTCTTCAGGAAGAGCAATTGAAAATAAAAAGGGAACAGGAGAATATTTAAAAAATAAAAAGACTGGACGACAAAACCTAAAAGCATTAAACCTTATTTTTATTAATAATCTATCTATAACTGACATGGTTGGAAAAGAATTTATGACCGTTCTAATCAATGACACTGCTACACAGAAGTTATTCCTAAGTTTATTAACAAATCCTGACGTTATTTCATGTGAAAACCTTTCTTTTGTTGAAAATTTTTTCATACAAAATCTTGAAAAAGTTCAAACAACAAGTAAAGGTGCATCAGAATTACTAGTGCAATCAGGAGAAAAATTTATACAAATAAATATGCCTAACCGACTTAAAGTGAAAATGATGAAAGATAAACATTGTTCAGAAAATCCAACCAACAACACGCGCCACACTGCTTCTATCGATCCCAATTTGGACTCTTTACCTGAAGAAAGTAATAATAAAGATCAATCAAAAAATAAAAGTTCTCTCCTAGGTAAAATCATAGATGCATTAACAGGTAATTGATTGTCCAGAATCAATACTTACTATTGCAATATTAGCAGCGCCAAATAAGGCAGCAACACAAACAAAATAAAGATTAGCTTGAAAAAACCTAAGTAAGCATAGATGGAGATGTCAAATATCTCTCGTGATATTTTAAACCAGCGACTTTGCGTACGATAAACGAAATCAGGAGCGAAAATTAGCATTAATGCGGTAGAAATATAAATCCCACCCGCGAAAATTGTGTACCACTTAAAAAAGTCTGTCAGAGTATGTATGCCCATAAAAGATCTCCGGTTGTTAAACTTTATTCCTATTTTTTGTCTTCAAAAGTCAATTAATAAACCTTATCAGTATAATTTCAATAAGAAAAAAACGACTCCATATTCAATTTTGAATTATAGTAATAGACTTTTAATTTTGATCATTGATTAAAGCGCATCGAAATTTGATTGGAACCGTAATCAGCGCTTAAAAGATCATTGTGCCCATCTCCATTTAGATCATTAGCATAAACAGATATAGGCTTACTTCCTGTAGCATAGGTCGTGCTATTACCAAAGACGCCATTTCCATCATTAAAGCGCACACTAATTTGATCTGCATCATAATCAGCACTTAATAGGTCGTTGTCCCCATCAGAATCAAGGTCAGTGGAATAAACTGATAAAGGACCAGTTCCTGTAGCATAAGTAGTGCTAACACCAAAAACTCCATCTCCTTTATTAAAGCGCACAGAAATTTGATTGGAACCGTAATCAGCACTTAAAAGGTCATTGTCCCCATCTGAATCAAGGTCTATGGCATAAACGAAGTAAGGATTAGTTCCTGTTTTATAGGTAGTTCTTGCGCCAAAAGCGCCATTTCCATCATTAAAAAACACAGAAATTTGATTTGCATTATAATCAGCACTTAATAGATCATTGTCCCCATCAGAATCAAGATCTGTGGCATAAACTGATGCAGGACCAGCTCCTGTGGCATAAACTGATGCAGGACCAAAACCGCCACTTCCATTATTAAAGCGCATAGAAATTTGATTTGAGCCAGCGTCAGCACTCAAAAGATCATTGTCTCCATCTCCATCTAGGTCATTGGCATAAACTGAAAAAGGTTGATTTCCTGTGGCATAGGTAGTGCTAGCGCCAAAGGTGCCATTTCCATCATTAAAGCGCACAGAAATTTGATTGGAACTAGAATCAGCGCTTAAAAGATCATTGTCCCCATCAGAATCAAGATCTATGGCATACACTGATCTAGGATTAGCTCCAGTTGCATAGGTAGTGCTATTACCAAAGCTTCCACTACCAGTTTCAGAGTCAACCAATAAAGGATCTCCTCCTACAAAACATTTTTTTCCCAAATTATCTACTAAAGAGCTATCAGGTTGACTCTTACAATCTGTTCCACATGTCTGTAGTAGAAGCAATAGAAATAAAAAAGAAATCAAGTAAGCAACTTTCATATTTATTTATCGGTAATAAGCCATTGGTTATTATAGCTTAAGACCTTATATTTTATAATAGACGAAAAGTTGATCTTTTGAGTTCTATTTATTATTTTTGTAATATTCCGATCAATAATTATGCGACATGGCCAAGATACAATCAAATTAATACTCCTAATATTTGTCATCTTATTATCATCTAAACTAACTCTTGCAAAAGACATAAGTAATGTTAGCTCTGTTAAAATTGATTATATGACTCCCTATCTTAATGGCACTCAGAGTCTGATTAATAATCCTGCCCTAAGTAAAGCTGAATGTCTAAATAAAGAGGAACAGGATCTTTCGTTAGCGTTTTTTCTACAAACAATTGCCATGATTGATTGTAATAATGTGGCAATATCTTTAGGAATATCTGAACTAAAAAATAATAAACTTGAACCTAATCGGGCTAAAAATATTGATCAAATCAATTTATCAAGCACTAGAATGTGTAAAGATAATATCTCTGGCAAGCATCAAAACATTTTAAGTTTCTACGGAGACTGTGCTTACCAATTAGGCAAAGGTATTTTTGTTGATGGCCTTTGGGTGATGCTTCACTAATTTACTCTATTGGAAAACTTTCTGTTAAAGAAGGTGCAAGGATGACCATTAGCAAGCTTCCTCAAGGTGAATTTATTTTAAATTCTCTAGGTTATAAAAGCACCCCGCAAATTGCAAATGAGTCTCTTGATTCAGCAAATTCTGCTTATAGAAAGCTTAAGCATTTTCTTGGCACTGCTGAAGGAATAAGTACAATAGAAAACCTATACTGTTATCAAAAAAATCCTGATTTTAAAAAAAGTGCTAACTATGCAATGAGTTTGAAATTATACAATGAGCTTGTAGAAGTATCTCCTGACATTATGCAATCAATGAGTGATAGACCTTGCTCTGAAGTCAAAGATATGTTTTGCGGTATCGGTGGAATGCTTGTATATGAATTTGGGACTGGAGCAATTTTAAGTGTTATTTCAGGTGGGCTTGTAGTAGGAGGAACTGGAACGGCAGGGGTAACTTCAGTTGCAGGTGCCGGTGTTGCCGGCATTACAATAATTAAGGCAGCTGGAGCATTACTAAAATTAGGTAAAAAATCAATAGAACTCTTATTAGCGGCCATAACGTATTTAAAACGGTTTTTACCTATTTCAACTTTTAATGAACTACTTAGCTATATAACAAAAAACTTACCTACTGCAGACAAGATAAAAAAATTTAAAGAGGGAGTAAAAAAAATATCGTTAGATGATTTAATAAAACCTTTCGTGAGAGAAAGACAGGCAACTTTTGGAAAATTGACTCCTATTACACCATCGAGAGTAAAACCTGCTCCCCGTGTTAAAGATTTAGATCTACCGGAATCAATAACTCAAGCAGAAATAGATAAAATATACGGATATAGTCTAGGAGATTATCAAGATTATAATACTATCTTGCGAGGTTATCCAGGAGCTCCAAAAATGTTTGGGGACAATTTACAAAAGAAATTTAACGAATTAGTAAAAGGTTTAAAGAAATTACCTTCTCATAATTCCTCAACTTACAGAGGAACAGACTTTTCTCCTGATGAACTTTTAAAATATAAACATGCTTTTGATAATAAGACATCGGTCTCTGATACTGGTTTTATTTCAACAACTAAAAATCAACTTAGAACAACCCGTTATCAAAATCCAGGTAAGAATAAAACTCCTGTCACAATGGAAATAAGAGGTAAAAATGGGAAAGATATTTCTAAAATATCTGCCACAGGACACGAACAAGAAGTTCTCTTCTTACCAGGTTCCGAATTTAACGTTGTTGGTTATATAAAAGGTGAGAACGGAATCAAATTAATTCTTGAAGAAATCTAATTTTAATATGAATGTTCGGCGCCTAGCACCTCAAAATTAATTGAAATAAAATGGTATTTTACTTAAATCAGACTGCTTAAGCATTTAGCTCTTTAACTTTCGAATAGAAAAGATGACCTTGGGGCACCGTGCCCACTGAGAACCACAACAGATATGCCTGAATTTGAAGATCTTAAAGATGATATTCCAGCGTTGCATGCATTTTTAAATCAATAAGCTTCTATTAACGGCAATGTAGGCCAGTTAATGTTTCTTTAGGAAATTTGGACATTGGTTTTTTATAACAAGTCATTTAATTATAAAATGATAGTCATCTACTCGAAATTTGTTAAAATATACAAATGAATTATTTTGCAAAGGCCTTTATTTTTTATTTTTATTTTATCAACTTTTCTTACGCCTTAGATTTTGGGACAGGTGCCGACGGGCAATGTGTTCTTTCAGGCGTCATAATAAATAAAACTTATAATTGTACCTCTCTTTCTATACCTGCTGGAAATCACGTTATTGCTTCTGGAACGGTTGTCACTATTAAAGTTAAAGGCGATGCTTCAATAATCGGGACATTAAGCCTAAACGGGGGCGACGGAGCTAATGGGTCAAATGGGGCCTCTTTAGCAGGCACTGCAGGACCCGGTGGATATGCAGGGGGAGGTTGCTCTGCTGCAGCTGGATGCACCTTGGAAAACGGAAGCTCAGCTGATGGCACGAGTAATGGCCTTGGGGGTGGACTTGGAGATGATAGTAGCACATTCGATGGTTGTGGAGGTGGTGGTGGCAGTGGAGGTAATCATAATTCATCTTTTAGTGGAACCGCTGGTGCAGATGGAAATAGTAATAATATTTTATTATCTCCGCCAGGAACAGGCGGAGCAGTACCCTCGACAACATTTGGCAATGAATTGCTTTTTGAAACGACTATGATTGGAGGTTCCGGTGGAGGTGCAGGAGGAACTGGTATTGGTTTAGCATTTCCAAGCTCAGGAGGTGCTGGCGGCGGCGGCGGCGGCGCTATAAAAATCATTGCTGATGGTGATATCTTTGTGACAGGAAGCATCCGAGCTAATGGTGGCAACGGTGGTAACGGTGAGGGTAGCTTAGCTTCTGGTCCGAGTGGCGGGGGAGGCGGTGGCTCAGGAGGGGCCATTTGGCTTTATGCTACGGGAGATATTTTTTTAAATGCTTCAACATCACTTCAAGTAAATGGTGGAAGCGGAGGATTGCAATCTCTTGGATCTCCTGACGCTTCCGGAGGGGCCGGTGGCGATGGCGCTCCAGGTCGAATTCGCTTGGATGATTTTGATGGAATCATAGCTAATGCTAATAGCTTTGCAGTCATTGGATCTAACGGCCAATTTCTTTATGAGTCTTCAATAGCAGCAGGTTGTGGATTGCTTGAGGACGTAAATAAAAAAAGGCCTTCTAGACTGGGAATAGTTTTTTTATTTGTAACAGCTATTTTTTTTACAGCTTTTATATTTCTCTTCAATTTATTATTGAATAGGAAGAAGCCCT
>JABGXW010000039.1 GCA_018675575.1 Bacteriovoracaceae bacterium | reverse complement strand
GTGGTGACTCTCATAAAAACGTAAATAATTTATTAATGGCACTAAGATCTCTTCATAAACAAAAAAGACCATTTTCATTTGATCTTGTTCTTTCTCGTCCACATTCAAATAGACTCCTCGAAAAGATTCGTAAATGTATAAGCGATGGAGTTCGGATCAACTTGATTCAAAAGATTGAAAGAGAGAACTTACTTTCTCTTTATAGAAATTCAGATGCTTTAGTTTTCCCCTCTTTATTTGAGTCATTTGCTTTGCCATTAATTGAAGCTCGATCTGCGAATCTACCAATAATTGCCAGTGAACGAGACTTTGTAAGAGAAGCGTGCACCCCCATACAAACATTTGATCCTAATTCTTCAACCTCTATCGCAAATGCTATTGATCGTTTTCTAGGAGTTAAAAGCTCAGAAAACAGAATCCATGATGCAGAAAGCTTTTTAAATGAAGTGGTAAGTGATTGATATGAAAAATTATATTATTTTCACAGTCAAAATAATTATCACAATCCTTACGATTTATTGGGTTTATGATCGCTATCAATATAATTTTGAACAAGTTGCCGACATAGTCACAAATCCAAAATTTTTCTTCTTTTTCTTTAGTTTAACATTTTTAAAACTTTTAATTACTACTTTTAGATATCATCTACTTCTTCCTATCGAATTTTCACTCCAATCATTTAAAAAGGTTCTTATGACATCATGGGCATCTACTTTTATTAGCAATATTGCACCAAGTGGAATTTTTGGTGATATTTATAAGATTAAAAAAGTTTCAGATGATAATACTGAATTGTCCAAAGATCAGACATTGCATGCCTCAATATTAGTTAAGTCGTATACCTTATTTTCTTATGTCATCACAGCTTTTATTGCTTCATTATTTTTAAACACAAGTCATATTGAATATATCGTTATAACTCGTATTTACTTAGGAATTTTTTGTGTACTTATAATGTTAGTACCTTTTTTTATAGAGCTTGCCCTTAAGTATTCTTTAACAAATTATCCATCTGCCCAAGAACTTGAATCAAATACATTCCATTCAAATTTTTTTAAAAGAAGGTTTCAACACCTAATGCAGTTTTACCTAATTATGAAAGGGAATCATTTCTACTTCTTTCGAATGACAATTTCGTCAATTTTGATACAGTTCATTACGGTTTTTATATTTCAACATATCTTAAATAACATTGCTCCGGAATTTTCTTTTTCACTAATTGAAGCTGCTTTTCATTTCACCTACTCCTATTTTATATCAACCCTACCGATCTCTGTTGGTGGTTTAGGGGTAGGCCATATAGCCTTTGCAGAAACTTTAAGTTCTGTGGGTTATAAGCAAGGAGCCGATATTTTTACCATCTTTTATATTTTATCTTCTATTTTTAATATTGTTGGAGGCATTCCGTTTATCTATGGATTATTTAGAAAAAATCAATAAATTCATCTTGGGAATAATCATCCTGCTTTTAGCAGTAGTTGTACTAGGGACAATTAATTATCCCGGTAATAAGCTTTGTTATATCTTGTTTTCCTTTTGCTTTCTAGGACTTTTTGGACTTGGGTTCACCAAGAGAAGTTTCTTTTTTGACACCTTCCTTGGTGGAATGATGCTTCTAGGATTCTGGTCCAAACTAAGCTTCTTTCTAATAAGTGGTTTTCAGCACACAGGAGAGGCAGTTGGTTTTTTTAATTTTTCAGGTCAACATTTTGACAATGCACTTATGGTGGCTTCGATCGGTGCCCTGGGATTTATTTCCGCACGTTTAATCCGACCCTATTTAATGAATTACAGTCAATTAAAATTACAAAAAAACTATGGTGAAATTGTTACAAGATTTTATAGCAAATATAAAAAAGAAATATTAATATGTTTCACCGTCTTTTATCTGCTAATTGGAATTTCAAATCTATTGCTTGGGATTTACCAAAGGGGAATGGCAAGTCAAACAGTACTTCCCCTAAAGCTAAATTCCGTTTATACTTGGCTACTCTTATTTGGGTTAACCTCGTTTTCCTGCACCATTCTTCTTCAAGAATTTAAGATTTACAAGACCATAACCAAATCCGTAGTAATTGTAATAATTTTGGAACTTTTTTCAAGTACCCTATCAATATTGAGTAGAGGTATGATTTTATTATTCGGCGCACTTCTGTTAGGTGGCTGGATGCTCACAACGAAATTAAATATCAAACTCACACTAAAAAAGATTAGCTTTATCTCATTCGTATTTATTTCATTTTTTTTCCTAAGTCTGACACTAACTCAATATCTCCGGCTTAAAGTATTTTACAACCCAACAGTAATCACAAGCTCGAGAGCAGAAGGAGTTTGGAAAACGTTAAATAGCAACCTGAAAGTTTACAAAGGAACTTCTTCATACGTTGAAAATATGATACAAGGCTTATTTATAAACAGATGGGTCGGCCTAGAAGGAGTTATGAGCGTTTCAGCCTATCCGAAAACCAGTTGGGAACTTTTTAAGGAATCCCTGTCAGAAAAAAGAGTGCTAAATGGCACGAGTTTTTATGATAGAGTGGTCACAAGTTCCCACTATTCAACTGCAGTAAAGGCTCAAAATACTTCCCACATAACCCTTCCGGGCCTAATCGGTTATCTTTACTATACTGGTTCCTATGTTTTCTTATTCGTAGCAACTTTTCTGCTTGGACTTCTTGGGGCTACCATAGATTGGCTATCCTATTACCTTAGTAATTCAAATCCTTTCTTTGCCTCTTTGATGGGATTCATTGTGGCATCTAGATACATTCATTTTGGCTTCGCACCCCAAAGAAGTTACTTATTATTTGGCGCAATCCTAATGAACATCTTTCTTATTTACCTCATTTCTGGAAAATCTAAGACAGGGAACTCTTTATTAAACAAGTTGGTAGAAAAAGCCCCCTTAGAATAACCTATTAATAATTCTTCGAGTACCAGTCTAAAGTCTCCTCTAGGCCCTGTTCAAGAGAAATTTTTGCGGTGAATCCTGTTAGTTTATTTAGCTTTGAAGTATCTGGACATCTTCTTTTAACTGAAGAACTTTTGCTCCCATTTTCTACTATAGGATAATCGACTTTCATTATCTGCATCATAGCTTTTGCTAAGTCAGATATTTTAATCTCAATCGATGAATTACCAATATGAATAATCTCTCCTGCGCATTTGGCGGAACGACCGACTTCAAATGTAGCCTCTATAGCATCGTTCACATAGCAAAATGATCTCGTTTCCTCTCCTCCGTACAAATTGAATGGGGTTTCCCCTCCCTTCATTCTAATCATAAATTCGGGAATTACGTGTTTATTCCCCATTCTGGGACCATAGATATTATGATACCGAATCACTGATGTTTCAGTATTAAACTGTTTGGAAAAATGCAATGTTAAAAATTCCCCCATGAATTTACTTGTACCATACGAATATCTCACATCAGTTGGCTGGGAAAAGACCACTGGCGCGGCTTCACAGGTAGGAATTTCCAATAAACCCACTTTTTCTGCACCACTATAGACCTCAGAGGTAGATGAATAAATCAACCTTCCAATTTTTTTGTCCTCAAGCCACTTGTAAAAGTTTAAGGTGACTCTTAGATTGGTGGTGGCTACCTGATAAGGGATTTCATAAAATAATCTTGTCCCATTAATCGCTGCCAAGTGAAAGACGAGATCATAACTATCTGGAACATCTAACTTCCCAACTTCTTTGTTAAGATCCACCTTAACGAAGTGTACATTTTCATTTTTAATGAGATTATCAAACTCTTTATCTTCAACTCCAGTGTCTTTAAATAGATTATCAAAAATCCAAGC
>JABGXW010000038.1 GCA_018675575.1 Bacteriovoracaceae bacterium | reverse complement strand
CGGCGGAATAAATATGGGCGGCGGATTTGGCGGTTACCCTGGAATGGGCGGCGGATTTGGAGGCGGTATGGGTGGACCATATGGCGGCGGCTTCGGTGGAGGAATGAACGGAGGTTTCGGTGGAGGTATGAACGGAGGCTTCGGTGGAGGCTTCGGTGGACCAGGAATGATCAACGGTGGCATGGGAATTGGTATGGGTGGTGGAGCAGGCTTTCCTGGCGGCTCTTATTGGAATAACACTGGAGGCTGGGGATCTGGTCAAGGTGGAGCTCAAATGCAACAAATGAATCAAGATCGTTTTAGATATGGACAAAGTGTACAACAAGCTAATGGTATGACAATGCAAGCGGCTCAACAAGCGCTTTACCAAAACTATAATACGGCAGGAATGAATATGTATCGTCAAAGCGGTGGCTATGGCGGATACGGTTCTGTGTATGGAGGGTATCCTTACGGTGCCGGTGCAGGACTTGGATTTAATTTTTCAGTTGGTGGTCAAGCAGGTTGGTACTAGGACCTAAAGCTTATGCATGAGTATTTTAATCTCATGACGAAAGATCACTTCTATTTTATTACCATCAAAACATTTTTCAACCACTCCAGGTCCAAACTTGGAGTGGTCAATAATATCTCCAGTTGTAAATTCCGCTTTAGGTGAATAAGGCTTTTCTTGTCCTTCAGATTTGCTAACAGCTTCTAACCACAGATCAGCAATTGAGTCTGTTGCTTTTCTCTTCCGGGTACCAGTAGCTTTTTTCTTTGCTCTAACTTTTGATGGATCCTTGTAAACATGGGTAGCATCACAAGTTTTACAAGTAACTTTCCCAATAGTTGTCTTCGTTTTCATATTGACGATAATATGAGCTAATGGGAGTTTACATTTATTACAATGTGAAAGCACTTCTTTGCCTACAGCTACTTCTTCTGACATTGGCTACCTTGGTTAAGTTGTATAGGGTATGATCCCAGTGAGCGATAAGGGTAGAAGTTTTGACAGATGAAGTAAAGACAGAACGCATTGAGCAATGGAAGATAAAATTATCTGACAAGGCCAAAACTTTGCCATCGAAACCAGGGTGTTATCTGATGAAGAACTCCTCAGGGGAGATAATTTATGTTGGTAAAGCGAAACGACTTAGAAACAGAGTGTCATCTTATTTTTCCAATACTCAAAAAAATGGAAAAACAGAGATTTTAGTATCTCATATTAGAGAATTTGATTTTGTTCTAACGCAGACAGATGCCGAAGCCTTTGTCTTAGAAAATACACTTATTAAAAGACATATCCCCAAATATAATATCCGGCTGAAGGATGATAAATCCTATCCTTACGTGATGGTTGACCACAATGAAAAATATCCACGTATTCAGTATAGGCGAAAAATAAAACGTAAAAAAAAGGTTGAAGTATTCGGCCCTTTCGTTCATGGCTCAAATATTTCAGAAGTTATTCGCATTGTTACTAAGGCATTTAAATTAAGAGATTGTAGCTTGAGAGAATTTAACTCAAGGAAAGAACCTTGTCTTCTTTATCAAATGAAACAATGTGATGCCCCCTGTGTCCACAAAATATCAATTGAAGATTATAAAAATGTCATGAATTGTGCTCTCGATGTCTTTCGGGGAAAGGGAAAAAAGTCTATAAAAGCTTTAGAGAACAGAATGTTTGTCAGTGCTGAATCTGAAGAGTTTGAACAGGCAGCTATGATTCGTGATTATATTGAAACTTTGAGTTCTTTTATCTCGTTTTCTAAGCAAGAAAATGCAGAGTTACATACTGGTCAAAAAAATATTGATCTTATCAGTTTCTATCAAGGGGATGTAGAGGTTGATTTATCAATATAAATTATTAGAAATGGAATAATGTTAGGTCATAAAAACTTTCATTTTCCCAATCAGTTTATTGGAGAATCACTAGAAGAAGAAATTTGTGCTTATCTTTATCAATATTATACTGAATCGTTTGATGCTTTTCCAGATCATTTAATTTTACCATTTAAAGATAATATTTTTAAAATAATGAAAAAAGCAATGTCAGAATTAGAACAACCTATCTTGGTTAAATCTCCAGGTAAAAAGCTTAAATCTTTGATGGAGTTAGCAACTTCACAAGCATTTGAATCCCAGAGAGTTCGACTATCTAATCAAGAGAGTATCTATGTAGGTTTAAACAAACTTAAAGATTTACTAAAACTTAAAGAGCGACCCATTGTTTTGGAATGTTTTGATATCGCGATTTGGCAAGGGGCTTCTCCCGCTGCTTCACAGATCGTTTTTATTGAGGGGAAAGCTGAAAATAAACTTTATCGTCATTATAAAATGAAAGAACTGCCCGAAGGAAACAACGATTTTGCTATGATGAGTGAGTTGATCACAAGAAGAGTTAAACATGGTTCCTTGCCCGATGTCTTTATTGTTGACGGGGGAAAGGGACAAATCTCATCATTTCAAGCAGTTTTAAAGGATCAGAATATTAATGTTCCTGTCGTTGGCATTGCCAAATCTAAATCAGGTAAAAAACAAAATTTCTCTGATAAGGAAGTTTTTAAAAGTGAAGAAAGATTATTTATTCCAGGTCGTGTGAATCCATATTTTTTAAGAAAGAATATGTCTCTATTTCGAATTATGGTTCAAATGAGGGATGAGGCCCATCGTTTTTCAAGAAGATTACATCATAAAAATGAAAAATCACGAACTTTTCACTCTTGGTTAGATGATGTTGTGGGAGTTGGAGAAAAGACAAAACAAAAAATACTTAAAAAATCAGATTTAACATTGGATGAATTGACAGAGTTGTCAGAAAACGAATTAATGAATAAATTTTGTATTAGTCAAAAAATTTCAAAAAACATAAAAAAATACTTAGAAGACAGATCCTAAATGCCAATCTTCTAAACTATTTTTTAATTTAAGGTATGTAACTTCTTGCGATTGCCTGCACCACATTCAGGGCAGCGAGCAGTCTCCTGGACAAATAAGTTTTTGTAATCAGAAAGGTGTGAAAGCACTAATTTTGTTCCACAAACTTGGCATTGATCAATGATTTTTTTGACCTGATCGATGTCACCAAAATATTCTTCAAACTTTTCGAACTTGAAGTCGGTGTCAATAGGCATACGGGTACTCCTTGAAGGGGGGTAGGTTTAGCAGGTAAATTACCTTCTATAGTACTTCTCGACAGATAGCGAACACCCTTTACTACTCATTAAAAGAATGTCACTTTAGGACTGTTTTTACCTAGCTAAACTGCGCATGAGGTTTCACCTCTCTTCGTCGCTGTAATGGGTTGATTTTACATGGATTTTAAAAAGATATTTAGCCAAATGAGAACTGGAGAGTTGATGCTAAACTCAGTCGATCTCAATGGACGGAAGGGACTCGGAGAAGCTCTATTTGAGAATGGATATTGGTTTCAAAATGTTAATGAAAATAATATCACACACCAACCAAATACTACTTTCGTCGATAAAATAACACCCAATGAAAAAGAATTAACTCTAAATGCGTTAGAAGATTTTGTAGTTAAAAAAACAGAAACAAAAAGAATTGAAGAGAAAAAAATTTCTTTTAAGGGCGGTGAGATCAGACTTAATAAGTCTGATGACTCATTAAAGTTACTAAAGCTAAAATATAATGCTGATCATGAAAGAATCAAAGCTGATATCTTAGCAGATAAAAATGACCAAATAGATTTTCTTTTCTTGGGGGACAATTATTCATCAGAGAGTGATCAAGAAGATCTTTTAAATAATATGATCACCGCAATGAAATTATCTCCCTTAGAATATATACGTCTTCCTTTTGAAGATAAAGATACTGAAAGTGATGAGTTTAAACGAGTCGTCAACGTCATTCATTTTAAACATCCTCGATTTGTTATTTCGTTGGGCGCCATTTCGACGAATATACTCTTAGGTCAAAAAGAGAGACTCTCTCGAGTTCATGGCAAAATATTTAGTCGCAGCATAGAGTTTAAGGATAAATCCCAAAATACAATCCTGTTTATGCCTATATTTCATCCCGACTATCTTAAAATAAATCCCAACATGAAAAGATCTGCTTGGATTGACCTACAAAAAGCAATGGAGCAAATAGCTAGTTTATAGAAAAGCTTTCCCTTTTTTCGAAATAAGATATAATTAATAAGGTATAGTAAACCCAGGACGGGAAATTAACATCCATGATGGATTATCTTAAGTATTGCTTAGTGTTAAACCTTGTTTTAAGCTCTGTTTCTTATGCCGCTCCTGTTGCAGGAAGAAGGTTGATAAAAAGAAAAATGCAACCCCATATAAATGTTCTTATAGGAAAAGAGTTAGAATCTGTCCTTATAAGTGGATTTGATCTTAAGAGAAAATTTCATACCAATAAATCAACCAAACAATTTAAAGGTAGAAAAAGTATTAAGTTTAACTGCTTAGGTTTTGCTAATAAAAATATAGGAAGGTTGAATAAACCATTACTACTGGCTTCTCTTAAGTCAGGCACAGGTTTATTGACAGTTAACAGAAATAAGTATCAAGGAGAGTTATTGGTTGTTGCTTCCCATAACGAATCATCGTGCGACTTAATCAATCAAGTGCCATTAGAAAGTTATCTTTCTTCATTGTTGGCAAAAGAAATGAATAGTAGCTGGCATGTAGAGGCCCTAAAAGCTCAGGCGGTTGCAGCAAGATCTTATGCGATTCATAAAATTGAGAGTCAACAAGTTTCAAGGGGTTATGGATATGATGTTTTTTATGATTTAGAAAGCTCTGAAAAACATCAAGTGGCAGGATCATTCTTAGATACAACACGCAAAACGGAATTTGCGACTCGCTCAACTCGAGGTGAAGTCTTGGTTGATAATCGTGGAAAACTAAAACCAATCTTTTTCCACGCAAGTTGTGGTGGTAAAACTTTAAAGCCTAGCCAGGTTTGGGCAAATAAGGTTTATGGTTATAAAGGAGTTCCTTGTAGATACTGCCTGACGAATAAAAAGCGAAGATGGAATAAAGAAATTTCTCAAAAGAGATTTAATGGTTTTTTAAGATGGGCCAAAAGAAAAGGTCATTTAAAAAAATCATTATCAGTTGGTCAGAAAAGCTGGAGCCAAGTAAGAATAGCCTCTGATAGATTTAGAAATAGACAAATTCGAATGTATCTTGGACGTAAACAATTTATTATTGAAAAAAATCATTTGAGAAGATATTTTGGTCGCGTCGTTATGCCATCCAATTTCTTTAAATTTGTCAAAACGAAACATGGTTATTTTGCTAAGGGTCAAGGAAATGGACATGGAGTAGGTATGTGTCAGGTAGGTGCTTTTGCCTTAGCGAGAAGAGGTTGGGGATATAAAAAAATATTAGCCCATTATTTTCCGAACTTTCGTTTAAAAAAAAATTACTAGAATTGTTATAAAACTTCTTTTTTTTTAGATGGGACAGAGGTAATTACTCTACCCCACCCAAAAAAGAGAGGAGAGAATAATCTTCCTTCATCGAAGGAAGATTATAATTAAAAAATGTCTTTAATTACTGCCAACAAACTTGTGTAAACGATCTTCCGTCTTGACCAAAGTTTGAATTTGAAAATGCGATGTTGCCATTAACAACATTCCCAAAAGAACAATTGATACTAGATACTGGCAATACTGCATTAGCTTGAAAATTTGATAATTGAGCGTCTCCGCCAATAAACCACATTCCACTTTGTCCCCTTTTTGAACAAAGAGAGAGTGTGAAGTTATATGAAACCTGTCCACCATTACTTACTTTTGTAATAATAAGTAGATCTTTAAATCCATAGTTAATCCCAACAAAGGTTTCAGTAGGTGCTCCACCTACGTGGCCATTTTGAAGTTGACCATTAAGTGTTCCACCTTGGTTGCCACCATTTACTAATGAAAGTGGGATATCGCCAAGTCTTTGTTCTCCACCATCACACGTGTATTGTGATTTCAGTGAGTTGTAGTCAGCTTGTTGCTGAGGGTTTGAAAAAACTGGTGATTGACCTGTTACTGCATTAGAATCGGATTGATTCTTTTTTCCACACGAAGTCATCAGCAATGCTGACATACTCATGATAGCAGCAATCTTTGCTACCTTTGCGAGTGGATGATTAGTATTCGTTTTCATGATTTCTCTCCTTTTCTCTAAAAAATCATATTTAAATTAATATGCCTTAATTAGATGCATGATGTGTGCCACTATCACAGACTGAGTGGAAAGATATAAAGCAAGTAAATACAGGTTGTTAATAGTATCTATGTACGTCAATATTGCCATCATTTGTTCATAAATCTTCATCTGTCTAGAAAATAGACAGAAATGAGGCCGTATAATTAGAGGTCTTTATCTTCTGAGTAGTAGAAATTTCCATATGTTAGAAAGCTCCGTAATAAACGATAATAAAGCAGAAGAAAATAATGAAAAAAACAGATGAGGATAAACGAATGTTGCTAAAGTTCAAAAATAGGCTGACCAAATTTAAAAAAATGTTAGAAAGTGTTTATTATAATGATGAAGCTCGGTTTAGATTATCTACCACGCTAAAAATAACACTTATCCCTTTAATTACTATTTGCGTAACTTGGAGCTTTATTTTTATCATTCTTCGTATGGATCTTCTCTTCTTTGATGCACATAATATGACGGATATAGCCCTCTTTGAAGAGACCTATTATCAATTTGTAATCAATACTACTTTAGATCAATGGCACCTTCTAGGCACTATGTTTATTATTCTTGTGTTTGTAGGAATATATCTCAGTAATTTATTTCTAAGGCCATTTAGGCTCATTAGAAAATATTGTGAGGATTTTGTCGAAAACAAGGAAACAGCTTACGACCCTGACTTCTTTACAGATTTAAAGTTACTCACAAGCTTTAGTGAATACTTTTTCAACTACATGGAAAATGCTAAAAAACTTGGAAGAATTGATTCTATCACCATTCCTGATAAATATAGTCGTATTCATTCTCCAGTTTTTGAACGAGACTTTTTTGTTCAGTTTTCATTCTTGATTGTCTTAACTTCTATTATTTTATCAGTATTTCTTAATAACGCGGCTGTCAGTATCCACGACGGAATTATTAATCTGGCCGTCCAAACCTTACACCCGACAGCTTTAATTAAGTACTTTCTCGAAAAGCAAACTCATATCATAGACGATGTTCTACTATGGGTTAACCTAGTTCACGTTTTACTTTATCTGTTATTAGCGTTGCACCTTTATGGAAAGGTATCAGTACCAGCGTTTGGAATATTTTCAACAATGCGCGCATTTATAAAAGGTAACCATAAGCAGCGTATCCATCTCATGGGTTATTACTATTTAAGGCCTCATTGTCGATCTATAAATAAGTATCTTGATTATTTAGAAAAAAATTATAAAGTAAAAGATTGAGTTTTCCTTCAAATTCAAAGAAAATAAGCTCATCTTATCTTGTTTAACAAAAGGAATGTTATGAAATTAATAAAGTTAACTACAATCTCAATCGCTCTAATGGGCCTAGCAAGTTGCATGAGTGATTCGCAATTGAAAGATAAAATGACTAAGCTCATGAAAGAAAACCCTAAAATTTTAGTTGAAGCTATAGAAGCAAATCCCGCAGATTTTGTTGAAGCAATCCAAAAAGCAGCTAAAAATGCACAAGAAGATTTGAAAAAGAAAAGAGCTTTAGAGGAAAAGAAAAAATTAGCTGAAACTTTTGATAAACCACTTGTTCCAAACATTAGGGCTGACGAGGCAATTAGAGGTAATAAGAATGCCCCTTTAACATTAGTAGAATATTCTGATTTTGAATGTCCATTCTGTAAAAGAGGATTTGACACAGTTCAAGCCTTAAGAGCTAAATATGGCAATAAGATAAGATTTGTCTATAAGCATTTACCTTTGTCATTTCATAAACAAGCAAAAGTGGGAGCTCAATACTTTGAAGCAATAAGATTACAATCTGCTGAGAAAGCATTTAAGTTTCATGATGCTATTTTCGATGATCAAAGAGCAATTAAAAATGGAACTCCTTTCTTTAAAAGATTGGCCAAAAGCGTTGGAGCCGATATGAAGAAATTAGCTTCTGATCTCAACTCAAAAACAGTTAATAATAGAATTGAAGAAGACCTTAAAGAGGCTGCTGGCTTTGGTATGCAAGGAACTCCCGGTTTTTTAATTAACGGCGTGCCAGTTAAAGGTGCATACCCTCCGGATCATTTTGTAGGAATAGTTGACGAGCTTATTAAGCGTGGAAAAGTAAAACTATAATAAACGAGTACAAGAATTATATTTAATTTGATTCTCTGCCCCGGTTCATCAGGGGCTTTTTACTGTATGATGCCTTTAAGAATTAAGACTCAGTTTTTTGAAAAGGGAGAATAGCTATGAATTATGTCTATCAAGCTACAAAGAATCGGACTAACGTAAATGTTTTGAATAAAAACCTTGCTTCTCTACGAGATCTCAATTCTGAACATCTTTTACATACCGATAAGAATCAAATTATCCAGCTTTTTTGTAACGATTTAAAACAATTGCTCGATATATCTGAACTTAGAGAATTGATAAAAAAATTGAATCAGTTGCACCATTTACTTTTAAATTTAAATGATGAGGGAGTTTATAAAGACTTACCAAACCTGGATGATTTTTTTCGAGTACTGTCTCCAGTCTTATTAAGATCTGTGAGTCAAGCATTAGATACGATTTCACAAGATGAAAAAAATAATCATAGTCAAAGCTGCGAAGAATCGCTGCTTATGGGATGGTTAGAGTCTTTAAGAATTTCTATTGAAGAAGAAATTCATATTTGGCAAGAAAAATTAATTTAAGTTATTTTTTTTAATTTGCTATTGTCATTCTGCCTAAAATAATCAAGAATTTACTTACAACACTATAAACACTAGTTACTAGGGAGTCAGGTATGAACAGAAAAGAGTTAATCGAAGCAATCTTAAAAGACAAAGAATTACAACACATCACTAAAAAGGATGCAGATCATCTTGTGTCTACA
Organism: Bacteriovoracaceae bacterium; assembly: GCA_018675575.1. Classification (GTDB taxonomy): domain Bacteria; phylum Bdellovibrionota; class Bacteriovoracia; order Bacteriovoracales; family Bacteriovoracaceae; genus M0603. Next base: position 2,400 of record JABGXW010000038.1, on the reverse strand, counting down.
CTTTTAGACGTAGTTAGAAAAACAGTTAAAAAAGGTGACGATGTTTCTTTAATTGGTTTTGGTACATTCACTAAAGCAAGAAGAGCGGCCAGAATGGGCGTTAATCCTTCAACAGGTGAAAGAATAAAAATCAAAGCTAAAACTTTACCAAAATTTCGTCCAGGTAAAGCTTGGAAGGAAATGTTCTAATTTTTATAAAAAATTAAGCTTGAATATTGGGGAGATTTTATATCTCCCCTTTTTATTTAAAAAAACTAAACAAAATAAACAGATATAGCTGACCAAAAGAGATGCTTCGTCAGTTATTTGACGGGCAATAAAACATAACTCATGAAAAATACAATAAGTGCCAAAATGTTACAGGTAGAAATTGCCTAGAGTAAGTCCTACTCCTTGCCCCAAAGCAATCTAAAATGTATAATTTTTGACAGGAAAGAATAAAATGCCCAGTGGGCGATGTTCTTAAATCTTAAAATACTATGGATGGAATTTTATGGCAGATGAATTATCAGAAGCAAAAGAGACTGCAGCGAAAGCATCCTCCTCAGGAAAAAGTCCACTATTAACAATACTAGTCTTGGTGAATACCATCGTTATGCTTGGTGTTGCTTATTTGCAATATGACAGTCATGTGAAAGAGGCTAATCGTCCAACTCTAAGAGATATAATAAAAGCAGAAATGAAAACTGCAGGAGAAGAAACTGATGAAGTAGTTGGTGCTGCTAAGGATGAAGACGGTATTAACTTTCCATTGGAAACTTTTACAGCTAACTTGGCCCAGGGAGATGGTCCCAGAAGATTCTTAAGATTAAACGCAGTTTTAAAATTTTCAAAGAACTCTAGTGAAGAGGAGTTTAGATCACGAAAACCACAAATTCGTGATGTGATCATTAGAACTCTCAATTCAAAGAGACCTTCTGATCTTTTAAAAATTGAAGGAAAAAATTATCTCAAGGAAGAGATAAAAGCAGGTATCAACGCATTCATGGTTGATGGCTCTGTAATAGATGTTTTCTATGTAGGGTTTCAAATAAACTAACCCGCATAATGAACCTATGATTCCCAGGAGGGGATGAACTATGGCTCAAGTACTAAGTCAAGATGAAGTTGATGCGTTATTAAATGCTGTAAACGATGGTGACGATGAGTTACTCGGTGATGGGGAGAGCGAATTTGAATCGTTTGATGGTACTGACGAGGATATTCAAGAGTATGACCTTACCAATCAGGATAGGGTTATTAGAGGGCGAATGCCTATCCTTGAAATCATCTACGAGAGATTTATCAGATCATTCCGAGTTTCTCTTTCAAATAGTCTAAGAAAAATTTCAACAATTTCTATGATCTCAACAGACTTATTGAAATTCGGTGAATTTGTTAACACTTTACCGATACCTTCTTGTATGTCGATCATGCGTTTTAATGAGTTGCGTGGTCCTGCATTGCTCGTCTTTGAATCAAAATTAGCGTACGCCATTATAGATTCTTATTTTGGCGGAACGGATAGGCCTTTTACAAAAATTGAAGGAAAAGAATTTACACAGATTGAATTATCCTTCATGAGAAAGGTAATGGATATGGCGATTTCTGACCTTGAGGATGCGTGGGCACCAGTTCATAGAATTGACGCTCAATACTTAAGAACAGAAATTAATCCTCAGTTTGTTGGTGTAGTTCCTCCTTCAGACGTTATTATTGTAACAACTTTGGAGGTTGAGTTCGAATCAGCTTCTGGAACAATCATGATCGTTGTTCCTTATTCAACAATTGAACCAATTAAGCAAAAACTAAGCTCAAGTTTTCAAACTGACAATGACATGGCCGATTCAATTTGGACTCAGGCTATGAACGAACATATCAAAGATGCGAAAGCTGGATTGACGGTAAAACTTGGTCAAGCGGAAATGACAGTTGGAGATCTCATTACACTTCAAGAGGGAGATATTATACCTTTGACTCAAGAAGCTTCTGGGGAAGTTAGTCTGATGATTGAAGGTGTTGAAAAAATGAAATGTCTCATTGGAGTTCATAAAGGCAATAGAGCTGTTCAGATTAGTGAATTTGTTATTGATGATAGGTATAAAAGATAAAAAAATATAAAGATTAGGAGCTAATAATGGATGAAACAAATAACGAAGAAGTAGCACAAAGTGAAAAACCAAACCTTCAAGCTGTTGATGGACTTCACGATGTGCAAGTAGAGAAATTAGCCGATCAAATTAAAGCTGGTGATGACTCGTTAAATAAACTCAAAGTTCAAAACCTTGATTTTACAAAAATATTTTTCTTTTAGATCCAATTTTAAAAACCTCCCTAAAACATTAGAATTTTCTAGGACTTTTGAAATGTAAAATAAAAGAAAAATAATTAACCTGAAGGTCATGAGCTTGAAATGTGGTT
>JABGXW010000037.1 GCA_018675575.1 Bacteriovoracaceae bacterium | reverse complement strand
TTTCAATATTGGCGGCGTAACCTGAGGCAGAAAGGACTAATTCATCCTCCCCTGTTTCTGCTGTTATTTGAAATTCATGTGTTTTAGAATCGCTTGAGGCCATATCTCCAGCATCAGCTTCCACGACGACAAAGTCTAGTCCCATTCGTTTAAAAATATTTTCATAAGCTTGGTACATTCTGGCATAAACTTGGTCCATGCACTTTATGTCTATGTGAAAAGTATAAGCGTCTTTCATGACAAATTCGCGTGCCCTCATGAGACCAAATCGAGGGCGGATTTCGTCACGGAATTTAGAATTAATTTGGTATAAATTGACTGGTAAATTCTTATAAGATTTGACATTCTTTCTAAATATTTCAACAATTGCCTCTTCATTTGTCGGACTTAAACAAACATCAGACCCTCGTTTATCTTTAAACTTACACATTTCTGTCATCAAGTCCCAACGACCAGATTCCTTCCAAAGCTCACCCGGAGTAACCATGGTCATAAGTAATTCATGTCCACCCGCTGCATTCATTTCTTGTCGAACAATGGCCTCAACTTTATGAATAGATTTTAGAGCAAATGGTAAATAATTATAAAGGCCTGCTCCAGACTTATGAATAAGTCCAGCACGCATCATTAATTGATGAGATGGTATCTCAGCGTCAGCTGGTGTTTCTTTGTACGTCTGCCAAAAGCCTGTCGATAATTTCATAGGGTCCTCTTACTTTCTTTATGAAGATAGTACCAGAATAAATAGGATTTATTAGCAGCTTAGTCAATAAAGTATAATTTCTATTCTTTTGTTTAGCTTTTTTGAAAAATTCTAATGGAAAGAGGGAGCCAGGGCCAAGGGCAACTCAAATGCCTGGACAGCTTCTTTTTGAAGGGATGAAGCTGACACTATTTCATAGGCAGACTCAGTCCCAAGTAATTTTCTACAAAGTAGATTATGAAGATTATGACCTGATTTATAAGTTGTAATCTTTGCTGCAACTTCGTGTCCAATTAAACTTATATCTCCAATGGTATCAAGTATCTTATGTCTTACAAACTCATCTTGAAATCGAAGACCTTCAGGATTCATCACTTTATAATCATCTAGTACGATAGCATTATCTAATGAGCCGCCTTTAATAAGGCCTCTTCTTTTTAACGTATCCACATCACGGAGCATTCCGAAAGTTCGAGCCCTTCCAATATCCTCAATAAAGCTTTCACAACTAAATTCAAAAACTTTATGCTGATTTTTGATTTGGGGATGGGTGAAGACAATTGTTGAATCAATAATAAGCTTATCAGCTGGTTCAATAATGGCCCACTTATCCCCCACTTCAACCTTCACCGGCTCAAGGACAACTAAGAATTTTTTAGATCTATTAAGGCTAGAAATTCCCGTTTCTTTAAGTATAAAAACAAAAGAAGCACCAGAGCCATCCATAATAGGAACCTCGGGACCATTGATCTCTGCATAAACATTATTAATACCCAAACCGTATAAAACAGCAAGAAGGTGTTCAACGGTGTGAACAGCATTTTCTCCTTCACCTAAGGTTGTATTATTTTCTGTAGCACCAACAGTTAGAGCATTGGCAACTAGGACTTCAGCATTTAAAAAATCGGTTCTCTTGAATTGGATTCCAAAGTCAGCAGGTGCAGGATTCAGAGTCAGCGTTACCTTCTTGCCAGAATGTATTCCAATTCCAGTTATACTGATTTTCTTAGCAATGGTTCTCTGATAAAGCATTGATATCCCTTAATAATGCAAGTTGCCAATATTGCTGCTATTATCTAATCGGTGCAATATCTTAATCAGTATAATTCTACAGTTAGATCACACATCAACTTGCAGTATTTACCAGTATTTCCTTACAAACTTTATGATTATCTACGTAACAAATTCTAAACGTTTTAGCGATGAAGTTGGTAACAATTTTATGTTTTATTTAAAATTCATAGATATAGGTCCTTTATTTTCTCTCAATCAATCTTAAACTTTGTGGTAAACTGCCTTATAAATTAGCAATTTACTGGTATATATGAACATATCATGAGTAGATATTGTGATTTATACTCAATTGACATGCCAGTACAATAAAATCTCTTCACCTATCTGCTTATGGACATTACAATATATCATTAATTAAACCAAACCATGGAAAGACATGTTTAATAAGTTAATCACTATTATCATTTTCGTAGGATTACTCGGAGCTTGTGCTAGCAAGCCAGTTCTTTACCCTAATCAAAAGCTCAAAAAAGTAGGCAAAGAAGCTGGCCTTGAAGATATCTCCCTTTGTATGGACCAATCTGAAAAATACATAGAGTCTGGAGCTGGAAAAAGAATATTAAAGGGTGCTGGTTCGGGATCAATTATAGGAGCTGCCATGGGAGCTGTTTCCGGTCTCATTACTGGAGATGTTGTGGGCGGACTTGCCTCTGGAGCGGCCGTTGGCGCTGTTGGCGGAGGAGCTAGTGCCGCCATATCTCCTGATCAATTAAGACAAGCGTATACTAATAAATGCCTCTCTGACAAAGGCTATAAAGTCATTGGTTGGGATTAGTGGAAACAATTTGGAAGCAAGAAGGCATTGATCTTAATCAACTAAATGAAGACTCAAAAAAATCGGCCGTGGGCCATCTTGGAATTGTGCTAACCAAGGCAACTTTAAATTCACTTACAGCTAGTATGCCTGTGGATGAAAGAACAACTCAGCCCTATGGTATTTTACACGGAGGAGTATCTTGTGTTTTGGCAGAGACTCTCGGCAGTATTGCTGCAAATTGCGCCATCAGAAATCCTGACATGATTGCCGTCGGACAAGAAATTAACGCAAACCATATACGTCCAGTAAAGTGCGGAAAGGTTCACGGAACAGCAACACCCATTCACATCGGTAAGTCGTCCCATGTTTGGGAAATTAAAATAACAAATGATAGAAATAAATTGGTTTGTATATCTAGACTTACTATGGCCATAATTACTAAAAACAATAAGGACATGTTATGAATAAATTGTATCTTCTATTTCTCGTATTCTTTTTTTCTTTTCAAGTATTTGCAGGATCCGGCAAAGCAGTTTTTATTAAAGGCGAGGTTTTGATTAAAGGATCTAATAATAAATTTATCCGATTAAAAAAGAACCAAGATGTAAACCTAGGAGATATGATCAGAACTAAGACAAAATCTATCGCTGTCTTAGCTCTTAAAAGTGGATCAAAATTAAAGCTCAACGAAAACTCGGCCATCACTCTAAGGACTGAAAAGACGGCAAAAAAACCAGAGTCCTTATTTCTCAATAAAGGCTCTGTCTTTATCTCTGTTCTCAAGACTCATTTAACTAAAAAGACCAAAAAGACTAAAATAAAACTTGTCTTAAAAACTCGTTCTGCTGCCATGGGTGTGAGGGGAACAAAGTTTTTTGCAAGTTTTGGTAAACAAGCAAACAAAAGTAAGAGAAAAGATCTTTGGATGTGTGTCAACTCCGGATTAGTTGAAGTTAGAACCACGCATACTAAAAAATCTATTCTCGTAAAAGCTGGAGAAGGTGTTCATGTCAAAGAGGGTACAGAAGTTTCAGAGCCAAAACCCTTAATGTGGACTAAAAAATTAAACTGGGGGTTTGACTCCACGAAAGGTGACCTTACTAATAAGGTTGAAATAGAAGAGGCTTACACAGACTTATTGGATAAAGATTATGACTAAAATCTGCCTCGCTCTATCTTTTCTTATTTCGGTTGCAGCATCTGCAGATCACGCACCATCTAATAATTCTCCCAGCATGGGACAGGCAGCGGTTGTCAGATTTTTTTACAAAACTCCTAAATTTTCAAATCTTATTGAGTACAAGCAGCATACTGAAGTTGACACTCAAAAAGAGTCTGGACTTACTCTTGGTTCACGCTACAGATTGCATAGAAATTTCAAAGCAGGACTCTTTTTTTCTAGAAGACAAGGACTACGCCACGACGATGACTGGGTTAAAGACAATAATAATGATTGGGTTTGGCAAAATACAAATAATCGTGCGGAGAACTTTGTTATTTTTGAACTCTCTCCTCGTATGCTCCTGCCCTTTCTTTCCGGAAAAACTTGGGTCTTTGAATTTAGAATGCGCGGTGAGAGAAACTTAGAAAACGATCACAATTCCTTGAAACTCAAGCCTGGTTTGACATATTTTTGGCTCAAAAATGGAGCCCCTTTTATGAACTTCTTCCTACAATATGAAGCTTATCTTCCTTTGAATTATGGTACAGAAACCATCTATCAAACCTGGATCTACACTGGGTTTCTTTTTCATTGGTCTAAGAGGTTTAAACCAGGCCTCTTCTTCACAAAGTATGAAAAGAAATGGGGTCCTTCAGCAACATTCAATACCAGCAGTCCTGGCGAAACTTATTTAGTAACAGAATCAAGTTCTATCTTGGGACTAAGTCTCAATATCAATTTTAATTAGTATGATTATTTAGATATTTTCTAAATTTATTTCTCTTTTACAATTCTCATACAATGAAACATTTGAATGCAAAAGATTCTCGATAGATTTTAATTCACTTATTTTTGAGTGATATCTCTCAGAAAGATTTTTGATCTCATTATTAAACCCTTTAATTTGAGTCTTAACATTTTCATTTTCATTTTTTGTTAATAGAATCTCATTACTGAGATTGAGACTTTGTTGCTTCAATTTCACAATATCATCTCTTTTAGATTTATATTTTTCATGGTCATGAGTCGTTTGATCTTTCTCTATTACCAATTCTTTTTTAAGACATTCAACCTCGTCAATTTTTTCTTTTATGATTGAGATTTTTTCATTCAACGCAGTTTTTAATTTGATTTGATTTTCAGAATAAAATAGTTTAGTTTTTTCAATTCTATTAATTTCTTTATTTAGCTTTGTATCATTATTAGACATTTTAGCGATATTCGCTTTCATGATTTTCTCTTTCTCAGAAAGTATTGCTAATTTATTATTTTCATCTTTGAGAAGTCTTAAAACTTCGTCTTGTTCTTGCCTACGAAGCTTTACCTGATTGTTATTTTCTATAAGTTGTTGATATATTATTTTTCCCTTCTTTTTTGTCTCTTTTAAATATGTCGATTTTTTATTTAATTTTCTTGTCTCTTCCTTTTTCTGCGCCATTAATCGCTCTGCATCTTTTCTTTTTTTATCTGAGAAAAATCTTACATCTTTAATTTTTGCGTCTAGTTTAGTTGAAATGAAATGGCATTTTTGTAATAGAGATTTGCTTTTTTCGACTGTTGCTTCAATTTTTCTGAATTGTAACTTTTCCTCTGCTAAATCAATACTTAGTTGTTTTATTCTCAGCGTATAAAAGCGTTGTGTTTTTCTAATCTCAGCCAGTTCTTTTTTTTGTTTAGTCGATCTTTCTTTAATATTAGTCAGATCAGCTTCCAAGGAAATAGACGATTCTCTTAAACTTATTTCTTCTTGGTTTGAGCAATTATATTTATCTTCATTAATGGAAAATTCATCTAAGGTGTATTTCAATTCACAGCTCGTTTTGATTACTTTATTTCTTAATTCATTATTAAGTTTTACCTTTTCTTGAAATTGACTTTCATAAGATTCATTTTTTACTTTATAGTCTTCATCTTTTTGGCTTAATATTTGTAATTGTCTTGAGAGTTCAACGTATTCATCATTGGCCATAACAAACTTTGCCAATTGATTTTCATGTTCTTGCAAACGAAGCTCACACGCCTCACGTTTTTCTTCTACTAGTGATTCTAAAAATTGTAAGGGTTCATTATTTGTAGTTTCCATGAATCTTGCTCCACATAAGTTATAATCTTATTATAGACGTTTTTTTAAATAATTTTTATCTGGAAAAATGGGTCAGGGTCTCTGGTCCTGGCGCGGCGAGTCGGGCTAAAGTAAAAGTTTTTGTGATCCAAGATGATCTTTACTTTTGTCAGATATCGCCCTGCCCCTCGGCGTGCGCAATATAAAGCCTTCTTTCAACAGATATGGCTCAAAAACGTCTTCGATAGTTGATCTATCTTCGCTTAAAGTTGCACAAAGGGCCTCTATACCAACAGGTCCACCGCCATAATATTCATCAATCACAGAGAGAATTTTTCTATCCATGCGATCGAGTCCCAAATGATCTATATCCATTAGATCCAAGGCCGTCTTCACTTCTTCAATACATATTTCATCTTTTCCACGCACGAGAGTAAAATCTCTTACACGCCGTAAAATTCTATTCGCAATTCGAGGGGTTCCTCTTGAGCATTGAGACATTAAATCCCTAGCTGTTTCTGATAATTTGATATCTAATTTACAGGCGTTATTTCCAATGATTTGAGCCAATTCATTATTATGATAAAAATCAAAGTGAAGATTGGCCATAAAGCGATCTCTTAATGGATTACTTAAAAGTCCAGACCTCGTTGTTGCACCTATGAGAGTAAATGGAGCTAAATCAAGTTGCATAGTCCGGGCCGATGGACCTTGTCCTAAAACAATATCCAATCTGAAGTCTTCCATCGCGGAATAAAGTATTTCTTCAACAGAAACATTCATTCGATGAATTTCATCGATGAACAGAACATCTTTAGGATTTAAGTTTGTCAAAATGGCGGCAAGGTCTCCCTTTTTTTCAATGGCAGGTCCAGAAATCACGTGGAGTTCAGTACCAAGAACTTCTTTTATAATCATAGCAAGGGATGTTTTACCAAGTCCCGGAGGGCCTGATAATAAAACATGGTCCATGGGCTGCTGCCGAAGTTTCGCTGATTCAACCATCACTTCAATATTTCTAACGACTTTTTTTTGGCCGATATATTCAGTAAAATTTTTTGGTCTAAGTCTCGACTCGGATTTGAAATCATTTTCAAATGAACTTTCTTCAGGATCCACCATTCTATTATTCAATTCCTCCATGGTTACATTTCCCTTAGAACGAGATGTACAAGCTGTTCAGGTTTCAGAATTTTATTTTCTAAAATTAATTTATTTGCCACGGGAAGAATTTTTTCTTCAACAAACCCTAACTCTTTACACGCCATGATAGCTTCACTCAAGATAAGGCCCAAAGGAGCGGCAGAATCTTCAATAATAGAAATTGAAATATCTGTTTCTACTTTATTATTTTTTTCGGTATACATTTTTACTTTCGTAATTTTTCCTGCCAGATCAAGAATCATCTGAGCAGCTGCTCTTTCACCTACACCGGGAGCTTTTTTTAATGCTGCTTTATTTTCAAGTAAAATAGCATTGATAATTTGCTCAGATCCTAAGCTTGAAATTAAGGAATAAGCAGATTTTGGGCCTACATTTTTAACTTTTAGCAATAATTCAAAAAGCTTTTTGCATCTAAGTGAACTAAAACCATAAAGGTCTTCTGAAGCCTCTTTCACAATATGTGAGACATAAAGTTCGCTTTCAGATCCCTCAACTAAAACAGAGTTCAAATAAATTTGATGACCTACTCCATTTGATGTCAAAAGAATTGTTTCGCTTCCATCTGAAAATAAAACCTCACCCTTTAGATATCCAATCATCTTAGCTCCAGCGACTTTCTTCTCTTTCGTAATAATCCATGGGTCATAGCAATTGCCAAAGCATCTGACTCATCATGGGTTTTAAACTTCTTATTAATCTGTCCTTGAAAACTCAATTCGAGTATTTTCTGAATACTTTCTTTTGATGCCTGCCCATGTCCTGTTACGGATGCTTTAACTGAAGTTGGGCCATACTCAAAGATTCTATTTATATGAGTTTTAGTGAAGGCCGCCACCATCGCTCCTCTGGCCTGTGATAATTTCGCCAGAGCAGGAATTGATTTCACATAAATTAAAGACTCTAATGCAATTTCTTCGGGATTATACTGTCTAATTAAATCCTCAGCCGATTCGTATATCATTCCGAGGCGATTGATCAGCTCTACCTTTTTTGCAAAGACCAGAACTCCAGAAGCTATGTACTTCATATTTCTACCATTCACATCAATGACAGCATAACCAGAATTTAATGAACCAGGGTCGATACCGAGAATAATCATATCCTAATTGTAGCGCGACATGAAATTAATCGTCTATGAATAACTGATGTATTTCCTTATGGACGTGCTTTATGGCGCAGAAAATGTCCTACATAAAACACAAGAAATCCCGCCACAAGCTGAACAAGTTCTAACTGGCCGTAATCACCTTTTATCAACCCTGAAAAAAGACAGAGTCCAACTGAAGCGAAACCAATTAATTGTAATCCGAATCCTAAATAAAAAATCATAGATGAGATGTATCAACTTTATTAGATTCTGAAAAGAACTTAGCAAATTGGTTTGAATAGATTAAGATATTCAAAAACAGAGGGATATATGGACAAACTGCTGAAATCAAAACCAGTTATTGAAAAGAAAATAGCCTCTCTTTCAAGTAAGTGTCTTGAATTAAAAGAAAATGATATCACTCCTACAATGAAAGTTATTCTTGTCGGAAAAAACCCGGCCAGTATAATTTATACCCGAAATAAAAAGAAGTTTATGGAAAAAATGGGAGCGAACTGCGAAATAATCTCTCTTCCAGAAAATTTATCTGAGAAGGAGTTCCTTTCTAAGGTTAATGATATTTGCTCTAATCATTTGGTTCATGGCTGCTTCGTTCAATTGCCGCTACCTAAACAATTATCCCATATAGATGTTGGTGGACTTATTCCAGCTGAAAAAGATGTGGACGGTCTCAACCCAATAAACCTTTACCGCCTAGCGCGCGGCAGTAAGGGGGAACGCTCACTTCTGCCTTGTACACCCATGGGGATAATAACTCTCATGCAAGACTATGGAGTAGAGCTTGAAGGTAAAAATGTCGTCATTATAGGACGGAGCATGATTGTTGGAAGGCCCATGGGGCTCTTATTACTCAATCACAATGCCACAGTTTCAATCTGTCATTCCAAAACAAAAAATCTAAAAGATCACACCAAGAGTGCAGATATAATCATTTCCGCCATAGGAAAGGCCAATTTTATCACGCGAGATTTTCTCAACGACAAAGGTAATCAAATTCTCATCGACGTAGGAATGAACCACGACGAAAATAATAAATTATGTGGAGACATAGATCTTAATGATGTATTAGATTCATGTGCAAAAATTAGCCCCGTGCCCGGTGGAGTTGGCCCCATGACCATTTTATCATTGGCGGAAAACCTTATCTCTGCAGCATCAAGGGCCAGTAGGAATATTAAATCATGACTTTAAAAACTCTGTCATTAGAACAAAAGCATGTTGACCAGGGAGCAAGGATGGCCGCTTTTGCAGGCTTCAACATGCCGCTTCAGTATTCATCGGTTAAAAATGAAGTTCTGGCGGTAAGAAATGAGGTGGGGGTCTTTGACGTCAGTCACATGGGTGAGTTTTTCGTCGAAGGTAAAGATGCCCATGCTTTTATAGATCATATCATCACAAATGACTTTAGAAACGCTGGAGATTTGAAAGCCGTTTACTCTCCTCTTTGTCGTGACGATGGAACAGTAATTGATGACCTTATTGCTTATAAGCTAGGTGATCAAAAAGTTCTCATCTGTGTCAATGCTGGGAATATAGACAAAGACTGGAATTGGATTTCTAAACAAACAGAAGAGTTTGATATTGAACTCACAAATCGCTCAGAAAGTTATTCTCTCCTCGCCATTCAGGGCCCAAAGTCCGAAGCAATTCTAAAAAAGATAAATATTTTACCGAAAAAAGAATTTCCCTATTACTCCATATTAGAAACCAAGCATAACGGAAAAGAACTTATTTTAGCACGGACAGGTTACACCGGCGAAGACGGTTTTGAAGTTTTCTGTCCTGAAGATTATGCAACCACTCTCTGGGATTTATTAATGGCAGAAAAAGTCATACCATGCGGTTTGGCATCAAGAGATGTACTCAGGATCGAAGCTGGCTATCCTCTTTACGGTCATGAAATTCATGACGGTGTCACCCCTCTAGATAGTGCTCTAAAATGGACCGTAAAACTTGATAAAGAAAAGTTTGTTGGAAAAACCGCTCTTTCGACTTACCAAAGAAAACTGAGACTCATTAAAATTATTCTCGACAAAGGAATTCCTAGAGAAGGTTATGAGATAGTTCTTGAAAATGATAAAGTCATTGGAAAAGTAACTTCTGGGACCATGTCCGTAGTACTCGGACAAGGTGTAGCGTTGGCCCATGTCAATCCAGAGCTCTTTTCAAAAGAAACTGAGATATTTGTAAACATTCGAAACAAAAAATATAGAGCGAACTTCACATCGAAAGCTTTTGTCTCTGGAGGACATAAATAATGGCACATCAAACACCTGATCATTTAAAATATACTATTGAGCATGAATGGGCCCTATTAGAGGACGACGTCCTTACTTTAGGAATTACAGATTTTGCCCAATCTTCTTTAGGCGATATTGTTTTTATGGAACTTCCTGATGTAGATACAAAAATTGGAAAGGGAGAAAGTTTTGGCGTTGTCGAATCTATCAAGTCAGTTAGTGATTTATACTCCCCCGTTACTGGAACTATAATAGAATCCAATAGTGATTTAGTAGAGACTCCAGAGCAATGCAATACAGCTCCATACAAATCATGGCTTATAAAAGTAAAACTCGCTGATGTTTCTGAGATTGACACATTATTATCCGTTACTGATTATCATAAGCATTGCGAAGAAGCCTAACCCCTAGAAAACAACATTTAAGACCCCTTCCCTAAGCCTGTCTTCGTGTTTTTCTTATTCACAAACCCCGCCTTCAAAAAGCAAGTAGTTTTTTTTTATTTTTTCTAGATGGGTGTCAATATTTTTTTTTATGTGGAATGAGGTACTTATAAATTAGTTTTGTAAAATACTTTATGTCTAATACATATGTGAAAAAATACAAAATATTAATTACAAATTCCTTTACGATTGACTTATTAACCTCCATACTCCGTTCACCCTATAACAAATATTAGACGGCACACACGAAAATATGACTGACAATCAAGAATGTATACAGCTTCTCAATACTGCAATAATCAAAAGTAAAGAGAGTAAAATTGATAGCTCTTACGAGCAGCGACTTTCAAAAACATGCGCCGATCCTGCGATCGCGGCATTAACTGTTGCCATTAATTATTTAGCTGAAACAGAAAAAATTTCAAATGATCAAGCTGCTATCCGTATTGTCGAAACAGTAAGATCTCTCGATTCTATATGGACTGATTATTTATTAATGGAAGGTCTTGGAGTCATTAAAGATCATTTAAAAGATCATCAAGCGCCTGTACAACATTAGTCTTCCATATTTTTAAGATGGTGCTAACCCTTTACAACAAAACCCCATTCAATTTCAGCATGGCCATCTACAATCATACCCTTAGGAGGATTTGGAAAGGGCCCCGCTTTATTAAATGATTCAATGGCAGCATCATCAAGCTCCCGAATTCCACTTGTCGATTTAATAAAGACATCAACAATATTTCCCAGAGTATCAATAGTAATCATTAAGGAAGTTACTTTACTTTCTGTTGCAGGTAAACGAACACCCCGAGTAATCATGGAACGTGCTTTCGATTTAAGAGAATTACCCCAATATCTTTCTAACTTTTTCCTAATCCTGTCATAAAAGCCGAAGTATTTATATTCAGTTGTATTAAAGTTCGTCATATCACCTAAAGGAAGATCTTCAACAAACGCGCTAGATGCCGATAATCCACTTGTAGTGTGGGATCCATTTTCAAGTCCAAGCGATGCCAGAGAGGGTGCGAACTTTATTTTTTGAACCTTTTCTTTCACAGGCTTGACCATTGCCAGGTCTTTCATCTTTATTTTTGTATTTGACTTGGTGATCTCTTTCCGTTTTTGTTGCTTTTTTGTGACTTTACTATATTTTTGGACATTGAATCCGTTTCGAACTCCAACCCCTGCCTTTTTAAATGCTGCCACATTAGAGGATTTCGTTTGACGATCAAACTTTTGATTTTTTTTACCTAAGAACTTGGCATCTTCAGCTATTTCTTTGTTCTTAGAATCTTCAGTATTTACAATTTGCTTGGAATTGCTTGATCTAGAAATTATTTTGAGTTTTAGTTCATTATCATTTACAGACCCTTGCGAAAGATCCCATGAGGTCATCCTAACACTGACAGCGACGAGATGAATGGATAAGGAAAAAAGTAATGCGGCCAATAGAACGTTTTCAGCAATCCATTGTCTGTAGCTTTTTACCCTATTTAAATGCTTTTCAGCCATAAAAAGCTCCGAATAGGTACTATATGTTTTATCGGATGCTGTGAATCTAAATTTAAGGGATATCTCTAGATTAATTTATTGATTATCAAAATAGCCGTCTTCTTCAAGGAAATCGGTACTTTTATCATCTAATTGAGAATTATAGTCATCTTCTCTATTTTTCATTACTCCAGGCTCATAACCCTTCACAAATGAGTCCATGAAACTGTCTTTTCTATTACCAGAAGTCAACTCTCCTGTTTTCTTATTAATTAAAACATTAATAATACCCTTAGGCATTTTGAAGTCGTATTCACCAAACTTCTTGATTCCGGCCCTCATGAATTCGTTCCAGATTGGAAGGGCAGATTTTGCCCCTGTCTCGCCCCAACCCAAGGTCTTATTGTCATCAAGTCCAGTCCAAACTCCCGTCACTAGGTTAGCAGAAAAGCCAATAAACCAAGCATCCACATAGGAGTTTGTAGTTCCCGTTTTACCACCTAGATACTGACTGATCGCCCTCGCCCTTCTTCCTGTCCCATGATGAACAACACCCTTTAAAAGATTGGTCATAAGATATGCTAACCTTTTATCATATACTTGCACTTCATCTAAATCTAGCAAAAAAGGATTTTTCTCTTCCTCAATAATTCCTTCATTGGCAGTTTTAGCTATCGCCGGATTACCGATTATCGGTTCTAAAGTGACCTTTGATTTTACTAGCTTTTCATCGTTATTAACGTCTTTCTCATTCACTTCCAACGATTTGTCCCTGATGTTGTACTCTTTACCAAACCGATCAATAATTTTTAAGATAGAGATTGGATGTATTCTCTTCCCACCACTTGGGAATATTGCGTAAGTTGTTACAATATCCATTAACGTCACTCCAAAAGACCCTAGTGAAAGACTTAGATCGGGATCAAGCTTAGCATTAAATCCAATTCTCTTTGTGAAATCTAGAATCGTTGGAACACCAAGCTTGTCAGCGATTTTTATAGTCGGAACATTACGTGACTGCTCTAGGGAATTCCTAAATGTAATTGGCCCTTTGAATTTTCCATCATAATTTCGTGGTTTCCAATTTAATGACTCATCAGCTCCACCGAGAGCTTCTGGACTATCAATAATAATAGTTGCGGGATTAAAATTATTCTCTAATCCCACAGCAAAAAGGATAGGTTTAAATGAGGAGCCAGGCTGTCTCTTAGATTGCAACGCACGATTAAATTGAGACTTATTAAAGTCGGCACCGCCAACTAAAGAATGAACATGACCTGTAAAGGGATCGATACTAACTAATGCCCCTTGAGCTATTGGCATTTGCTGCAATTTACAATGTAAAAATTTTTGTTCTAAGATTTTCTTTTTTGCCTTTTTTTTCTTATGCTTTTTAACTCTAGAAATGAAGCCCGCGGTTGCAAGCTTATTAATAGGTATCCCAAACTCTTCAATGCTAACTAAAATAATATCATTTTTCTTTAAGATATCATTTGGATTAATAATTGAAGGATGAAAAGTTTTTTCCTCTAGGATAAGTCTCTCATGTGCCCAGCGGTAATTTTCAAAAGGAATAATTCCCTTAGCTCCGCCGATTGAAACATATATAAATCGGCCACTATTTGAGAGAGAAATGACTCGAGCTCTATAAAAGATCTCTTTATTAAGATGTTTAAGCAAAGGATCATCCGAACTATTACCCATAGGATAAGCTCTCACTTTACTGTTTTTATTCCACTCAGTTTTATCTGATTTTATTTTATCAAAATCATCTCTGACAAATTGTAGTTCGTATTCTTTTAATTTATTTTCATTGATTGTAAAATACTGACTCTCATTCTTATAGAGGTCTTTTCTAAATTCAATTTCCATTAAAGAGATTTCTTCTTCGTCTTCTATATGATCAATTGGTCCAGAATACCCCTGCCTTTTATCAATTTTGAGAACACCTTCCCATACATTTTTTTCCGCAATTTTTTGCAATTCCCAGTCCAGGGTCGTCGAGACTCTAAATCCATTGGTTAAGAAATTATCTTTTCCAACTTCTTCTATAACTCTTTGCCTTACCCAATCTGTAAAATAACCTGCTTTGAAATTTGTAAGTCGTCTTAATCTATATTTTATTTTTTCTGCAAGTGCTTCTTCATAGGCTACGCGATCAATCTTTTTTGTTTCATACATTCGCTTAAGAACATATGCCTGTCTCTTTTTAGCATATTCTGGATGCCTATATGGTGAATATTTTCCAGGTGCAACAAGAAGACCCGCAATCATTGCTGACTCTGCAATAGTCGCTTCATCTAAATCCTTATTAAAATATCCTCTAAACGCAGATTTTAGACCATAATATCCGCCACCAAGATAAACTTGGTTGAGGTATAAAAACAAGATGTCTTGTTTTGAAAACTTTTTTTCAATCCTTCTTGCAAGGAGTAGATCTTTAATTTTTCGAACTATAGATCTTTCTTTATTAACAAGTAATGACTTGGCTACTTGCTGAGTTATTGTTGACCCGCCCTGAACGACCCTGCCTGCTCTTAAGTTTTTGAAGGCGGCCCTCAGGATTCCCAAATAATCCACCCCTTTGTGATTGTAGAAATTATCATCTTCTGCAGATAAAAATGCTCCTATAATTAATTTTGGGATATCTTTAAATTGAACAATATCTCTTTTTTCTTTTCCTATACTGGCCAAGATAGTTCCATCTTTAGCTAAAATTTGAGATGGAATGGGGGGATTATAATCGTTGAGCGTTGAAATTTTTGGCAGATCATATGAAAAATAGGCGATGACGCAGAATATAGAGAAGGCTCCAATTATTCCAAGTCCCAATAATCCTATAATCAGTTTTTTATGAAAAGTATTTGTAAACATTTAACAACCTATTTAATGCTCTCTTCCAGAACCGCTTTGATATTTTGTACGACATCTCTACTTTTTACCATGCATTTTTGTAAATACTCAGGAAGTCCCTTTGTAGAGTCTAATGGCATACCTAAGGAATTCATCGTTACAAACAAATCAATCGTTTCTTTTTCTCTTCGTATTATACCAGTAATTCTGCCAAAAACACCCGTCAAATAATGGTCTGTCGTTTCGAAATCTATTTTATTATCAAGGACATCTACAGCGATGGTTTTATCTGCTCCTAATTTCTGGAGCTCTGTCTGATTAAATATTTCTTTTTGAAATGGGGCGAAGCTGCCCAAGTTATTAAGTGAGTTAAAGCTTAAATGCTCCTTCAAAAGAAGATCATACATCTGACCTCTTGTTATATACTCAACTTTTCTCTTTGATTTTTTATATTTGGGAATTGCTAATCTTATTTTTGCACTCTGTATTTTTTTATTTTTAAAAGTTTTCAATAAGACATCTCGAGCTATTTTTATCCATTCTTTTGAAAAAGGCTTTAAGTTTTCAACTTTTCTCGAAAAGTTGAAAAAAATCCACTCAATCTTATCGGGAGAAATTCCTGTAGCGTACATACTCGCCACCAATGCTCCAAGTCCTGTTCCTGTGATGATATGAATCCGTCGCCCTTGAGTTTCTAGCTCTTTTAAGATTGGTATATGACAAAGCACCCTATTGATACCTGGTCCCAAAATCAGTCCAATTACAGCTTTATTAGACTTTTTTTTATTGGTTAAATAAGAGTCATTATTATTCTCAGGAAAAGGTCCCACTGAGTTTTTTTCATTTTGATTATTTTCTATCTTCGGGAGAAGCTTATCTTGAATCTGTCCATTTGATTGAACATCTACTCCCATACTATTTAAAGCATAGCGGCCCTTTCTCTGAGAGTCAGTTGCACAAGACTGTAGGAAGAAAATTAAGATAAAAGTTAAGGTTTTCATTATTCTTTATTATAGACTCTCTTCCTTCAATGATTCATTTAATTGTGAAATTTTTTTCTCAGCTTTATCAAGTTTATCTTTGCAGTTTTTGAACAATTTGACACCGGTTTCAAACTTTTTTAAGCTGTCATCCAGACTAAATTGCTCGGACTCTAGGTCTGCAACTAAATTCTCTAATTCTTTTAAACCTTCTTCGAAATTAATTTTTGATGCTACTTTTTTATCCGACATTTTTACTCCGCTAAGCATTTTTACCCTATTTAAAGTCAATATTTTAACAGGTTAGAAATTATTTCCCTATCTTATCCCTATTTTTGTCCACTTATATATGACAAAAATGATTTAGTTTTCAACAAATATTACAATATTAACTACTTTCGCGCTATGGATTATTTTACCTATGTAGGAAAATTGGCACCCTTATTGGTACGATAAATAATGAATAAGAGCATCAGGAGGATGTTTTGAAAGATTTATGGGTCCCATTGTCAGGTGCTCTTGCACAACAGAGAAATGTTGAAACTATTGCCAATAATGTTGCAAATGCCAACACACCAGGCTTTAAGCGAGACCAGCTCGTATTTAAAGAATATCTCACTGCTTTAGACAAAGGCCTAGAAGGTATAGACCTTCCCAATAGGGAGTGGTCTCCAAAAGATTTTTATCGAAGCCAAGGAGCAGAGCACTCTAAGGTTCAAGTTGGTGGCTCATATACAATTCATGAACAGGGACAATTAACACCAACAGGTAATTCCTTAGACTTTGGATTAAATGGACGAGGCTTTTTTGAGGTCCTCACACCAAACGGAATTCGTTATACACGAAGAGGCACATTTACAATTGATCCTTCTGGCAGATTAGTGACAGATCAGGGATTCCCAGTTCTATCTCAAATAGATAAGGGGACATTAGATGTGGATGAAAACGGAAGTGCTAATCTAGAAGAAATAAAAGACCCTAGAGATAGGATTATTCAAATTCAAGGCAGAAAACTTAGCTCCACACTTAGTGGGGAACTTTCTTTAGATGGAAAGAAAGTCGCTCAAGTCGCTATCGTTGAATTTAATGACATTCACAGTCTTAAAAAGGAAGGCAATTCTCTTTTTGCAAATGAAGATTTCAAAAATATTAAAGTCGATGGAGCAATTAAAACATCTGTTCATCAAGGTTTTCAAGAGCAATCAAATGTAAATGCAATTCAGGAGATGTCAGAGCTTATTAAAGCAAATCGTCATTTTGGAAGCATACAAAAAGTCATTAAGGCTTATGATAATATGGCGGGCAAAGCTAATGAGATAGCAAAGTTTTAGGGGAAGGTATGAATATCAATTATCAATTATTTAAAGCATTAGCACTCTCATTGTTTCTTTTTCATATGACCAGCTCAAATGCTATGCTTAAAGCATTAAACACAGCTGCAACTGGAATGGCAGCAATGGAAACAAACGTAAATACAATTTCTCAAAACATAGCCAACCTTAATACTATTGGCTTTAAAAAATCTCGAACAGAGTTTGAGGATCTCCTCTATGAAACTCAAGTGGTAGCCGGTTCACGTTCAAGTAATAATTCCCGTTATAATGTTGGTATTCAAATCGGAAGTGGATCTAAAGTATCTGCAATTAGAAAAGAATTCACTCCAGGATCTCCCATCATTACTAATAGGCCTTTTGATCTTATGGTCAATGGGGAAGGTTTTTTCGGAATTATTCTTCCAAATGGAACTATTCAATACACAAGAGATGGGGCATTTAATGTCAACGCTCAAGGACAATTTGTTTCTAAAAATGGTTACAAGATCTTTCCTTCTGTAACACTTCCGCCAGGAACTCTATCTGTAAACATCTCAGAAACGGGAAATGTAGAAGCTTATATGAAGGGTCAATTAGAACCATCTGCAATCGGGGTTATTCCGATTTTTACATTTATCAATCCTGTCGGCTTACGTGCTCAGGGCGGAAACCTTTATTCAATAACTAAATCTAGTGGTCAGGCGATCCAAAATATTCCCGGTGAAAATAATGCGGGATCTATTGTGCAAGGTTCACTTGAATCGTCAAATGTATCTGTAATGAATGAAATGACTGGATTAATAAAGGCACAGCGAGCATACGAAATGAACGCAAAGGTAATGGGCATTGCAGATCAAATGCTTCAAACAATTAATAATATAAGATAGGCAGCTGATGGTTAAAACTATTCTCTTTTATATTTTATCTATATTTTCTTTCATTCTAAGTGGTCTAGAAGCTTGTGAAATCATTTCACATCATCGCATTATTAGAACACAATTTGTCGATTTAAACTTTAAAGATATTGCAAAATCCACAGACTGTAATACGAAAGAAAAGTTACAGTTTTTAAACGCCATACAGAATTCTAAAGGTGTCCTTAATCCTCGTATCTTTAAAAATGATTTAGGCGTAACCGCCTCAATTAAGCCTGCAAAAATTAAAGTTGAGGTTCTGGAAGAGAATCTCATAAACCGGTTTAATCTAACCAGCAAATGGACCTTTAGAAATACACATGCAATCGGTCAGGCTACGTCAATCGTTTTATCTGAAGGTGAAAAACTCTCTTACGATTGTCTTAACTGCACCATTCCAGGTGAAAAAAGTATTAAAGTTATTATTCGTGACGCCATCAAAGGCACTGAGAAGTTTAAATGGATAAAATCTAGCTTACTGACTAGATCTTATGCTCTTGTCTCTACAACTGATTTTCACGTGGATAATAAACCTTTAAGTTTCTCAAACTTTAAATTACAAGAAGTTTTTTCTGCAACACCTGAAGTTTACTTCACTAAAAAAAATAAATTACGTTTCTACAAATTGAACAAAGTATTAAGAAAAGGTAAACCAATAGAATTCTCAACTTTATCTCCTGTTTCTCTTGTCAGCATCGGAAATCCTGTCTCTGTTTCACTTAGATACAGTACTTTATCTCTACAGGGAAAAGCTATTCCCATGAAGAACGGATTTTATGGTGAATTAATTCAGTTAAGAAATATTCAAACAAATAAAATTATAATTGGTAAAGTGGTAGACTTTAATAAGGTAGTAATTGAATTATGAAAGCTAGCATGATTATAATTTTGTTATTAGCATTAACATCATGTTCTTCTTATATCGACAGAATACATCAACAATTAGATAAAGATATTCAAAAGGAAAGGTCTAGCAGTCATAGATTGGCAAAAAAAGGAAATCGCCGAAGAAAAAATGATAACTTCGATCTCTATCGAAATAGTGGTCGTCAGTTGGTCAATAATGACAAAACTGTTGCCAGGTCATCAAAAAACAATCGGTTTATAAGCCCAAAAACAAAAAGACATTACCGCCCCATGGAAAAGGCAAAAAAGCGTTATACCGCAGAAGACCTAAAAGACAGCGGGAATGGTGCATCTTTATGGTCCGATAATTCAAATCAACTCTTTTACAGAGATATTAAAAAGAGAAATGGCGACATTATTTTAATCAATGTGCTTAAGAGTCTAAAATCAGAAATTACTTTAGAGTTAAAGCGTGCATTTCCCGAGTCGACCAATAAGAAAAAGAAAGATGCTAAGGTAAAGAAGGAAGAGAATAAAGAAGAAACAAAAACCGCCACAGCCGAAGAACCTGTATCGGTAGGAAAAGTTCACGACAGAATTTCTTCCGTTGTCATTGAAGAAATTAGCCAAGACCACTTACTATTACGTGGCAGAAAAACTCTGCTCTATAAAAATGCAAAACGTTTAGTAGAAATACAAGCTCTTGTAACAAGAAAAGATATAAGTGAAGAAGATACAATTAATTCAGACAGTATACTAGAAACAACTGTCAATGTTCTGAGGTAATTATGAAGCTATTATTATTATGTACCCTGCTCCTGTTCTCGACTCATGCCTTCACAAAAAGCAGTCGTATCAAAGATCTTGTCACCATTAAGGGTGTACGAGAAAACCCCATAATCGGTTATGGATTAGTTATTGGTCTTAATGGATCCGGCGATGGAGGAGGAGAAATCACAAATATTTCTCTTAAAAGGATGTTTCAAAAGCTAGGCTTGAATCCTCAAAATGAAATCTCATCTAAAAACGTGGCTGCTGTTATTGTAACGGCCAAAATGAAAGCTTTCTCTCGAATTGGCCAAAAGTTAGATGTTACTGTTTCCTCCATAGGTGACGCTTCTTCATTAGCAGGTGGCACCTTATTAGTGACTCCACTCAAAGCCGGTGACGGAAATATCTATGCTATTACCAGTGGATCTTTATCAATTGGTGGCCTAAACCAAGGTAAAAAGTTTGCTACTACCGCAGTCATTCCAGGTGGTGCAACAGTTGAAAAAGAAGTTGATTTAGATTTTGATAAGAAAGAGTCTTTACGATTAAGTTTAAAAAATCCTGACTTCACAACTGCAGCCAGAATAGAAAAGATCATTAATCAAGAGCTTGGCGGAAAGTATGCTGCCGCCAGGGATGCTACAACCTTAGACCTAATTATTCCTGCCCACTACAAAAGAAAAGTAGTTCAATTGATGGCGATCGTTGAAAATTTTAATGTGACTTCAGACACACGAGCAGTCATCGTTATTAACGAGAGAACCGGTACAATTGTTGCCGGGGGAAATATTGTTTTAAGACCTGTTGCCATTAGCCATCGAGATCTGACTATCGAGGTCAAAGGTGATGCTGCCGGTGCGGCCAATAAAAATGGTCAAGCATTTTATTATATGAAAAAACAAACAACTCTGAATGAATTAGTGAAAAGCCTCAACGCATTTGGAGCAACTCCTGAAGATCTTATTTCGATTTTTCAGACACTTAAGAGTAGTGGAGCATTGATTGGTGATATTGAACTTATTTGATAGGAAATTATTGACCCCAAATAGTATGAAATAGAGTTTGGGGGCATAAAATGGTAAAATAGATACACTGGGGCCCTAGGATGGAGTTCTGGGATTTTAAAAGACACTTAGGAAGAGTGATTGAAAACAAATTTAAATACACTTTCAAACTTATTGCAAGGATCTAAAAAGCCTAAGGGCATAAATGTTAGAGATCGCAATAAACAAGTTTCTAATAATTCTCAATACATTCCTGATCCTTATAAAAAAGTTGCGTCAAGTATGGAGCAACAGTTTGCAAACTTTATGCTTACTGAAATGCAAAAGACAGCAGGTGAAGAAAGTGGAAATGATACGGGTACAGATTATTACAAATCTTTATTGCAAACTGAAAGGGCCAAAACAATGTCTGCAAAAGGTGATGGGCTCGGTTTGAAAAAAATGATCTTAGAACAAATTTATCCACAGAGATTAAGGAATGAAATTACTTATAATAATTTCAAAGCAAGAGAACAATCCCAATTTAAGAAAAGCCAAATAGATATGCACGAGAAGCAACAAAGATTTAGTGAACTTAACAAGTTGTCTGCTTCCGTAAACACAGAAAAAGGAATGGGCTATGAATAATATAGACACCTCTAGTAGATCTAGCTTCTTTCCTCGCTCTAGAGCAGAGGGAACTTCATCGCAAAGGGCCAAGGCCCTCACCAAGTCCCTAGCGAGAAATGACGCCGAGAGAATTAAAGCTCTAGAGCAAACTAAAGACGATGCCAGAGTTTCAATTCCAGAAGGAATAAAGGATTTTGCACGAATAAAAAAAGCTGTCGATGCAGTACCAGACAGAGACAATTCTGCCAAGGTTGCTAGGCTTAAACAACAGATTGAGAACGGAACCTATAAAGTTAACTATGAAGCGTTAGCAGATAAAATCTTAGCATCTGAATTTTAGGAGTCATGATGGAAAAGTATAATCTAAAAGGTTATGAAGAAAAATTAGAACTTTATTATTTCAGAGTTACTGATCTGTGGAGAAGACTTTGTGAGGAACACACAACTCTTTTAGATCAAACATGCGAAGAATATTCCTGCTTACTTGGAAATGACTTAGAAAAACTTGAAGAAAAAATAAAAGTAAAACAACAAACAATTACTCGTATTACTGGATTAGAAAATATTCGAGAAGATGTGATTAAGGAATTAAATATTTACCTAACAGAAAACAAAATGGGATCTGTCTTTTCTATTTCAGATTTAATAGAGCTCATGAATAAATTTGAAGTTATTAATAATCAAAAACATCTATTTCGGTTTAATGCATTGTTAATAGATATTATTACTAAGATACAAACACAAAATAAAAACAACCAACTGTTTATCAATAGGTCTTTATTAAACTTAAAGTCTATTAGAGAAGATGCTCTTGGACAGAAAAGTTATTCGACCTATAACTCTAATGGGAATTCAAAAACCCATTCATTGGAACTAGGAAGATAAAGGAAACAAAGATTGGCTGATCTTTTAAACATTGGTAAAACAGGTCTTATGGCCTCTAAAAAGTCCCTCGGGACTACGGGGCACAATATCGCCAATGCCAATACAGAAGGTTATTCAAGACAAAGAGTTATGCAAACATCAGCTACTCCTGTTGCCAAGGGCGGAGTGGTTGAAGGTACTGGTACTCGGATTCGAAGTATCGAAAGAGTACATGACGACAACATTGAAAAGCGTCTCCATAAAACACAATCAGAGCAAAGGTTTTATGAACAACGCTCTGAGCAGTTGCGCCAAGTAGAAGATATCTTTAATGAACTTGATAATGATGGCCTTAATAAAATCCTCAATAAATTTTATAATTCTTTCAGGGAACTTGCCAATCAACCAGAAAATGAAACCATAAGATCAATTGTTAGAGATACGGCTGGGTTAGTAACAAAAGACTTTAAGCGTATTTCTGGAACTCTTGATTCCCTCTCAAGAAATATTGATAGAGGTATAGAGAAAGAAGTAACTGACATTAATCAATTGTTAAAAAATACTGCCAACCTCAACACGAGAATTGCTTATATTGAGGCCATGGGCGATGAAACAGGGGACCTGAGAGATCAGCGAGATGGTGTTCTAAGAGAATTAAGTAAATCTTTTCAAATTAAAACATACCGTGATAACAAAAATAATTTCATTGTCAGTGCTGTTGGTGTGGGTACTCTAGTTACTGGTGCTGATATTCAAGAATTATCTGCTTCTGGTACTAATAAAGAAAACTCATCAAATAACATGGGCGGCTCAGTAGAGATTTATTTTAAAAATAGACCTCAACTACCAATCACGGCAAAATTTAGATCTGGTCAACTTTCTTCAATATTACAAGTTAGAAATTCTGACATCACTGAATTAAGAGAAAGAATTGATAGCATTGCATATGATTTCACAAACACAGTCAATGCTATACATAGAAGAGGATTCGCGTCAAGAAAAGTTCCTGTTGATGAAGCAGGTAATCCTGCTTTAAAAGATCAGTTTGGGCCAGTAACGGGAATCAATTTCTTCAAAAAATTGGAAGGAATCTCGGGAGCTTCTTCTCAAATAAGTTTAAGTCAGGCAGTAAAAGACGACCTTTCAAATATTGTTACCGCTGTTAACTCAAATAGTCCTGGTGATAACAGAATAGCAGTAGCTGTTTCTAAGCTTCAGCATGAAAGAGTAATGTCTGGTGGAACCGCCACATTAGAAGAATATTATTTACAAACCGTTGGTAGAGTTGGACTTGAAACGAATAAGGCCAACCTTGATAGCGAACAGTTTTCAGGGATACTGACTCAATTACAATCATTAAAAGAAAGAGTATCTGGTGTTTCAATCGATGAAGAAACGGCAAATATGGTGAGATATCAACATGCGTATGAAGCTTCTGCTAAGGTCATGCAAACTGCAGATGAAATGTTTAAAACAGTGCTTTCACTTAAAAGATAAGGAATGAAATAACTAATGGCTAGAGTATCGGAAAACAGTCAGACACATGCTCTTCAGTTCTCGCTTAATAAAGCTAAGCGAAAAATCGAAGATCTTCAGCTTCAGGGATCTACTCTTAAGAAGTTGAATCGACCGTCCGATAATCCGGTTGGCAATATTGAAATCCTCTCCCTTAAGTCAACCTCCGCTGATAATAAACAATATATTCGAAACATCCAATACGCACAAATGAATCTAAATATCGTTGAACAATCAATAACTCAATTAACAGATTTAATGTCTAGGGCAAAAGAACTATCTATTCAACAATCATCAGATTTCTATGAAGCAAATATTAGAAAGGGTGTTGCCAATGAAGTTAAACAATTACGTAACCATGCACTATCTATTGCAAACAAGAGACTAGGTCAAAAGTTTATTTTCGGCGGATACAAGAGTTTAGAAAAACCATTTGATAAACATGGTACTTATATGGGTGATAAAGGTCAGGTTATTGTTGAAGTATCAAAAGACTTTTTTGTACCTATTAATGTGAGTGGTGATGAAATTTTTTATATCGCACGAGACAGTAAAGATTCAGAAGGACATCCCCTTAACAGATTTCCTGAATTGAACTCTTCACCTAATAATAATTTAGAAGAAGGTAAAAAGTTTAATATAGATCCTGTTGATCAAGAAGCGCTAAGCAGAGATCTTGCCTCAGAAGAACGTTCAACGAGAATAGAAAAAAGAGAAAATATTTTTTCTGTTCTAAATACGCTTCACAATGCTCTTAATAATAATGATGCCGATGTCATTCA
This sequence comes from Bacteriovoracaceae bacterium, assembly GCA_018675575.1. Lineage (GTDB taxonomy): Bacteria > Bdellovibrionota > Bacteriovoracia > Bacteriovoracales > Bacteriovoracaceae > M0603. Next base: position 21,677 of record JABGXW010000037.1, on the reverse strand, counting down.
AGATTTATTACCAAAGATTGACACCATCATGTCTCGTCTCGTTAGACTTAGAGCAAGGGTCGGATCTATTTCAAACTCAATTGAAAGTGCGAAAGACAATTTAGACGTAGAAAATATAAATATGGAATCTAGAAAAAGCGACATTGCAGATGCTGATGTTGCTGAACTTTTTAGTGATATCCAGAAACATCAAGGTATATTACAGGCCACATATAAGTCAGGACAATCGGCCATGAATATGTCACTGCTCGACTTTCTGCGTTAGGCGAAAGAGAGGACTTAATACTAGTTTTTGAAAAGTTTTCTATATATTTTATGTAATAGATGATATTTTTACTTGCTTTTTGTTCTGGTAGGTAATATATGAGACTGGTTAACCAAATCAGGATGGTTTTGGGAGAATTGAGGTTTAAATATGCTGGTATTGACACGGAAGCTTGGTGAAAGCATTGCCATAGACGATCACATTAAAATAGTTGTAGTTCAAATAAAAGGGAAACAGGTTCGTTTAGGTATTAAAGCGCCAAAAGAGACCAAAATCCACCGAGAAGAGGTTTATCAGGCCATTCAAGACCAAAATACAGAGGCTTCTCAAGCCGATTTAAACAGCATCTCCGACCTAACCCAAGAACTTAATAAGAAGTAATTTCCAGCTTGCACATTTGCCCCTACGATTGCTACAATAGTTATGCGAGCAAAACAGCCCATAACGGCGGAGGCCATCGGTGAAAATTAAAACCACAAGATTTGGTGTATTAGAAGTTGAAAAGAAAGATATCTTAACGTTCCAAGATGGTCTTTTAGGTTACGACAATCTGAAAAAATATTTTGTCGTCGACCCGGGTGATCAAACATTGATTTTATGGTTGCAATCAATAGATGATAATAAAACAGCATTTCCTATCATTGAACCTAAAATTTTTAACCCTGAATATGCTATTAAACTTTTACCCGCTGAATTACAAAGCTTAAAGTTAGAAAATCTAGGCGATGCTTCAATTTATACCATTTTAACTATTCCAAAATCAGTGACTGAAATGTCTGCAAATTTAAAGGCCCCAATTGTTATTAACAATAAGTCAAAAGAAGCAAGACAAATTGTACTTCAAGATAGCAAATTGGAAATACGTAATCTCATCTATAAAAATCTTAAGAAAAATATAGTCAGTTATAGATCTGCAGATGATTCAAATAGAACTACTATAAGTCCAATTGTTATTGATAATTCAACTGAAATAATAGAAACTAATATTGTTATTGAGAGCGCCGACACGGCGCATCGCGAAATATAATCAAACATAAAATACATAAAAAAAGGCCTTCGATAGAAGGCCTTTTTTTATATAAGTGTTTAATATTTTTATTTTAAAGTGTCGTCTCTGTGGCCGTTTTTGCGATATTGAGATACATTAAAGCTTCTTCATTTCTTGGTTCTTTCACTAAGGCCCGTTCCCATTCTGCTTGTGCTTCAATAATATTTCCATTTCCATAATATAGAATTCCAAGTGCGATTCGAGCTGGAACAAATTGTGGATTTTCATTTTTTAATTGCTTTAATTCTTCTTGAGCTTTCGCCACGAATCCTTTCTTAGCATAAACTTTAGCGGATTTAATTCTTATCTCTAAGTTCGACGGATCTAATTTCGACGCTTTATTGTATTCAAAAAGAGCCTCATCATATCGATTATAAGACATATAGAGATCTGCTAATTCAAAATGTCTATCTGAGAATTTTTTATTTACATGCTTGTCTTCTAAAAGTGTTCCTGGTCCTTGAGATCTCACTCTTTCATTAGCCTGAGCAAATACTTTTTTAGCCTCTTCATACCTTCCAATATCATTATAAAGAACTGACAGAGATATTGCGGCGTCTGTATGGCCTGGATCTAAAGATAAAACCTTGTTGAAGGCCTTGATGGCCTTTCCAATTTCACCCTTCATATGAAAAATATTTGCCATGTAAAAGAAAGCTGATGAGTTTTTAGTATTTACTTCTATAATTTCACTGAAATAATATCTAGCTTTTTTAAATTCCCCTTGTTCGTAAAAACTAATTCCTTGTGATAAAAGCTCTTCTTCATTTACCTGTTCAGAAATATTCATAAACTCCCCTATAATTTTTTACAAGATAGATATGCAGATTTTAATTTTTCCATATTCTTAGAAGTTACTTTTCTTTTATATTTTCTATAGAAGGAAGCACATTCTTTTGGCTTTTCAAGACTTGCTGATGATTCTAAAACCCTAATCATAGAATGATCTCGGAGCGATTTCTTTTTAAAAGTTTTAAGAATATTGAGATATCTAAATCTGGCAGAATCAAAGACTTCTGTTTTGTAATAAAAGTCAGCTATGTATTGTTCTTTTTTTCTGATCATCGTTTTAATTTCTATAATTCTTTTATTAGCCTCTTTCACATGCTTTGATTTTCTAAAGATGCGAGTTAACTCTTGATAATATTTAATCGCTTCATGTCCAGGAGCAAGGTCTCTGTCGTAAGTATCAGGTAATTGATAATAAAATGAGTCTGCAATTCTTAAAAGAACGTAAGATAGTTTTTTATGTTTAGGGTGAAAATCTTTAAATAAAATATAGGAAGCTGCTGATTCAACAAAGTTTTCCTGCATAAATAAAATGTCTGCTTGCATGAGCTCTGCGTGGGTTGCATAGAATGAATATGGGTACTGCTGCCTTATGGTGTTAAGTCTTTCGGTCGCTAGGAGATAGCGCTGATCTGCAATCAGATCTTTGGCTTCTTTATATAAAATTTCAGCTTCTGTTTTGCCAACAGGTCTTTCCGTTGCACAACCAATGAGGAATAATAATAAAAATAAAATTGATAAGCATTTATGCTTTAGCACCTGTGAACTCCATGAATAAAGTCATTAGCGATAGTTTAGCACCGTGCAACGAATAACGTAAAGTTTATATTATCTAAAACGGGCAGAATAAATCTCATTATATATTTCATTTATAATTAGCTTAAATGCCGCCGCGACAGGAATTGAGATGATCATACCCACAAGCCCAAAGTATTGAGATCCTAAAATGACACTGACCACAACTATGATTGGGTGAAGATCAACAATTTTAGAAACTAAAATAGGAAACACAAGAGCAATATCAATAGCATTTGCAATTAAATAAAGGAGAAGGACGCCACCGGTAGTGGTGCCCATTCCATATTCGGCCATTACTAAAATGATTCCGGGCGCGGATCCAAGTAAAGGCCCCACATAAGGTATTATATTAGTTATTCCTGCGATTAATCCAAAGAGGAGAAAAAATCTAACATCAAGTAAGTACAATCCTATAGTGATAATAACACCTACAATTGTGGCCTCAATAAACTTTGCAAAAATATACCCCCCCAATTGTTTATTAAATTGATGGGTCAAGTAATAAAATCTTTCAAATATTGAATTAGGAGTTAGCTGCAAAATCATATGTTTCAAAGCATCCCCATCTTTTAATAAGAAGAAGACAAATAGAGGTATCAGAAATACCCACTCCAGTAATGATGTTAAAAACTTGGGAATATAAATAAGAAAAGAAGTTAATGCCTCCCTAGTTGTGTCAATAGCTTCAACGGCATAAGATTCTTTTAGCTCATAATTCGTTCTTTTTTTTACTTCGAAACGTATATCTTCATATTTATCTTTAACAAAAGCTTCTATTTTTGGAATATAGCGTGTGAAATTTTGAGATTCCGCTGTAATAACAGGGATAAACTTAACTATGGGATAGGCCAAAAAGAACAGAAAACCGAGATAAATAATTATTAATGATGTTGATTTGCTCAAACCCATTTTTATAAGTCTAGGAATGAATGGCCCTAGAATCAAAAAAAAGACATAAGACACAGCTAATGGGGCAGCAATTCTCCTAAGACTTATCAGGGAGGCTGCTACTAGAACAAACAGAGAAAAGAAGAATACTAACCTTGCAAGTTCTCCTGTATTTTTATTCTGCCTTATTTTTTTCACACTCTATTTCCAATTTAACTATCTTATGTTTTAACTTCTTTAACTCTTGAGTAACAGTGAATAATCTGTTGGCAATAATAACAGAAATAGATTGTATTAATTTGGTAGCGATTACTGGATGGGACTCGATGAGATGCTCTACGTCTGGTTTAAAAATTCCAAGAAGTACCGTTTTGTCTCTAGCAACAGCCGTTGCATTTCGAATACTTGTTTTTTGCAAAAGAGCAAGTTCACCGAAGTAATCATACTTATCGAGAGTAATAATAATATTGTCCTCTTCTATTTTGTCACCTTCTCTACGTGCTGATTGTTGTCCTTCAACAATTACATCCACTAGGCCCTGGTAAACAAAGTAGAGACCAATGCCTGTTTCTTTTTGCTTAAATATAAATTCAGAATCTGAAAAGTTTCTCTTATGCATTGATTTAGACAAAACTCTTAGCTCATTATCTGTAAAGTTTTTAAGGACATCAATTTCTCTTAAAAACTTGGGGACATTATTTCCACTTCGACCAGTTATTGGGCTGGATTGCCAAAAATATTTTAATAACCCTATATCTAATTTTTCTGGAAGCTCCGAACTATTCTTAATGGATTTATCAATATCATTCTCATAGCTCATTTTATGTCCTTTTTAATAAATACCAAGCATTGATCTTTTTAACCAACCTGAATGCTCAATTGGATATTTAATATAAACCCAACCGGCTTCAAACTCTCCTACAATTACTTTTGACCCCGCTTGAATAGAAGATTTAGAAACAAAGACTGCAGATGGACCTTCTCGTATTTCTGTATCTTTAAGCAAAATTGCATAGTTGATATTTTTTAAATAGAGTTGTTGCATCCCGATAGGCAGTATCGTCAAAAGTACAAAGAGACAAACCACATACTTGTTTTGGATTATCTTCTTCTTGAAAGCAAAAAGAACAGCAAGAAGACAAATTAACGTAAAACCTAAGTAGGCTTCTGCGGAATATTTTAATGAGACATTCATCGTTTGATCTGACAGGTTATTCGAATTTGATAAATCCGCGACAGCTAAGTTTCTTTCAATAAAACTTATATTGTTTAACACTTTTGTATTTACAAAATTATTTTTTATCGATTTTTCTAGATGGTAGCGCCCGGCGGCAAGGTTTCCGGATTTTGTATGCACTGTCCCTAAGTTGTAATGGAAAAGACCTGGGTCAAGTTCATCTTTATGCTTTATCAAAAGCTTGGCTGCGGCATCATAATCCTTGGATAAATAATGCTCTTGTAATGACTTTAATATTTGGTTTATGTTAGACTTTCCCATGATAAGACATTATCCGCTTCCCTATAAGAGAAAGCAAGTATGATCTTTTTGCTTTAATAAATAGCATTACCATTCAAGGATTTTTTTATGTTAAAAGGCGTTATGAATGAATCAATCCAGCAAAGCTTTGACGATCTATTCTCCAAAATATTATTAGAACAATCCAGGTTCCAAGGTGTTAAAAAAGCCGCCCCCGAAAAGAAAGATAAACTCGATCAACTATTAGAAAGCTACGCTCTAAATCGCGGGAGAGGATTTTTTTACCCATACATATCTACAGGAAGAGGACATGGGCCCTTTACTGAGATACAAGATGGCTCAATTAAATACGATCTTATCGGAGGTATTGGCCCCAACCTACTTGGACATTCTCACCCCCTAATGATTCAAGCGAATCTAGAAGCGGCAACTGCCGATTCAATAATGTGTGGAAACCTACTTCCTTATTCCCATGCTAAAGAAATGGCTGAAAAATTAGTTGAGACAGTCAAAGACTCAAAGCTAAAACATTTTTGGTATGCAGGGTCAGGAAGTTTTGCTAATGATACTGCCCTGAAAATGGTGTGGCAAAAAATGGCACCAAAATATAGACTTATTGCTTTTGAGGGGGCCTTCGCTGGAAGATCAATCGCCACTCAAGATATTACACAAAACCCAGCATATCGTGTTGATATGCCAAGGAATATAGATGTGGACTATATTCCACATTTTGATTCAAAAAATCCAAAAGAAGCATTATCAAAAACACTCGCGGCACTTGATCGAATAGTTAAAAAGCATCCAGATAGTCACTGTGCAGTCATGATAGAATTAGTACAAGGAGAGGCTGGTTTTATTCATGGAGATAAGAATTATTACCATGAAATAGCGAAGTGGACTAAAGACCATGGTCTCTTTTTTTGGGTAGATGAAATCCAAACTTTTGGAAGAACACACGAACTCTTTGCCTTTCAAACTTATAAACTTGAAGACTATGTTGATATACTTACAATAGGTAAAGCTCTTCAATGTTGTGGAACTTTATATTCAGAGGAATTAAATCCAAAACCAGGACTGGTATCTGGAACTTTCAACGGCTCTTTAGCTAGCATCATTGCCGGATCAAAAACCTTAAAATTCTTGTCCGAAGGAAATTTCTATGGACCAGAAGGGAGGTCGGCTAAGATAGAAAAGAATTTTTTTTCACACTTTCAATTGCTACAAGAAAAAAATGGAAAAAATTGGGTTCCGTACTATGGTGGAATCGGCACAATGATTGCTTTTGAAGTAGGAGACTCCAGCAAAGAAACAACAGTCAAGTTTATTAAGGCATTATACACAAATGGCATTATCGCATTCATGGCCGGTGCCAACCCCACACGTGTAAGGTTTCTACTCCCACTTTGTTTAGATGATGAACATATTAGTGAAATATTTAAAATCATTAATCAAACTCTTAATGAAGTTTTAGGATAACCATGTATTTATTAAGATCGGCTATTGAGACAGACCTAGAAGACCTTTATAAGCTGAGCCAGCTTATTACCTTTATAAATCTTCCCGCAGATAAAGAAGTTATATTAAGACAAATTAAAAAGTCGATAACTTCTTTCAAAAATAAAAATCAGTCAAAAAAGCTGTATAACGATTATTTCTTATTTATTCTTCAAGACGTTGAATCGAGAGAAGTTATCGGGGCATCAATGATACATGGACAACATGGTACTGACGAAGTGCCCCATTTTTATTTGTCTGTTTCTCAAGAAAATAAATTCAGTTCAACGATTAATACAGGATTCATTCATGGAACACTTAAGCTTGGCATAGATACCGATGGACCTACCGAAATTGGTGGACTCATTATCAATCCTAATTTCAGAGGACATCCATTAAAGTTAGGAAAACAAATCTCTTTTGTAAGATTTCTTTATATGGCATTACATCCACACAAATTTAAAGAGACAATCCATTCTGAACTAATGCCTCCTTTTGATACTGATGGAAACTCTCCTCTTTGGGAGGCCATAGGTCGACGTTTCATGAACATGGACTACCATGAAGCAGATCTGCTAAGTCGTGATAACAAAGAGTTTATTATCAATCTTTTTCCCTCGGAAGTTATCTATGAGACCTTACTTCCGCTAGAAGCAAGAAACTCCATCGGTAAAGTCGGAAAAGCTACTCAGCCGGTCAAAAAAATGCTTGAATCAATTGGGTTTAAATATACCAATGAAGTTGACCCATTTGATGGCGGCCCTCATTACAGATGTAAACTCAAGGACGTAACCCTTATAAAAAGTTTAAACAACTATAAAATAGAAGTGGCGAATGAAGAGATCAATTTTACTGAATGTCGTATACTTTCATTAGAAAATGATAAATACCAATTTTCTGCAGCTGTGCTTCCTTGTGAAACAAAAGATAACGTCCTAATTATTAGTAAAGAAAGTTTTGATAGATTTGAAATGGCCAGAGACACATTATACAATGGCATCGACTTCTAAGGAAATATTATGAAATATGAAATCAAAGGAAATTATTTTAATGGTGAATTTCATTATCCTCCTACCACAGGACCTAGTGCTGTTGATCATTACATAATAAGGGAATGTCCCTCAGACCTATCACAAACCCTATGGAAGCTACCTGTAGACTATAGACCTATTGACCCAGTTCTTAATTCTTCCATCTCCGGATTTAACTTTTGGAAAAAATTAAAAATAGAAGAAAGAATAAAGTTTCTTAAAAAGTATCAAGAACAATTAGAGATCAGAAAAGATGAGTTCGCCGAAGCAATTGCCTTAGAAGCTGGTAAACCACTATGGGAGGCCTATACAGAAGCCAATGCACTTATTGCAAAAGTCTCTGTGACTATTAATGATTCCCTTCCAAGAATTAAACATAAAGAATATGAAAATATATTGCCTGCCACTAAAGGGCATGTTTATTATAAACCCCTTGGTCCTTCTGTTATCATTGGTCCTTTCAATTTTCCTTGTCACTTAGCAAATGGACAAATACTAAGTGCACTTATATCTGGAAACAGTATTATTTTTAAACCATCTGAAAAAACTTGTTACGGAGGACAACTTCTCGTTGAATGTTTTCACTCAGCAGGTTTCCCTAAAGGGGTTATTAATTTGGTTCAAGGTGATGGAGAAGCTGCAAGAAGACTTCTTCAGTCAAAAGTAATAAAAGGTGTTTTCTTTACAGGTTCAAAAGAAGTTGGATTGAAGATCTTAAATAATACTTACAAAGATCTTTCCAAACTTGTTTCCTTAGAACTAGGTGGTAAAAACCCTGCAATTGTCCACGGGGACGCGAATATACAAAACGCAGTACAAGAACTAGTGAAGGGTTGCTTTTTGACAACTGGTCAACGCTGCACCTCCACTTCATTAGTTATGATTCATAACTCCATAAAAGATGAGTTCATCTCTAAATTCCACGAACTAAGCAAGAGGATTATCATCGATCATCCTATCGACAATGAAAAAGAGCCATTCATGGGTCCTCTGATTGATAAACAAGCCTATGATACTTATTTGCTCTTTATGGGCATGGCCAAAAGAGAAAATCTCACAGAAATCATGAGAGGCAAACCTCTTGAGAAAAAAACAAGGGGTTATTTTGTAACTCCGTCAATCCATCTTGCAGAGAAATTTGATGAGACAAGTCACTTTCTACAGTCAGAAATATTTGGACCCAATTGTACGTTTATCCCTTATGATGATTTAGATGATGCTATAGCAATTGCCAATGCTTCAGAATACGGTTTAGCTGCAGGTATTTTTACCAAGGATATTCAGAATTATCACAAGGCCGTTGATGATCTCGACGTGGGCCTATTAAACTTAAATAGATCTACTGTAGGTGCTAGCTCCAAGCTCCCCTTCGGTGGCGTAAAGAATTCCGGAAATTATCATCCAGCAGCTGTGGCCACAATTGATTCATGTGTTTATAAAATGGCAAGTCTTGAATTAGTTAATGATGAACCTAGTGAAATTTCTTCTATTAATGGTTTATATTTAGACTAAGCTTGTTTCTTATTTACCAAGAGACCATGGCTTGCTGACCAGGATAAGTCATCCTGATGACCTCTTTCAATATCGAGATCGACCGCTGAAACCTTTCTGTAAGTTTTTATCACTTCTCTTCCTTGAAGCTTTCTTTGATTTTGTACCAACTTTTCTTTTTGCTCTAAAATAAATATTGATGATGATGATTTCTTTTGAGAAATTTTAATATCTTCTTGTCTAGAGCTTGACAGCATCAGTGATGCCATAGAATTTGGTTTAATTCCATAGAGCTTTGATATTAATCCTTTTACATTCTCACCTGCGTTTAAGTTCGTTTTACTTTCAGCATCTATAGTGAGGTTTTGTTCCGGATGATTGAAAGGAAGTATTTTTGCTGTGCTTTGTTCTTCTTCTGATTCAACCTCTTCCACTCCTGTCATAAGAGACGTAAGTGAAACTCTTTTTTCGCCACAATACTTCGTCGTCAGATCGTTGATTTCTTCCGGTGTCAGGATTCTCATCAGATTCATGATTAAAAATGAATTATAGGCCACACCCGCTCCCTCTAGTATAGTTTAGCGTATTATCTATTCGGTATTTTAACAGAAAACTTGAGCAAAACACTCGGGCGGCGTTATTTCAATTAGATGGCCTGTATTTTCGGGTTAAAATCTCTGAACTTTCAATTTTACATTTACAAATTAGTTATAACACCTTATAAATTGGTCTCATAAAAAGTTGGGGTGTGGCGCAGCGGTAGCGCAGTAGACTGTTAATCTATTGGTCGCCGGTTCGAATCCGGCCACCCCAGCCATTTACTTCTTGTCTTGTCCAAAATTTTTCAGTGCTTTCACAACGGCAACATCTGTATTTGATTTTTTTAGTGATTTTATTTTTGATAAATAATCAGCTTTGTCTTTTTTGGAAAAAGTTGAAATCAGATTGACAGATTGGGCAATCATCAATGGTCGCTTACTATTAATTCCTTGATGAGCAAGCTTCAGCTTGTAGGCACATTTAGAGTTCTCTAAAATAATCATGATACGTCTTTGTGTATATCTTTTCTTTGGATATTTTTTAGAAATATTTTCTATTAATTCACAAACGTTAACCTTACCATTGGCCCCTTCTTTTAAAAAGACATCTCTACCTGGCCAATCATGGGTGAGTAAATAGTTTTCTAATTTCGCTCTTATGTTTTTTGACTCATCAGAGAAGGCTGGTGTACTTAGAAAAAAAAGGGCAGATATAAAAGAGATCCAAACTAAATTCTTCATGGCATCTCCTTAGCTGTTTCATGCATTTTCATAATTTCACATTGCTCATCAGTCAAAACATCATTCAGACTATTATAATCCCCGTGAAGGAGATTAGGCTCACCATCCATATGCCCAATGTTTAATAAATTATGAGAAAGCTCATGGGCTTCGGGAGAATAATTCTCTCTTATACCAGTATAATTATCATCAATCACATCAGTGGTTAACCATGTTTTGTTATAAAGCGGGCTTGATTCTCCATAGGCAAATTCTGGTCCAGAAGTTCCAGTTGAGCCATTTGTAAAAGAACGAACAAACATCGTCGACATTCCTTTAGATTTAGGGACTGCTGACGCAAACTTTATGACACTGTTTTCTTGATTAACATTTCTGGGACTTCTTTCGATATCCACAATCCCAGACGGTGGGGTCACAGATATAAATCTTGCGGGTGTTAACTTAATCCCACATTGTTTATATATTTCTGCAGCTTTTCTGTATCGTTCAATAATAGTTTCTTCATCCCAACCAGAACCTCTAATCATAATAAGGTCAACTTGAACGGAATGAGTATATTGAGTATTATCTGAAGCTGAATAGAGATCTATATTTTTAAAGTAAGGATTATAAAAACCATTTAACTCCCAAACACGTTTTTGATTAGTGGGATTATCGAGCTCTGTTGAACTTGATGGTCCTTCAGGGCAAGGATTCTTTGGAGAAGTGTTAAGATCATCCACAGTATTAAAAAATGATTTTACTTGAGAACTAAACCAGGATGAACTTTTTTGACCGGCATGGGCCGGACCCACAATCAATAGTGATATAAATAGGACTTCAATTCTTCTTTTCATCTCACAACTACTATCGGTTAATGGCTGCAAATATTAACGAACTCAACAACTTAGCTTTAAAGTGATCCAGAACCTATCTAGTATAGAACATAATGTCGCTATCCATTAGAAGTTATGGATAAGCAGTGCTATGATCCCGGAATTAGACAAAACATGTTGAGTTTCACAGGATTTTAATGAGCACAAAAAAAAGTCTCTTTTCTACATTTTCACTTTTTTCCAAAGATTCTCAACTTGAGCTTATATCTGAGTTTCATCAGTCCTTTGATGAAAGCTATCTGGAACTTGCAGAAGAAATGCAAGAAGAATACTTTATCTCATTCACTACTGCTGAGTTTGAAGAAATAATCTGCAGTATTTTTGAAGAAAAAGAAAAGCTTTATTATTCTCCCCTTGGATTTCAGTTTTTACACCTCGTTGAAAGTTTTTTATTTCTTGCTTTTCTTCATTCTGACCATGAAGAATTTGATATCTTAGACTTCTGGCAAGATACTATTTTTAATGAAGTATTTATGGAACTTTATCAACATAAAAAAGATGAAGTCGAAGTTTCAAAGCAATTATCCCATATTTTGGAAAATCAAATTCTCAGTTTCTATTATCTTCATCTCAATATGACTCCACTTGAACAAAAGGGAACACTACTCTATCCCATTTCCTATGAGTTAGGCGATTTTGAGCAAAGGGTTTACCTGGGTAATAAAAATAAATATATAAGTTTTGATAATAGAGATCAAAAGTTAGAAACATTCCCCAATATTCCCATACATTATGTTCCTCCACATAGAAAATTTATTGAGATTGATTTTGGTACAAAAATCATATCAAGAGACATTGATCAGCAGGCCTATATCATCGATAATGATGAATTGAATCTTTCTATTCATCCAAGTTCTATAGACTTCATTCAACATAATTTAGAGCTATCCGACAATATTAAAAAGGCCATTGAAATTATTAAAGCCAGCTCTCCCGACTGCTTTTTAACATTCTCTCATTTTACAAATACTATTGTGCCCATATCCGATACTGGAATTGTTTCCTACAGTTCACAATACTTACCAGGTTATAGTTCTATCAATTGTATAGAACGAGACTTTGTTGATCTTATTGATGATTTAGTTCATGAAAATGGTCATCATTATCTCAACCATGCCCTTAATCTCTATGAGCTTTTAAATGAAGATGATGATGAGGTTTTCTATAGTCCATGGAGAAAGTCTCTTCGTCCTATAAGAGGGATTTACCACGCCGCCTTCACTTTCTTCTTTGCTGCAAAGCTCTTTTCTGATTTAAGCGTCAGTATTATTTCTGGGAATCAAAATTATCCCTTCAATAAAGAAGAGCAAGAAAAAATCTTCAGAAGATTTTTAGAAGAATTTCATATGCTCCGGTCTTGTGAACATTATATTAAATGGGGTTATCAAAAAAACAAAATAACAGATGAAGGATATGATCTGATCAACATCGTCTATGATGAATTAGATTCTCTTTCTGGGAATGCCAAAATCGTTGAAAGTAATTTTAAAATAGTAAATCCGCAAGCTTTTGATCAAGTCTCTGAACTTCAAAAAGATCTAGCGGAAAAAGCGTCACATTATTCGCTTAATTGAACTGAGTCTTGACTGCATTTCATTTGCAGGCATCATTTCACCCTTTTCTGAAGCTATTTTAATACCTTTATTATAGATATTTTCAGCCTTAGCTAATTGCCTAGTTGCCTCATAAACCTTACCCAAAATAGAATATGCTAGAGAGTACTTTCCATCAGTTTGAATTGCTGTTAAAAGATATAACTCAGACAAATCATATTCTTTTCTTTCGTAACTGATTTCACCCATTCCAAAATTAGCAATCAAATCTTTCGAATCAATATCTAGGACCTGTTTAAACAGTGACTCCTTGCGCTCAAGATCTTCTTTCTTTCTGAGTTTTTCTTCTTCCATAATTTTTTTAACAGATGCTTCTTTCCCGAGATTCTTAAATGAACTCACTGTTGCCAATGCCTTTTCTTCTTCAGCTTCTTCAATTTTTCCAAGCTTCATAAGATAAAGAGACTTATTAGTATGTGCCATCACTGAGTCGGGATTGAGTTTTAACAATTCATCCATGAGATTAATTGCCTCTTGTAATTTATTATTTCGCCCCAGTAAAACTCCTAGGGATTCTACAAGATCTGAATGTGTGGGGTCAATTCGAAGTCCAAGTCGAAATAACTCTTCTGCACTATCTTCATTGTTATTCTGAAACTCTTTTACCGCTTCAACATAAACTCTCTGTGCAATCAACTTCGGTGTTTGCTTCTTAAGCATTGGTAATATTCTTACTATTCCTTCATTTTTTTTCTCTTGCTCGATAATTATTGGTGCAAGTTCTACTCTCTTTTCTCGAGGCAGGCTTAGGATAAGAAAGTCATTATCGATGTCGGAAAAAGTTCGCTCATTAATATAATCTTTGTCATTTATTTTAATTGTTCCTTTCTTAATATTCGAGCCTTTAGGAATTTCCACCATGCATGGAAACTCTGCGGGTCCTCTATTATTAGCAATTTTCTTGATCGTTTCTTGCCCTATGAAACAGCCTTTATTGAGATCCACTTCATTCATATAGAGTGTTGAATTTATAATCATTCCTTTTGGAAATGCTGTTTCAAAAAATGCCGATCCGGATTTATAGATTAACTCTTTTTTATAATCTTCATTTAGAAATTGTTCAGATACCGTTTCTTCACCAAGAATTATTAAGGCCGGGTAAGATAAGATATTTACTTTAAACCTCTTCTTAGATTCTTGATAAAAATTATTCACTTCGGCGCCTACAATTATATTTATTTTAATTTCAATAGCAGTTAGAACAACATCATCCATAATAATGTATTTGTTAAATTCATCTACTAATTGACTTGAATCTTGTTTTTTGCAAAGCAAATAAAAATGGTCTGATTCTTTTAGAAAATAAAAAGCAAACAATAGTCTTCCTATTCGATCTGTCTTAGAAGAAAGTCTGGCTTCATGTAATTGTAAGTTTTCTATATCGATTGTAGTATGTCCGTTGAAAAAACGGACAATATCTTTCCCTTCGACTTTAATGATAGAAAAATCATCACTGGGTAGCTGAGCTATAGTTTTATCTAGATAGGAAAGAGACATTTATACAGAGAACGATTCACCACAGCCACAGGTATTAGTAGCGTTGGGATTGACGAATACAAAACCTTTACCATCGAGCCCATCTTTAAAGTCCAGGGTGACATCTCGTAAATAAATGGAGGACTTGGGGTCGATATAAATTTGAAACTCTTCTAGTTCAATGATGTGATCATTATCTGCTTCAGAGCCCAAATCTATCTTGTAAGAAAGGCCAGAGCATCCTCCTCCAATAACTCCCAAACGTAAGCCACCGTTATTATTAGCTGGCTCCCCTCGAAGAATCTCAAGAATTTTAATTTTTGCCTTTTCTGAAATTTGTATAATTTCTGTCATATTTTTGACCTAATTTTATATCTGTAACAAACAATCAACATATACAATATACCATACGTTTAGTCATTTTAAAGTTTCCTATTTGAAACTGCCTGTAAAATGCCATATCATTGAAATAAGGAAAGATTATGTCCATAGTATTGATCATTAGTGACCGCGAGCATACTCATAAGCTCACCCTGAAAGGCGGGATTTATACCCTTGGTAGGTCTAGTTCGTGCCAAGTTTCTCTAGTTGATTCCATGGTCAGTGGAAAACATCTTACATTGAATCTTAATGACAACAACCGAGTAGTAGTAAAGGATCTGCATTCTTCTAACGGGACTTTTGTTAATGGTTCTAAAGTATCTGAGTCAATCATTTCTGTCGATGATGAAGTGACGGCCGGAGATGTTCGCATTTGGATTGATGAATCGGAATTAACACCAACAGAACGAAATTCCCACTGCCGCTTAACTCAGAAAACAAAATTAAGATTTGTTGATTTAGCTAAAGGGCAATCAGAAACTCAGGACGATATTAAACAGGTAGTAACTAATAGTGAAATTTCCATTAGCATAAAGTTTAAACCTACAGATTTAAAAGAAGGGTCTGCCCCTGCCAATGATCACCCAGAGGTAGAAACCCTATCCAATGTCGAGTTTAAGCAGCAAACTCGAAGTATCAAAATATCAAGAGATGGAACCACTCACACTAATTCAATATCTACAAAGAATGATGAAAAGAATAAGAAGTCCCTGGGAAGCAAGTTAAAGAACCTGTGGAAGAAATGAGACCTTTTACTCTCTACCTTTCCAAAGCAACTCATCTGTCTTCATTTTAAAGTTGATCCATCTACCTATCACAAAGAAATAGTCTGATAATCTATTCACAAAAATATTTACTTCATGCGGTACTTCACCTGGTCTTGTTGACTCAAGTTTAACCAAGGAGCGCTCAACTCTTCTACATACAACTCGACATAAATTAAATCTTGTTGATAGCTCTGCTCCAGTGGGTAGAATAAAGTTTTTTAATTCTGGTAGTTCTTCTGTAAAGTTATCAATTGCACTTTCTAATTCTTCAACGATAGAGGAATCTAACTGAGGAAGATTTAATTGCTCCCTTTTATCAGCCTCTGTAGCAAGTAATGATCCTGCAACGAAAAGCTCATTTTGAATTTTATTTAATAATTGAAGTTCACTATCTTTCAACATCTCTTGATTCGATAACGCAAATCCTAAAAAGCTATTTAGCTCATCCATTTCACCATAACAATTAAGTCTAAGATCCGCTTTAGAAATCCTTGAGCCCGACACAAGTGCCGTCATGCCTTTATCACCAGATTTTGTATAGATTTTCATCGCTTTCCTTTTAAGACTAAGTCTACATATTACGTCGGTATTTGCCACCAATTTCGTAGAGGGTGTTAGTAATCTCACCTAATGAACAAAAGTTAACTGTATATAACAATTCCTTAAATACATTTTCATTTGAAAGTGCCACATCCGTTAAACGAGTCAATGCTTCTTCTGATTTGTTTTTATTTTTATTCTTAAAATTATTTAGCCTTGTAATTTGATTTGTTTTTTCCTCATTTGAACAACGTGAAATGTCTATTTCCTTATTCATTTTTTCATAAATATCACTTGCAACATATGTGTTTACACCAATAATTGGAAGTTCTCCCGAATCTTTTAACCCCTCATAATATAGAGATTCCTCTTGAATTTTACTTCTCTGGTACATACTCTCCATGGCACCTAAAACCCCTCCTTTATCAGAGATATTTTCAAATTCTTTCAACACGGCCTCTTCAACTAAAAGGGACAATTCTTCAATTAAGTATGAACCCTGCATTGGATTATCTGTTTTGTTTAACCCGAATTCTCTATTGATAATCATCTGTATCGCCATCGCACGCCTTACAGATTCTTCAGTAGGAGTTGTGATGGCCTCGTCATAAGCATTGGTATGAAGAGAGTTGCAATTATCCGAGAGCGCCATGTACGCCTGTAATGTGGTTCTTATATCATTAAAGTCAATTTCTTGGGCATGCAATGATCTTCCAGATGTTTGAACATGGAATTTAAATTTTTGCGATTTTGTATTGGCACCATATTTATCTCTTAATGTAATGGCCCATATCTTTCTTGCGACTCTACCTAGTACAGAGTATTCGGGATCAAGTCCATTGGAGAAAAAGAAAGATAAGTTTTGGGAAAATTCATTGATATCCATTCCTCTGCTCAAATAATATTCTACAAAAGTAAATCCATTTGTAAGTGTGAACGCTAACTGAGTGATAGGATTAGCTCCCGCTTCAGCTATATGATAACCAGATATTGAGACAGAATAATAATTTTTAACTTGTTGCTGGCAAAAGTATTCTTGAATATCCCCCATTAATTTTAAGGAAAACTCCAAAGAAAAAATACATGTGTTTTGAGCTTGATCTTCTTTAAGAATATCTGCCTGAACAGTACCTCTGACCTGTCGAATGATATCATTTCTTTTTTGTTCATCCCAATAATCGTCACCTTTTAAATGTTGTTTGATCGCTGTATTCATATACATTGCAAGAATTATTGGAGCAGGGCCATTTATAGTCATAGACACAGATGTTTGCGGGTCAATTAAATTAAATCCATTAAAGAGATCTCCCATATCGTCAAGTGTTGCGATACTTACTCCAGCTTCGCCTATTTTTCCAAATATATCTCTTCTCTCATGAGGGTCATCACCATACAGAGTTACCGAATCAAATGCTGTTGATAATCTTTTTGCTGGATCATCCTTAGAAAGGTAATGAAAACGTTCGTTAGTTCGAGTGGGTCCCCCCTCTCCAGCAAACATTCTCTTTGGTTCTTCATCTTTTCTTTTAAATGGAAATATTCCTGCTGCAAATGGAAAATGCCCAGGCAAATTACCTCTTCTCATAAATACAAATTTATCTTTTAATCCATCAATCTTCGGAAGCGCAACCCTAGGAATATCTATTCCAGATAATGATTTTGTTTTGGTTTCAACTTTAAATACTTTATCTCTCACCTTGTATGAATAAATACCTTCTTGATACATCAGAGCTAATTCATCGAATTGATTTAGCTGTTCAAATACATTATTATCTATAGTCTTTTTAACTACTCCTTTTTTCTTTTCTAACTCTGTTTGCTTTGGCAGTAATGTAAATGCGTGATTAAGAGAATCATAGTCTTTTAATTTGTTGGCAATTGTTTTAGTTTCTTCGTTATATGCTCTGCAAACATTAGCAATCTCTCTTAAGTAGAGCACCCTATCTGGCCCTATAATACTTGCTTTCTCCGAAGGAACTTTTTCTATCTTCAAGTCTTTAAGGATTTTCAGGTCGAAACCACTGACATCTGCCACATCTTTGAATAATGCATTAACCCCAGAGTCATTAAAATGTGAGGCCATTGTTCCGTAGATAGGAAGTTCATTATCAGAAGGAGAACCTGGGTGATTGGCAAATAATTCTTTATTCCTTCTATATTGTTTTCTGATGTCCCTCATAGCATCTTCAGAACGTGGTTTTTCAAACTTATTAAGAACAATAAAATCTGCCGACTCAAGCATCTCAATTTTTTCTAACTGGCTAGGTGCTCCGTATTCAGGAGTCATAACATAGACAGACTTGTCTGCAATTTTCGTTATAGCATCACTGGCCTGCCCTATACCTGAACTCTCAACGATTATCAGGTCAAAGTCTTGTGATTTTAAGAATGAGCTAACCTTCTCAATTTGAGGAGATAATTCTGTTTTTGAATTTCGTGTCGCTAATGATCTGATATAAAATTGATTATTGATAGCAGAACCGAGCCTAATTCTATCGCCAAGGAGTGCCCCTGATGTTTTTTTCTTTGTTGGGTCTACTGAAATGAGGGCAATTTTTTTTGATGGATAATAGCGATGAAAACGATTTAATAATTCATCTATAAGAGAAGATTTACCTGCTCCTCCAGTACCAGTTATGCCTAAGACTGGAGTTTTCCCCTCTGTGAACTTAACTGGCAAGCTTGCTTCATCTTCAATATAGGTGATTACTTTACTAATTTCATTGAAATCATATTTTTCATTATTCTTTTTTGAAAATAAGTGCCCTTCCAAAGTACTATGATCTGCTTTTAAAATCATATCTTCAATGATCCCGCTAAGACCAAGGGTCATGCCTTCTTCAGGTGAATAAATTCTGGTGATGCCTTTTTTATGAAGTGCTTCGATTTCTGTTGGTGTAATGACCCCTCCGCCTCCGCCAAACATTCGGACATGTTCGGCACCAGCTTGATCTAAAAGCTCCCTAATATATGTAAAATATTCATTATGGCCACCTTGATAAGAACTAATGGCAACAGCATGTGCATCTTCATGAAGAACAGCATCGACAACTTCTTTGGCCGATCTATTATGTCCAAGATGGATGACCTCTACGCCTTTAGACTGTAATAGTCTTCGCATAATGTTGATGGAAACATCATGCCCATCAAAAAGACTGGCCGCTGTCACAAAGCGTAATTTTCTCATTTAAACCTCAACTATACGATTTTATTGTACCTTAATTTACATCGCTAGGAATATAGCCTATAAAATGTTTGAAGCAAAATCTCTTTAACGAGCTAATCATTTAGGATATAATGCATTATTAAACAACTGAGATCAATTATGAGTAAAGATGCAACAATTGTTGAAAACCCTTACCACACAGCGCGTTTAAAACCCGTTCGTAAAGGTAAAAAACCACCAAAACTTTTGGCGGTGGTTCATCAATCTGGCTGTACTGGTTGTGAAGTTTGTATCGCTGGCTGCC
The DNA here is from genome assembly GCA_018675575.1 of Bacteriovoracaceae bacterium. GTDB lineage: Bacteria > Bdellovibrionota > Bacteriovoracia > Bacteriovoracales > Bacteriovoracaceae > M0603. Next base: position 1,994 of record JABGXW010000037.1, on the reverse strand, counting down.
CAGTTGATTCAATTGAATTGGTATCGGGTCCAAATCCTGACAACCCCACATTTCAACAAACTGTGGAGATTGATTTGGCCAGATGTATCGGTTGCCAAAACTGTACAATAGATTGTCCGTGGGAAACCATTACAATGTATGGAAATACAGATGCTTTTAATGCTTGGGCAGACGAAACTCTCTATTCAGAACTTTATATAACCGAGAACCACTTGAATAATCTTAATTCTGAACGTGGTGATGAGGAGAAAGCTCAAAAGTTAGAAAAAAAATAACACCTTTTTCATTCGACTGTTTCTACAATATTATCTTTTTCTATCTTTTCAGCTTTATCTTCCTTGAAAGTTTTAAAAAAATCTATTATCAAAAGACCTGCTGCAATTGAAATAGAGCTATCTGCAACATTAAAGGCTGGAAAATGCTTTGATCCCCAATAAAAATCAAGGAAATCTACGACATAGTTTAATGCGAATCGATCAATAAGATTTCCAACTGCTCCTGCAAAGATGAGAGAGTAGGCCGTGGCCAATAACAAGCTTCTGTTTCTTTCTTGCCAAACTAAGAATAAAAGCCAAAAACAAGCTAAGACCGGAACTATTTTAAAAAGAACTAAGCGAAAAAGTTCTCCACTATTTGCTCCAAAACCAAAAGCTGCTCCAGGATTTCTCACATAGGTAAAATTGAATATTCCCTTTATGATAGGAATAGATTCTCCTAGATAAAACTTTGATTGGACTGCACCCTTTGTGAACTGATCGATCAGTATGATCGCAACCATCATTAATGAAAGTTTCCAAATTCTGTTCATAGTTAATCTCTTCTAATAATAGTCTTTAGCGTTAATTTCATATTTATCTATTTTTCTAAGCAGAGTCTTTTTCGGTATATTTGCTTTTAACGCTGTTTGATTAATTTTACCTTTATTCATTTGCAATGCTTGAATAATAAATTCTTTTTCAAATAGATCTTTTGCTTCTTGGAAGTCCATCCTTTTTTGATCACCTTCACCTCTGACTTCAAAACGAAATTGGTACTCTTTAGAAGAATCTTCTAGGTTTCTATCTAGTACAGAATCTTTGATAATGTTAAAATCAATATGTTCTGAACTATTCTTGCTCTCAATTGGTTTTACATTTGCCGTATTTACCGTGGCCGGTAACGAAGACAAATTAATATGTTCTGTGGATTCAATGATAAAGGCATGTTCAATTACATTTCTCAGTTCACGGATGTTGCCAGGCCATGCATATCCACCTAACGCCGATTCGGCATCAGTTGTACATCCTTTGATATCAAGATTATGAATATGATTAAAATAATTAATGTAATAATCTACCAAAAATGGAATGTCTGAAACCCTTTCTCTGAGAGGTGGTAGGTAGACGGGAAGAACATTTAATCGATAAAAAAGGTCGTCTCTAAATGTCTTTTCCTTAATCATTTCTTCAAATGGCCTATGACTAGCTGCGATGACTCTAACATCGGTTTTAATATCTCGATTTGATCCGATGGGAGTAAATGTTTTCTCTTGTAAAACTCTTAATAGTTTAACTTGCATCGTAGGCGATATATCTCCAATTTCATCTAGAAATAAAGTTCCACCGTCAGCATATTGAAATTTACCAATCTTTCTTTCACTCGCACCCGTAAAAGCACCTTTCTCATGACCAAAAAGCTCTGATTCGATAAGATTATCTGGAACTGCCGCGAGGTTAATCGTGACAAATTTTTCATCTTTTCTTGGACCGTTATAATGAATTGCTTTTGCAACTAATTCCTTACCCGTTCCTGACTCCCCCCTAATAAGAACCGGAGTATTTACCTGGGCCAGTTTACTGATTACATTAAAAACTTTCTTCATAGATTCTGATTCACCCACAAATTTATCGTCCCCTTGTCCCAACGAAAGAGAGGGGGCAGAAAAAACAGACGTTTCAACTAGAGATCTTGCTTTTAAGGCCCGCTTAATCAATGCCACAAGATTTTCAGAGGTG
>JABGXW010000036.1 GCA_018675575.1 Bacteriovoracaceae bacterium | reverse complement strand
TTATTGATGACTAATTTACTGACCGCAGCTTTGCTTATTACTTGGTTTACTTTGAACCCAAAGCAACAGCTCTCTGAAGAAACCTTATCACAATACCAATACGATAAGACTACTCAAGTCGATAAAAGAAATCCTGCCAGCGTTTCATTAGATTCAAGACTAAAGAATAAAAGAAAGAAAGGTCAGTTAAGAGAAAAGGAAAGAAAAGCTCTCTATAAAAAAGCCAAATTAAATCAACATGATTTGAGAGATTTAGTGATGCAAATTCATTCTGGAGAAAGAAAACGCATGACTCAAGTTGGCGAAAAAGTAATAATTTCTGATGTGTACCAACAGTTTTATGAAGATGTGTTTGATAGAATCAAAGAATATTACCCTCAAGATGCTGCTGAACGTTTTAAAACTTACCTCTCTTTAAAAATGGAAAATAATATAATGGAGAAGGAGATACACTCTGAATTTAATATAGAATCTCGGAATATATCGGAAATGGAGCACAAAATACAATCGAATCGTACCTTACCAGAAGAACAAAAAGAAAAGCTCCTGTATGAATTATATTTTAAACCAAGGCACGAACTTAAGTATCTCTATAACCTTAGACAGAGTGAGTTAAATCAAAACTATCAAAGCAATATACGAAAAGTTTTAAAACTAGCCTACAAAGAAATAAGTGTAGATATAGAGGATTATAATTTGAAGTTAAAAAGTGATTACGGAAAATGGATATATTATTCCAAGGATCCAGAAACTGGAGAATTTTTACCTGATGACCGAATGAATGAGAGTCACCCTCAACGTCCCGCTATGTTTATTATTGATTTATAAAGTAAAAAATAAGGAAAATAAAAAATAAGAAATATGATGCCAGAAACTTATGCCGTAGGCTAGGCGCCGAACATACGAAGCAACTCCTCGCCGTTAGAAGCTGACTCTACTTTAGCCAGATTACATCTTAACAAAATAAGAGCAAGTCATGAGAAAGTCTCTAGTCTAAGAATGATTAATAGTCTTGAAGAAAGAATAAGAAGATTTGAGGCTTATGATGGTCCAATAGGAGTCTGGAGAATCAATACGATATATCACACAAAACTAGCTGACATGGTTGAATCTGAATCTCACGAAGTTCTTTCGCATCTTGCAGTATTAAATGTTCCTTTTGGAGAAGTCTTTAGCTGTTCAGTTGAACAAGCTAGAAGTGCAGTGGGCTCAGTCCTAGAGCGGCATGGATTAACAGATTCAACGAAAAGAGAAACTCTATTCAACTAAATTGTATAAACTTTAGCTGTAGTAACTTGTAGTAATTCAGAATATTCAGTCAATAATAAAAGAGAGTTGTAACACTCTCACCACCTTCATTACTAGTCGCTTTCAATTAACAAAAAAACTAAGAAGAACAACTATAATGAGAAACCCCACCGGCCTTAAAAAATTCTTTAGGCCTAAGCCGATAATACTTTGTCTCAATGTCCTTTGATTGTTCGTCATAAGGGTGACTTAGCACTTCTTGCAACTCCTTAACCAATGAATAGTCCCCACGAGTTGCCTCTTGGTAGGCGGGAACAATGAGCCACTCACGCCAGGTATATTTAGGGTTAACCTTTTTCATTCTGGCAGAGATTACGGAAACACCTTCGCTATTTTCAGATAAGACAATTGCACGCCATTCTTTTAACCAAGTCTGCCACTTTTTATTTAGCTCCTCTGATATTTCGCTGTAGAAACTTCCTTTTAGCGCCTTTAAGTTTTCAGGTATATTTGATAATTCGCGAAAGAAGATAGTGTAATCCACATTGGTTTCAATCATTAAAAAGATGAGTGATTGAAAAAATTTAGGTTGACTTGAAATAAGTCCAAGCTTGGCACTCCACACTTTTTCAAATTCAGCTTGCATGGCGGTCTCAAATCTTTGGCGTATTTGATCTAATTCAACTTGTTCACTGGATCCTTCTTTAAGTAATGGGGAAATTGCACTGCAAAACTTGTCATAATTCAGCTCTCCCGCCTTTAGTTGGTTAAAGAAGGAATAATGTCTTCCTCCACCTGTCCATGGTTGAAAAGCCGGATCAAAAGTCTCACAAAAACCAAAAGGGCCGTAATCGAGGGTGAAACCTCCGGCGGCACAATTATCACTATTGAAATTTCCTTGGCAGTAGCCTACACGTAGCCAATTGGCGATCAGGCTGGTTAGCCTACCTTGAAATGCTTGAGAGAGTTGGATGATCTGCTTTTCAAATGGAAGGCCTTGGTTCACTTCATCAATATATTCACTTTTAATTAAATGGGTGACGATCATCTTGAGCTCTTGAAAAGCTTTAGGGTGAGCTTGGTCGCGAGTTCGGCGATTAAAGAGTTCTAGTTGTCCGACACGAAGAAAAGAAGGGGCGACGCGGGTTGTAATCGCCACTGGGTTATCAAGCATAATATCAGGATCGTTGGAACTGGATCCCTCTAAGTACCAAGGTCTCGCCACAATTTCAGATTTAGAGGCGTACAGGCAGAGCGAACGGGAAGTTGGTACAGCTAAGGCCTGCATAAACTCCTGAGCTAGAAATTCACGAATACTAGAGCGAAGTACTGCTCGCCCATCGGCCCCCCGGCAGTAGGGTGTTGGCCCGCTACCTTTTAACTGCATCTCCCAGTGTTGATTATTAAATTTCCCTTCAAAAATAGAGATAGCTCTACCATCACCATATCCATTACCAGTACCAAATGGACATTGGGCGGTATATTCGGTGCCATAAATTGAAAGGGCATAGCCTGTGGCCCAACCAAACTTATGCATTGGTGGTGGGGCGGCCGATAGGTCTCCAGAAAATATTTTTTGAAACGTTGGATCAAATGCAAGTTCATCATTTAGGCCCAACTCCTTAAAGAAAGTTTTGCTATGAATAATATATTCGGGATTTTCTATAGGTGTTGGTGCCACGGGAACATAATGTCCAGAGAAGACCTGACGAGGACCGTGGTCAAAACCATCCGCTGTGGCATGTGGATCGGTATTTAAATTATTCATCAGGGAATAATCAATCAGCTGAACAAAATCTTTAAAGTCATTTATAGTAGGAGTTGTCATAGTTAAAATTCCTTTTCTCTTACCAAATGATGATAAGGAGGGAGTGTTTGCAAACGATCATCTTTTAACCCCCCTCCGATTGTAAAATGATAGATTGATTGAAATGAATTATTTTTTAATCCTATTAGATCGTGAACTGAATCATCAAAAAAACAACCGATCCCAGTTCCCATTACACCGTTGGCATGGGCCTCCAAGTAGAGAACTTGTCCAATTATTCCAGATTCCCAGTACAAAGTTGGATATGTCATAGGATCAACCAGTACTGTCTTTTCAAAGTTGGCCAACATGCCTAATGAAAATGCGCCATCACCAGCTATTTCTTGTCCACAGCTGACGTTTGTAGCGACGTTTCGAACATCACCCTCGAAAAGTTGATAGAGAGGAAAATCTTCAAATATCTTTGTCCAACTAAAACTTTGATCTAAATTCTCTTTTAAATTTTCTAAATCATTTGGATTGCGAACTAAAATATATATTCCTTGATCTAATTCTTCTACTCGATTAACAAAAATGATGAGATGAATTTGAGAGTTGCAAAGGTGTAAATCAAAAGGAATTCTATGGGGTCTGGCAAGGGTTCTATCCAAAATATTCAAAAATTGATCTTTTATAATAAAAGTTTTTCCATCCATATCCACAGCACTTCTTCGTTTTTTAATTATTTCATGTGCCAAATATTTTTCATTTTTCTTTATATTTATTATTGGAAAATTTATTGATTCCTTTTCAACTTCCCTATGGATATCTTTTTTACAACTACTTGAGACTTCATTGATAATCTCCCAATTTTCATGACTTTTACTCAATTGATTGGGTGATCCCATTAATTTAGTTTTTTCAAATTCTTCCATTAGGTCGTTTGAAGGAAATTCACTGGAAAGACTGCCATTAGGAGAATGAACAAAACATAAAATATCTCCAATTTCTTCTTCGTCAATTAATTGATTCTGATTAATCCCTAGAATCTTATCAATTTCTTCTGAGGTAGGGCGATTAAGGCAAGTCATTTTCCATCCCAAAAGGTTGGCACTTATTCTTAGAGAGGCCAAGGCATGTCCTAGATCATGATGGCAATATCTAAAGGCCCGTTCTCCGTATTTCCAAGATTCTCTCCAGTAGATACTCGACATCCCTATTAAAAATCCTTCTCCGTCAATCTGTTGGAGAAGTTTTTGTTTTAAAGAGTGGTCATAAAGTGATCTTTGTTCCAGTGCATGCAAATAAGGCGAATAATGGTAAAGTCCAGATTTTAACTCACCTAGGTCTGGTGTCACTAAATAACTTTCTGTTGGATGAAGGTTTCCACTAGATGGGTTTACCCTTAATGCCCATTTCGTTTTTGATATTGATTTCCAGGCGGAAATACTGAGGGCATATTCAAAAAATATTCCTATATTATTTAAGTCCATTTTTTCGAAAGAATTTACATCGTCTCGATAGATATTCTGGAAGGGAATATCTTTTAAGTCTTTTCTAAAAGGTAAATCAATTTTAAAACACTCTTGGTAAAAACGAAAGGGATTAGGTTGATTTCCCCAATCCATAAAGCCCGCCGAATTAGCACTTCTATTGGGAAAATGTTTTGTTTGATTATGGTATTTGATGGTAGAGATAATTTTTTGATGAGTATTCAATGAGTTTAACCCGTTTAAAAAGGAATATTAGCTTCTATCAAAATTAAAACCATAAGTAAGTCGAAGTTTGGTTTCATCAAAAAATTATTTCTTGATTTCAAGTGAGTTGTAGTAATCTGTAGTAATGCTAAACATTCTTTTAATAATTAAGGAGTGTTATAATTCTTCAACCACCACTATCGACTCGGCAAGTCATACTTGAATTGGTATTTTTCTAAAAAAGGAAAGATTATGAATCAAGATCAATACGACTGGAGTCAATTTATAATAACATTTTATTATCCGGTTTCAGTTGAAAAACTTTTCGAAACATGGACTACTGCCAATGGTTTAGAAAGCTTCTTTATTGAGGAATGTAAATTTGGCAGTAAAAGAAAAAATGAAATTGCAGAGAAAGGTGATTCATATAATTTTCAATGGCGACATGATTTTAACGTTTCGGGTGAAGTACTTGAAGTTGAAAAAAATAAATATTTTTCTTATACATTTGGCTCAATGAAAGTTTCAATAAAGTTTGAAAAAACAGAAAATGGATCAATGTGCTTTATACATCAAGAGAATATAACTGAAGATAATAAAATGATGGGCCATTTAAATTGTCGAAGTTGTTGGATATTTTTTATGACAAATTTAAAATCGGTTTATATGACAGCAACAGACTTAAGAGATGAAAATCCTGAAATTGTATCTAGTATGGAAGTTGAATTTATTCCTAAAGAACTAGGTCCGTTGTAGTTCTTTGTAGTTTCTTTCAAAAATCAGTCAAAAAAATTAGTAAGTTACAACGCTTCCACCACCTCCACTATACATCTCACAACAGGCGGCTTATATGAGCGAACTAAAAGATAAGAGAAGGCATGAGATTAATAACCTTTTCATTTTGCACTCCTATTTAAATTTGAAATTCTATCTTTAAATCAGAATTAATGTACCTCACTGCTGAAAGAAATTTTGTCAAAATACCTGTCATCTCAGATATATCTTTTTGTTAATGAAACTTTATATAAACGACAGACTGTTTCAGTCGGCCAGTATTGAAAAAGTAGTTAATTAATATAAATTACTTGATTTAAGCCCATAGTTTCCGATAAACAGATAGATATATCTTTTATTTTGAGGAGAATATGGGCAAAAGCAATAAACTTAATAAGTCCAAAAGCCAAGATGTTGTTGAGATTTCAAAATTTAAAGACAAAGATATAAAAACATCTGGAAACACAGTATTGGACCTCGTTTCCAAAAAGGATTTATTAGAAAGAATAGAAGATTTAAGTACAGCGGTTGAATCGCTTGATGAACAAATTTTTGAAATGAGATCCCTGCTTCAATCAGGAAAGGGTTTAGGTAATATTCTCAACCTAGATCAATTGCTCCATACTCTCATGGCGATTATTAGAGAACGATATGGACTGATAAATAGTTCAGTCTTATTTGTTGATAATGAGCAAAATCTAGAGAAAAAATATTTTCGAATGTTTGCTCATCAAGGTATTCCACAGCAATACATGGCAGAAGGTATTGAAGAAAGTATCAACCTTTTCAAATTTCCAGTTAATGATGGACTTTTATGGCAAATTATAAAAAATGGTGAAACCTTTAGTGTGCAAGATCTCAAAAGACGCCCAAGATTTACTCAAGCATGGCAGGAATGGAATCTTTCTGTCCTTTTCTCTGATGTCTGGTGTCCCCTTATAATAAAAGGTGAAGTAAGAGGAATGATAACGTTGGGACCTAAAAAAAATGGGAAACAAATTCAAGAAAATGAATTTACTTTCATCAATGACCTTTTAGCAATTGCTGTTACGAATATTGACTCTGTAATGAAATACGAAAATAACAAAATCATTCTTAAAAATTCTAAAATTCTCTACGATGCAAACCAAAACGTTTCTGATATTAAAAATAAAAAAAATCTTTGTATGGAAAGCCTAATTGCCATAGTAAAAGGACTAAATGCGCAAGCAGGAATCTTAATGTTGTATGAGAAAGAAACAGATAAACTCGTTATGCACTCATCTTGGAACCATGATAGTAAATATAGCTATACTCCCAATAATAATTATAATAACGAGGCTATTTTAAAAAAACACACCATAAGAATTAATGACAAGGAAAACATTGAACAAATTAATGAAAATATAATTTATGGTCTTATGATTACCCCTCTATTCAGGGCTGAAGAGCTTGTCGGTGTTATTAATCTTTTTAATAAAATAATTTATGATGAAAATAAAACTCAAGAAGATGTAGGACAAATAAATGCTGATCCCCGGGGTCGCTTTAGTAAAGATGATAAAAACTTAGTTATAGGACTAGGCGATCAAGTAGTTGCCAACCTTCATAAATTACAACTTTATAAGGAAGCAATTACAGATAGACTCACTGGACTTTATAATAGCGCATACTACCAAAAAGAAGTAGAGCGTCTAGTGAGTGAAGCAATTGAAAAGCAAAGTTCTCTTTGTTTGGCCGTACTAGATATAGATAACTTTAAAAATTTTAACGATGAGTATGGGCATAAGGCAGGAGATCTCGTTTTAAAAGAAGTTGGTATCCTTCTAAAAGAGATCACTCCACCGGAGTTTAACCATCTAGTATTTCGCTATGGAGGCGAAGAATTTTGCTTGATTATGCCAAACACCTCAATAAAATTAGCTTGTGACTTCTTGGAAGTGTTAAGAAAAAGGATAGAAAAACACAATTTTATTTTTACAGACAAACAACTCAAAGTTACTATCTCTGGTGGTATTGCATCGCTGTCAGAAGCGAATAAGACTGCATCCGGTGTCTTTTTACTGGCCGATAAAGCATTATACGAAAGTAAAGAAAATGGTAGAAATAAGATTACAGCAACAAGAGAGAGTTAGATTTGGCATCACTTCTTAACACAAAAATTCTAATAGTTGATGATATGGAACAAATGCGCCTTAAGGTTTTTCAGATTCTAAAAGATCTTGGCTTTCAGAATATTACTATGGCCAACAATGGCAAAGAGGCTCTTGATGCACTCATAGAAACAAAAAATAAGGAGAAGTTTGACCTCTTGATCTCTGATTGGAATATGCCCATTGTTTCCGGAATTGATTTGCTTAGAGAAGTAAAGCACAATCCGCAGTACTACGATCTTCCTTTTATAATGATGACTACAGAATCAGAAAAGGACAAAGTTATTGATGCAATCTCTCTTGGAATTAATAATTATATTTATAAACCTGTAACGGCCAGAGACTTAAAGCAAAAAATCAGTCAGGTTATAGAATTTGATTAGTTATTATAATATTAAATATTATGAATGAAAAAATTAGAGACAAAACGAAATTCAAGTATAACAGCAAAACCGTACTGGCCTTAAGTCTTATATTTATTTTAAGTATAGTTGGGACAGTCTTTTATATTAAGAGTTATTCAGAAGAAATTATTATTGATATGGCTAAAACAGATGCAAGTTCCAAAATAGATGCATTAGAAAGTTTTAGAACTTTATATTCTGAGAAAGTTGTTAAAAAAGTTAAAAGAAATGGCACGATGGTTTCACATGATTACGTAGGAAAAGAAAATACAATTCCCTTACCTGCCACATTGACAAAATTACTTGGACAGAGAATGGGAGAAAAAAAAGACGGCTCAGAGGCTTTTTTGTATTCAAATTATCCTTTTCCTTGGAGAGAAAAAACGGAAGGTTTAAAAGATGAATTTAGAAAATCAGCCTGGGCATACCTAAATAAAAATCCTAATAAATCTTATTTTAAAATTGAAACTATTAAAGAGCAATCTGTTCTAAGGTTTGCTAGAGCAGATATAATGCGAGAGTCCTGTGTCCATTGTCATAATTCACATCCTGACACACCTAAGTCTGGATGGAGTCGGGGGGATGTGCGTGGAATTTTAGAAATTCAAAGACCTCTGAATGGTGCTATTTATCAAGCTGGAAAAAAAGCAGAAATTATATTATGGTTGGTTTTTATTGTAGGTATTCTTGGAATCCTTTCTTTGTACTGGTTATACTTAAGCTCCCAAAAAATGCTTTTGCAATTCGAGTTAGTAGAAAATTTAGAATTAGAAAATAAGATTAATATACACGCATCAAAAACAAAATCAGAATTTTTAGCTCATATGTCTCATGAAATTAGAACTCCCATGAATGGAGTACTAGGTATGACTGAATTACTTTGCGATACTGAGATGACTCTAGAGCAGTACAATATGACTAGAAGCATAAAAGCAAGTGGTGAAACTTTATTGCATATTATAGATGATATATTAGACTTTTCTAAAATTGAAAGTGAGGAATTGGAAATTGAACAGGTTGTTTTTAACTTAAAGGATATGGTTAATGAAATCATATTGTTATTTGAATATGATGTAAAAAAACGAAATATTTCCCTCTCATTAGAAATTCAAAAAGACATTCCTGACTCGCTCATTGGAGATGTTACTCGACTGGGACAAATTTTAACTAATTTCATTTCGAATGCTATCAAATTCACACCTGAGAATGGGGCCATAGAATTATTTGTTATATTTAAAAAAATAGAAAATGAAAAGATAGAACTTTGTTTAACAGTAAAAGACACTGGAATAGGTATTAAACTGAAAGATCAAGCAAAGCTTTTTACTGCTTTCTCGCAAGCTGATATCTCAACTACCAGAAAGTTTGGAGGCACAGGATTAGGTTTAGCTATTTGTTCTAAATTGGCAGAGATGATGGGAGGAAAAATTTCATTTAAAAGTATCTTCGGAAAAGGCACATCAATTTCTCTCACAATCATTATGACTATTCCAACTGAAAATTCAAAGTTTGATGTTTTATACCTTAAAGATGCAGAAGCAAAAGAAAAGAAACAGTTACAAGAGATAAACTGTCGAATTTTAGTAGCTGAAGACAATCCAATTAATCAAGAGGTAATAAAAATGATTCTCGAAAAAATAGGGTTTTACTGCGACATTGCTAATAACGGTGAAGAAGTTTTAGAACATATTAAAAGAATCAATGAACAAGCTGATGCTCGCTATGGTTTAATTCTAATGGACATAATGATGCCGATAATGGATGGTACATCATGCACAAAAGAGCTCATTCGCTTATATAATAATAAATGTCCCCCAATTGTGGCAATGACCGCAAATATTTTTAAAGAAGATAAAGAAAAATGTCTTGAGGCTGGAATGATCGATTTTATTTCTAAACCAATCAATGAATCCGTTGTTAAGTCGATGATAATTAAGCATGCTATTTCTCAAACCTTGTAGAAATAACTTAAACCTATATTCGTTTATTCACCAGTAATTCATGAATTTATAGTGCTTATTTCTTAGCACTCTTATGACAAATAAAGCATAAGGGGAGATAGGATATGTAGTTGATGACAGCGTGGATATATCCATTTATGCCAATAACCTTAAGAAATACGTAATATCATCTTTAAAATATTCTAGATGTCCTTTTCCAAGTATATTATAGGCATAGAAAAACTTTGAATATTTTTAGTTTTAAATTATAATGAATATCAGTTAATTAGGTTCTTAGAAGATAAAAGGCTCGGGAATGAAGATTACTCGAAATTTTGATGAAGAAGGATTAATAAATGGATGCTCTTTTTACTAATGTCGAAATAGAAATAAATAGCCATTGTAATTTAGCATGTAGCTACTGCCCTAACTCTATCTCAAGTAGGATTGAAAAGGGTAATATGTCTCATGAAGTTTACCATCAAATAATAATTCAACTTAAAAAAATAGAATTTAAAGGTGAAATATCCTTCAGCTTTTATAATGAGCCTTTACTTTGTCCAAACCTAGAAGCCTTCGTGTCAAAGGCGAGTACAGAACTTCCTAAAGCTAACTTAATTATTTATACCAATGGGACATACCTTACCAAAGATAAGGTAGAAGGCTTAATGCAAGTGGGTCTTAACGAATTAATTGTGACTAAACATGAAAAAATCAAAGATTATATATTTGATGAAGTTTATAAAGACCTGTCCGATGAGCAATTAGCTCTCGTAAAATTTAGGTCTTATAGTGATATTAATTTGACCAATAGGGGGGGGTTACTTCCACATATTGGGGGCCCCATTCCTGCTTTATCGCCATGTATGATACCTCAATTCTTGCTTTCTCTGACTATTCTGGGCAACGTTATTGGCTGCTTTGAGGATTATAAGCAAACATTACAGATGGGGAATGTAATGAAGCAAGACTTAATTGAAATTTGGAATAATGAATCCTATAGAGAATTTAGAAAAGATTTAAAACATGGACTTCGTCATAAATATGAGTCTTGTAAAAACTGTAATCGAATACAGGTTCTTCCCCCTAATTAAAGACCTTATTGACTCAAAAAGACTTCACGATTTAAGACATACCTTTACAGATTATTTTATGATGAAGGATGGAAATTATATGATCTACAAAAAATACTCGGACATTCTAAGATAGAGATGACTATGATCTATGCTCATCTTTCACTGTGACCATTGCCAAAAAGATAAACTAGTGCCTCTCTCCTGTAAGAGGAGAACAATATGTCCCCGTTGCGCTGGTAGTTAATGGCAGAGACTGCAAAGTATTTGGTGGACATAAGAAACCAAAGCATATTAATAAATGGATAAATCTGCCCTTTGAAGAGTTCGAAGGTCATAAATGCGCTTTTGATGAAGAATTTTATTTTCTAGAAGATTCAAGTTTAATCAAGAAAGCAATTGGTAAGCTGTCTGTGTAAACAGCACCTAATATCGGTCCTATTCCCGAAAATTGATGAGTTTCTAGAGTTTTTAAGCCTTTTGGGCACTCGAGACGGCCCTTTTCTTTTTAATAGGCTATATTCTAGATAATTTCTATTATTTTATATAAGGGGAAAAATGTATAAAGACCCTTAATTTGTCTTATTCTTTCAGTTCATTATTAATTTTAAGATTATTACTTTTATTGTGGTAGTAATAAAAACTTAGTATTATAACTTGAAGTGTTATTACATTGAAAAATTAATGAGAGTTTAATGTGAAGGTTGTTAGATTTCTACGTACATTATCTAAAGATGAGTTACTAAATTTATCCTTAATAGTATTGTTCTTTTGCCATCTTTTTCCAATGCAAGCAATTTTAGTTCCTCACATAAATAATATAACTTTCATGTCGTTAGATGAATTTGGAAAACTTCCTGAAGTTTCTCCCTACTCAATATTAATACTCTTCTTGTTTCGAGCGCCTATTCCAATACCTGTTTATTTTACATTTAAAAGACTATTACATCTAAAAGGAACTGAAAGTTACTTTCGTGGATTTCAAATATCCACGATCATCATACTTTTATCTAATATCTTTACCCTCTTTCTTATACCGCTAGGAATACAGCATTTTTCAAGTTTTACAGATTTAACTGTAGGAAATTCTACTAAGTATGTTCCTACTATTGAATTAATGAACAGCTTCAACAAAGTTATTCTGGTAGGTATACTGGAACCAATCTTAGAGCTTATTAGGTTCTCTTTTCTTTTTTATGCAGTTAAAAAAATAAAAATAAATGTAAATAAACTCATTCTAGTACCAGTATACTTAGTATTTATCTATGAACTAACTTGCGTTCTAAGTAATTATTTTGAAGTTTTTGAATTCCTATTATTCAACATTGAACCGGCACTATACAATGAGTATGCATCCTATTCAATGGGGGTTATGTTGAATACCTTTATGCTTTATTTATGGATCAAGAATTGTATCGATAGTCGCAATTCTGATGTGGATAATAAGGCCTTAAAGAAGAAAGAAATAATTCCTTAATTCAATCCGTTACAATATTCTTTGGCAGACTATTTCTAGCATAAATGTAATAAAGTTGAAATGTGGACGGTGAAATAAGTACGTCTCGATAAAAGAGATACTAAAGTTATGGTTCGACAGCACAAGTTGCAAGAACGTGATAATGTCTCTTTGTTTTTATATTTTTGGGCGAAAGTATTAGAAGTAAATATTCCTTAATATCAGTGGGTTAGGTAGTTATTACATGTTAGATAATTTTTCAGCTTTTATAAGATATTTGGAACTTACGGACATTTTATCGTAGGTATCATGATATTTTTAAAATTTAATTTTTGAAATGAGATAAATTAAAACTAACTCAAAAAATTTCAAATCCTGAATTTTTCATTTTACGACAAATATTATATGTAAATATCTTTTGTTCAATTCTCACTTTTTCCGTACTTATTTATTATATTCTACACATAGTATTTCCTAGTACCCTGACAGTTGATGCAGTTTTATATTGGTCATCGATAATGTTTTTGGCCTTTTTAGTAAGTCAGGCAAAGTTCGGGATATTATTGTTTAGTTTCCATTACTTAATGTATTTTTTCTACATAAAATTAAATTGGTGGCCCGAAAACAAAAGAATCAAGGATCAAGAAATACGTAGCCATTTTAAAAATAATATCAGCAAAACAATTTTAGATTTTTTCGGTACAAAAAGATCATTTGTCTTACTCCTATGGTTTCTGGTCATCATTATCTCTCGGTGGAAATTACTCCTCAATATTGGCACTGTCGCCTATAGATAAAAGTATCGGGGAAATAGGTACGTGATACCTCTCACTAGGCTAAGGTACTAACTACTTGTACCAATCTCAATTATATCATCTTTTAAATACTTTGCTACAAGTGCAATATATAGCTCCTCCTCGCTCAATTTGATACATCAACTACGCAGACCGTGAAATAAAGCAGCCCAGTCTCAAGGGCGAGAGTCGACAAGCCTCGGGGACATCGGAGAATGGATTTACCTGTGTTGTTGACTGGTCAGCTCTAATGATTTTTACTTTTCCACGAAAATTTCAAAAGTTTACTGATTTAAATTGAAAAACTGGTCATATTTTCTTGGCCCAGTCAGAGCCTACGAATATTTGGTCTACATAACAGAGCGAGGAGCTCTTTCTAAAACACAAATTTGAGGCAGCAAAAATGGTTAAAGAACTTTTTCTTAAGTTAGCCGGCCATTGCCAACTATCTTTGGCAATATAAAATGATTAATATTAGGAAGTTATGTCACCTATACAATTATGTTTACGGCACAATAAACATGGTGCAAAAACATCATAAATCGGTAAGAAACCGGTATATAGTTAATTAGTAAGAAAAATAAATAGCACCTATTTTTTAAAAGGATTTCAACCAAGATGGCAGTACTTAAGTACGTTCTATTTATTCTCTTGTTTGTGCTGATCGGCTGTGCTCGTGAATCAGGCAAAGCCGGTGACCCCACTTCGTTAGGTGACAGTAACTCAATAAATATAATCAATGTTGACGATGCTCCTGTTGCCGTAGCGATCACACCAGCGAACTTTAATGAAGATACCGAGTCTGTTATGACTTTAGTTTATAGTGATGCTGATTCTGATCTTGCGACAGCATGTACTATTTCAGCTCCTTCAAATGTCACTGAAACTACAGCTTGTAGTTGTGACGTAGCAGGAGTTTGTACTGTTGGTGTGACTGGAACAGAAAATTATGTTGGAGTAGGATCATTTAATTACTCTGTGACAGCAAATTCAGTCGTTTCGAATATCGTTTCTTCTACCTTTACAATCGACAATGTTGACGATGCTCCTGTTGCCGTAGCGATCACACCAGCGAACTTTAATGAAGATACCGAGTCTGTTATGACTTTAGTTTATAGTGATGCTGATTCTGATCTTGCGACAGCATGTGCTATTTCAGTTCCTTCAAATGTCACTGAAACTACAGCTTGTAGTTGTGACGTAGCAGGAGTTTGTACTGTTGGTGTGACTGGAACAGAAAATTATGTTGGAGTAGGATCATTTAATTACTCTGTGACAG
>JABGXW010000035.1 GCA_018675575.1 Bacteriovoracaceae bacterium | reverse complement strand
CTAAGCGGATCGTCGATAGAAAAGACTCCTAGCGGGGTTCTTATTCTAGGAGCGGGCATCATTGGGCCAAAATTTAATTGAGAGATTAAGTCTTCTTCGATTTGGCTCTCTGGGGAAAATGGTTCTTCGATCTCTTCTGGAAGTTCCATTTGAGGTGGTAGATCAATATCTTCCCACTTTTCCCATGCGATTTTATTTTTCATGACAGCCTCTTAAATACTGAATTCTGATGCTGATATAACAGGTTTCTGTTTCTCTGAATTCAAAATGTTAGAAGACTGTGTCAATAGATTTGATATAAAGAGTTTTTTAGCTTCTTCATCATCGATTTGTTTAAAAATTAGATCAATTGTATCTTCTGTTACAGAACCGGAAAGTACTAGGCATAGAATATTAAGAAATGTGTTCATGTCCTGAATGTTAAATTTACACTTTAGATCCTCTCCCTCCTCATCGACGAAAAAGGTAATATAGTCTTTATTGTCGTCTGGTTTTTCATCAAAAACATCTTGTTGATCCAAGATAGTTTTTAATCCATCTAATATATTAATCTTTTTTCTCCTCTTGTATCTCGTTTATCTTCTTTAGAAGAAGATCTATTTTTTCATCCTGCTGATCCACTTCTTGTTTAATAACCTGCTCTTGATGATCAAAAGACTCAATTACGGTATTTCCTCCGACACTTCCACCCATAAGAAGCGCCCCAACAGTAATTAATGTTTTAGGATTTAACATTTTAAGAGCTTTTTTAGCGCTTTCTACATCCTCAATAAGATCTTCTACTGAGGTCATTCTAGCTCTGAGTTCTGATGCTTTACCCTTTAGTTCATCTAGTTCGACAGTAATTTTTATTAAATCATCTTTTGAGTCTTCATTCTTTTCTATTCTATCTTCTAGATTGCGGCAAAAGGTTTGCAGCTTTCCAATGTTTACGGCTAAATTAACTGGATCATTTGAATCACCAGACCAACCAAGAGTAGAACCGCTCATATGACACACCTTTTAAAGAGTTGTGGTATGTCCTGAAAATCAATCCTTCTTTTTGTTTTTATAATTCCATGATGGTTTTGATGTATCGTCAACCTTCTTTTTTTCTTTATTCTTTATGCTGGGTTTATAATAAGAAGATTTTACGTCTATCTCTTTAACTTCTTCTCTTTTTGCTTTTTTAATTTCTGTCGCAATAACTTCTTTAACCGGTTCAACTGATTTAGCTGGTTTAGCTGGTTTACAGTTTTTTGCGCACCAATCTTCTAATATCTTACGACTATCGCCAGGATACCAATCGCAATTAATAACATGTCTACCACCAATACCCAATTTGGCGGAAAGAGCTAAAGCTTCGTTTCTGCTCTTGCGTACCATTTCTTTTTTACATTTTTCACATAGCATTATGACACCTCTTTTAATATCTTAACTATTTTTTCTGCTGAATGTTTCCATGTAAATTCCTCTGCTGTTTTAATACCGTCTTTATTTTGCTCTAACCTGTTATCCTGCTTTAACTTATGAACAATTTTCATATACTCCGCAAGTTGATCAATCTGTTCATCATTTAAACAGTACCAATCACCCTGACCATTAAAAAACTTTCCATCGTAAGCCAACTCCATATCACTCACATCAATTAACATACTGTTGTTTTTATTGCAAAATTCAGTATGTCCAGTACAATTTGTAGTAATAACAGATTTGCCACATGACATCATTTCCAGAAGTTCAAGATTCCACCCTTCTGCTCTTGCTGGAAAAACGCCACAATCCATCTCTGTCATAGTATTATACACCTCTTCTTGAGTCTCTTGGCGTTTTATAAACTTAACCTTAGAACCAAGTTCGGTGTTTACATAGAAATCTACCCATTCCTGCTGCTCATGTGGTTTTAGGAAAACATTTTCACATGACATGAATAATTCTACATCATCATCTGGATTAAAGGCTCTATTAAAAGCTTCAATTAAAACATCATGCCCTTTGCGAATTTCCCACTTACCATAATTAACAAATCTTGTTGGACCACTGTTAATGAATGCCACATCTTTAAAAGTCTGTCTATCTACACCTAGTGGCACAACATGAACGGGTTCTTCGAATCTGTCTATATTAGACAGTACTGTCTCTTTAGCCCACTCAGAGCAAACAATTAAATGGTCTGGGTATTCTAGATTGTGCTTTTCCACATCTCTGAATTTGTTTAATTCAAAAATTGGAAACCCTATAGTTGTGCCTCTGCCAACAAAATTTTTCATATCAAACTGATGCCAGATTTTCAGGCATGGAGCGTCATGATGAAAATTTAGATCAAATATACCAACCGTCTCTTTAATATAATCAAATTTAGGTTCTGGATAAAAATTTTTAGGAGGCCAAGCTTGGGCTGATACGTCCAGTAGTTTATTTAATTCTTCAAATAAATAACATCCGACATAGCCATAAGATACGGTATTGAAAGGGCTTATGAGGTTTAATTTCATTCTTCGTAATCCGGTATGACGCCTAATTCAGAGAGGTGTAAACACACAACTAGCATTACATCGCTAGGACTATCAGTTAATTTCCCATCAAGTTCTACTTCGTCGAAGGGGCATTTATCATAAACGGACATCGCAAGCTCAAGCCCATCAATCAAGAATTTTTCATCTTGAGTTTTATCGAAATTTCTTAAATG
>JABGXW010000034.1 GCA_018675575.1 Bacteriovoracaceae bacterium | reverse complement strand
TTAATAGCTTTTTTTTGAGGCTCATCAAGGTCTTTCCAAGCTTTATCACTGTTTGGAATATCTGTAATCGCAGCACATAGCTTATATTTGAATGCCCGTTCCGTAGGGGTCTTATCAAGGCATCTGCTCTTAAGTAAATTAATAAATTCTTTTGGATCATTTCTTGCCATATTTTTTAGTTGGTGGTTTGGTTCAGAACTCGGTTCATTTTCAAGACCGATAATTTGATCTATCATATCTTGCATAACTATCATCTTGCCCATGACATCGATACCATCTTTTAATTGATTTCTGACTTTATTTAATTTGCCAAAGTCCTCGATTCCATTTTCTTCTGTAATATTTCTTAAAAAATTTTTATGACGCTCTTTTAATTCTTTTAAACCTTTTAGCATTATCAATTCTGCCAGCGCACTGTCATGATTTGATTGATAAAAGGAAAGTGGATTATCTTTATGCTTAAGACCTAGAATATTTTTTTGCAAGGCCATATGTTCTGATTCTTTGCTATCGCAATCTAGCTTTGATTTTTCTGCTGATTCTTGTGCAAAAACATCAATTGTATAAAACATCAGCAGAGCTATCATCAGCCTATTTTTGAACATCAACTTTCCTCTTGTTTATCATTAACTTCCGCTAATAATATTCTCGCTTATCTTCTCGGTATCTTTTAGTAAATAGTAAAGCTTTTTGGTCGGGCATATGTAACTGTCTAGATTTATAAAGATAAAAGCAATAGGTATCATTTATCTAAGTCTGCTACTTAAGACTTAGCTGCCCTAAAAATCGGCCATTTAAAGTCAATCTTAAGGCCGTTAGAATAACTTTATGACAGACATTAGCAATGAATTTAAAATTATTTTATCCATCATTTTCATGATTAGCTTTTGGCTTTTCTATACTTCTTATCTTTTTTTTCATTTTTGTAAACTCATCATAATTGTTCAAAAGAAGTCAGTCGACACTGGAAAATATAATTTCTTATTAGAATTTATTCAAGAATTAAGAAAACACGCATCAGCTAAATTCTTTATAGATTTTATTCTAAGAAGTGATGCTGCTATTAGCTTTCTAACAAATCCTGAGAGATTAAATTATATTTCATTAGAAGATGTTGAGAAATTTAAGAATATTAGAAAAAAGATTCGGTTATTTATATTTTGTACACTCATTATGATGATTGCAATTGTATTTGGTAGACTAGAATTAAAAGAAATGAATTATTTAATCAAATGATTAGCCATGACCGCCTGCCATAAAAGACTCATCTAGGTTTATGTTTTTCTGAGCTCTTTGAAGATTACCAAAATAATCTTCAGCAACTCTCATAGCATCTTCTTTGGTATTGGTTTGAAAGCATAATTGTCTAAATTTTGCGACTCCCGGAAAGCCTTGGGCAAACCATACAATATGTTTTCTAAGTTGAATCATGTGATGTCGGGGGCGCATATCTTGTTCTTCCATGAGAGCATTAAATAGTCTAATGACTTCTAAGTAATCATTTGCTGAAAAAGAGATATTTTCATCTGTATTAATAAACGGTTTAAGAAAGATAAATGGATCTCTTACAGGACCTCTGCCTAGCATCAGGGCATCGCAATTTGTTATCGCTAATCTATTTCTAACTTGTGATTCGTTATGGAGGTCGCCATTGCCAACGATTGGAAGTGGAGAATTTGATTTAATTTTTTCTAGTAAATCCCAATTCGCTGATCCTTTGTATTGCTGTGTTCTGGTACGGCCATGAATTGAAACAAATTCTATTCCTTCACCTTTAGCAATATTAATTACTTCTGATGCGTTTATAGAATCTACATCCCATCCTGTTCTTATTTTTATTGTGAGGGGTATATTAATAGCATTTTTAATTGACTTAAAAAATCCACTTAGCTTTTTTGAATCTTTAAGAAGGGCCGATCCTCCACCATTATTGACCACCTTTCTAACGGGACAACCCATATTAATATCGACAAATTTAGGCTGCGACTTTTCAACAATGCGAGCGGCTTTGGCCATGGAGATAGCATTTTCTCCAAATATTTGGATTCCCATATTTTTTTCTAAGGGATTTAAATCTAACATTTTTAATGTTCTTTCATTTCCATAATTGATACCATGACAAGATACTAATTCACTGACAGTTCCTCCGGCCCCGAGAGTCTCCATAAGAACTCTAAAGGATGAATTGCAAATGGCCGACATTGGTGCCAATAATAGTGGAGAGTCAAAATGAATGGCACCTAGTTGAACTTTTTTAGTTCTAGACTTTAAAAGCTCTACTTTTTGTGAAAGTTCAGGTGAAAAAAAACGATGATTTTGCATAGGCGAACTTTAGCAATACTAAGCATGTGCGTCAAATTAGAGGAAAAGATGATAGACCCAGAAAAGGCCAAAGGACATGTTGTTTTTGATTGTGATGGAACCTTGATTTCAAGCTTTGAAGGAATTTTGAATTGTTTAATCATATTTTTAGAAGCAGAGCTTGAAAGAACAGTCACACGAGAAGAGATAAAAGATAATTATTACGCACAGTTAGATGTGATGGCAGAAAGATTTGGAATTATTGCTAAGTGCAAAGAAGAAAAAGATCGGCTTCTTAAAAGCTGGGCAGATATTTGCGCTGCTCAATCTCAGCAAAATGGACTGTTTCCTGAAGTTAAAGAATTACTAATGGCGTGCGAAAAAGAAGAGTGGGCACTCTATGTATGGACTGGGCGCGATCGGGTATCAGCACTTGAAATATTAAAAGCCCTTGGTATTATGCCTTACTTTTGGGATATACGAACTGCTAGTGATGGAATTCCAAAACCTCATCCAATGGGAATGGAAGAATTAGTTGGAGAGCAAGATAAAAAGAAAGTAGTATTGATCGGTGATAGTGGAGCAGATCTAAGAGGTGCTGAAAATTTTGGCTGCCATTTTATTGGGGCCACATGGTGTGATCAAGCAGATAAAAAAAGTCTGATGCAAAGAAACCATACTCATTCACCTTTAGCATGTTTAGACAAAATAAAAGAATTATTTAAGGATTGAGGTAAGTAATGTTCGATAATTTAAGTGAAAAGTTTGCAGGGGCCTTTAAGCATTTACAGGGTAATAGTAAAATCACAGAATCAAATATTGAAGATGCTTTAAAAGAAGTAAGAACAGCTCTTTTAGAAGCAGATGTTAATTTTAAAGTCGTTAAGCAATTTATTGCGGCCGTAAAAGAGAAGTCGCTAGGTTCTAAAGTTATTTCAGGCGTTAACCCTGAAGAACAATTTATAAAAATTGTCCATGATGAATTAGCATCAGTTATGGGTGACGCCAATGAAGAAGTTGATTTAAATAGAGAGGGAGTGACTCCTATACTTGTTGTTGGTCTTAATGGACAAGGTAAAACCACTTTTTCAGGAAAACTCAGTCTCCACTTAACAAAAAAGAAAAATAAGAAAGTGTTGCTTGTCCCTTGCGATACTTTTAGACCTGCTGCTAAAGATCAATTAATCACTTTAGCAAAATCAATGGAAATGGATTATTTTGATTCAGACTTATCAACTCAGCCTAAAGAGATTGCAATGGCAGCTTTAGAGCATGCAAAAGTTGAAAAATATGATGTTGCTATCTTTGATACTGCAGGTCGGTTACATGTTGATGATGAGCTTATGAGTCAGTTAAAAGAGGTAAGGGAAGGGCTTGAAAAAGAAAAGCCTGAAGTTCTTATGGTCGCAGATGCGATGACTGGGCAAGAAGCAGTCAACGTTGCCAAATCTTTTCATGAAGCAGTAAATTTAACTGGCGTTGTGCTTTCTAAAATGGACTCTGATGCCAAAGGTGGAGCGGCATTATCAATTAGACATGTAACAAGTGTTCCTATTAAATATATTTCAACCGGTGAAAAGATGAAAGATCTAGAGCTCTTTCATCCAGATAGGTTAGCTGGCAGAATCTTAGATATGGGTGATGTTGTTTCTCTTGTTGAGAAAGCAGAAGAAGTTATTGATGAGAAAGATGCAGAAAACATGATGAAAAATCTGCAAAAAGGAAAATTTTCTGTTGATGATTTTATGAAGCAGATGGGTATGATGTCAAAGCTTGGATCTATGAGCTCGATTTTAAAAATGATACCTGGAATGGGGGGAATGCTTAGAGATGTGGGAGATTTATCACCTGCTGAAGCTGAAATGACCCGAATGAAAGTTATTATAGGCTCCATGACTAAAAAAGAAAGAGCAGATTATAAGATAGTAAAAGAAAGTCATGTACGACGTATCGCAAATGGTTCTGGAACTAAATTAATTGAAGTACAAGACTTCCTAAAAAAGTTCAAACAAATGGAACAGATGATGAAGTCGATGTCTGGAATGATGGGGGCCGGTGGAATGCCTGGAATGCCTGGAATGCCTGGAATGCCTGGAATGGGAACCGCCCAAAAAGGCTTTCGCCAAGAAGCTGGTTCTGGCAAAAAACGAAAGAAAGGCAAAAAGAAATCTCCTTGGGGGAGATTTACTTAGACTTCTCACCTTCTTCTTTTTTTAGAAATTTTGCAATGACATGAGGTAACTTTCTTGTAAATAATCTTGCCTTTGAATGCTTTGGAGATAAGTCTAACATTAAATTAAGTCTTCCATATCCATCGGACTTAATTTTTAAGACATCATTTATATTAAGCCCTTTTAACTGTGGAAGGGGAAGTTCTAACTGAGTTTTGTTTACCAAATCGGCTAAACTTGCTCTCACTTCTTTTTTTACTAATTTTTTAAATCGCCCTTTTCCTAAATTAGATGGAACTCCATAGATGCCGTTATCTAAAGTTTTATCAGACATATCCACATCTTTAATTTTTACAACTAAGGTTGGAATTTTATCTTTAATAACAAACGAAATCTCAGGGATCATCACAATTGGAAAGAAAAACTTCTGTCTACCAGTCACAATTCCAGTGATTGCTCGCATCCAAAATTTATCTCGAGCATAGAGGTCCATAATAATCTTGCCTTGATTTTCATCATCAAATATAATGAAAATTCCTTTTTTGCCAATCTTTGCATATTCAGGAGCATTGCCCTCTAATAAAGTTTCTTCTTTTCCTTTCACATAAGCAGCGAGAGCATTATTTATGAGTTCTTGTGAAATACTAATTATTAATGAATGTCTATCATTAGAAATTTCATCAAAAATAAATTTTTCGGACTTTAGATAATCTTCTTTTGTAATAGTTTTATAAGAAGGAATAAAGCTTGTATGACCTTCCAACTTTTTTACAACACCCTTAAAAGCAACTCTCATTTGATCATCATACTTAGTAACATCAGGATTTAAAATTCCTAATTGAGTGACACCTATATTTAATCCAAGTCCTACTAAAGGAAAATCTTTTTGTATATTTGGATTAAGGACTATCGCATTAATTTTTTCTTCAATGAATTTTTGAGTTGTCTCATTAAAAATCTGATCAATAATTGGTTGCGCCAGCATTCTGGAAACCTCAACTTTTCTTGTCTCAAGAGACGAAAATAATTGATTTGAGTGTAATTCATTAGTTCCATCACCAACTTCTATACTTTCTAGTCCACCTATCTTGGATTTTTTTCCTATTGCAAGTTGAATATGTTCGGCAAATTCTTCACCTGTTTTTGCGCCAAATAAATTGACAGCAAAGTCCATAAACTTAAATCTTAAAGTACCGTCATTTTCTGGTAGTACTCTGATTTTTATATTTGCGGAAAATACAGATATAGCTTTGTTCGAATCATTTTTCTCATCTGAGTCGTAAGTCTTTTTTGAGCTATCAACAACTAATAATTTTTTATCCTTTTGTGGTTGAAGTTTTAGATACACATCATCTAAGATTGTTCTAAGTTCGGGATGGATTATGCGAGATCTTTTAACTCTGTCTTCACCTTGTAATTCGTAAGATCGAACGACTTCAACTCCCGGAGATTGATTATTGATGTATACGGCATCTACATCAATTTCTAATTTTGTTACCTGAACTTTTAAATTTAAATCAAGATGTTCTTTTTCGGAATGATCCACATCAAGACTAAGTCTTGGGCGATAAATTTTATAATGAAAATCATAGACATCTGCTGTGGTTGTGGCACCTTTTAAGGGAACGGCCAGCATTTCTGCTACCATGGCACCTAATTCTCCTGTAATATAATCTGCAATTCCTTTATCATGAATGTAAGGATCAAATTTAGGAAGATGCATAGTTCGATCGAAGAAATCATAACCTTGAAGATCTTTAACAGTTGCTTTAACTGTATTTAGAATCATATTCTTAGCATATTGATTCGAATTCATTTGAATCAGAATATCAGGTGTTTGTTCATCTAGAGTAAGCAAGGTCTTTGCATTTACTATGAACAGGGAAAATATGATATTTAAAGTAATAAATATGAAGCTAGACTTTTTCATTAAAGGCCCTCTTTGATTTCAATCATTTTTGTTTTAAGGTTGAAATTATTATTATAAAAATCTTCTTTTAAAGAAATATATAATGACATATATCCATCTGCCGTGAATGTTATTGCGTAAGGTGCAATGCCAAACCTTTCTACATAGTTAGTCACATCTAATTTGTATTTGTTATTTCTAAAGTCATGGACTATCGTTTGCAATTCATCTTCTAAAAATAAACCGAGAGTTTGATCAATAACAAAATCTGAACCAAGTAGAGGCGCAAGGGCCTCATCAAAAACCCAACTGAAAATATTGCTCGGTACCCAAAGAGCTGTGCTCACAAATCTATTTTCAATTTCAAAAAAATCACCCGCAGAAATTGCTCGTAGTATTTCTTTTCCACTAGGTATCTGGGTGTTAATTTTAAGAATATAATCCTCACCTTGTTTAATTATTTCAGGTTTAATTTTTAAATCGATATTAAATTTAACAACTTGCTTACCTTTTATATTTGCTTGAAGTCTTGGAGAGAAAACGATTTGGCCTTTTGAATTTACTTTATAGGAATCATCTTCAATATTGATAGCAATCCATTCAGGCAGACTTGCTTTTAAAATTCTATTTTTGAGAAGATTAATAATTTTTTGAAGCATTTTTCCTGAAAAAGCAAAAGCAATATCATCACCGTGCCGATCAAATTTGAAGTTCTTATGATTTAAGAATTGATTAGGATTTAAATTTTCATGATACACCAGTTGATCTTGATCAATTGAAAGAGAAGCATTTACTTTAGCGAGAAGACTTTTTCCTGCATTTTCAGTGCTTATATCTTTAAGGCCTAGACTTATGCGATATTGATAAAACTGTCCTAAAATGGAGGTAAGCGTTTCGTAAAATCCAGCCTCAACTTCTCTTGATATATCCATAGTCATATCTGCTGCTGAGTCTGTCAGGTAATTCCCTCCAGCTCTCTGTAAGGCAAATGAAGTTGGTAGATCTGGTATTTTTTGACTTTTTATCTGCTGATTGACTTGCTCAACAAGTTTTTGAGTCATTTCTGAAGTAAGTGTCTTATAAAGATTCTTTGATAAGTCTTGAACTAAGCTCGCAGCATATTCTTTAGCAATCATGAGGTCAATCGGAGAACATCTTATCTCCCAAACTTGACTACCTTGCTCATCTTTAAGCATATAACCATTGGCATCGACTTTTGCAAATCGAGTTCTGAAAAATATCGGTGGTGTTATCATGTTTTCAGGCAAAAGGTCGACTCTTATTTTAGCACCATCTTCATCATCAAGATTATGTTCAATTCTTTCAATGGATAATGTTTCTGCACCTTTTTTAAGATTAACTATGCCAATCACTTTAACTTTAATTTTGTTTCGACTATCTCTGAATGAAGAGTTTTTCATATATCCAATTTCTAATTGATCGATTCTTGCCCAAATCCTTTTAGCATGTGTCGCATAATCCTCGTCATCAATATCTTGAACAAACTTTTTAAGTCTCGGAGCATACTTTTCTGATATTTTCTTGTCCCAATACTTTCCACTTTTTATTTGTTTGTAACATGCGTCCTCATTAGCTTCCTTTGAATTTGTAAATCCATGTTCCTTAAACCAAAATTTTTCCGCTTGGATAAGGTAATTTTCGATTTCAATATTTAATTCAACCTTTAATTCATCTTTTTTATCGCTAGTATTAAATATTGGTTCAAAAAACTTAATCTTTGCTTGTGCAGTTGGTTTAGTCATTAAAAAGTGTAAGGAATTATCTCCTTGTAGATTTAATCCTAGTAACTTTTCACCAAAAAAATGAGGATCAGAAATTTCCATATGATCAGAAAGCTTTATTTTATATTCATATTTTTGATCTGGAAGATTCTTTTTAAAGTATCCATCCTGGTCGACAAGATAACTCATCGCCTGATCAAATGCGTTTTTGAAAAGCTTTGATTGAATTTTGAATTGGAGATCACTTTCAGCATTTGAATGAGAGAGTCCTAACCCAAAGAAGATTACAAGGGCAAACACTATAGAGATAGCGGGATGTTTGTTCATTTTAACTCCCTTAACATTATATTTTGTTTATTTACTGCAAAAGACATGCCGTAATTAGAGCTTTTTTAAGGTCTATCTATTTAGTTTTTGGTTAAACATATAAGTTTAAATGATTAACAAGAATAAAATGTCTAAACTCTAAACAGTTTCTCTATGTCTATAGTAATTACGCGAGGTGTTGAAAAATCTCCTACTAAAGTCTATAAATACTAAAATCTTTCTGGAGAACATGTGGCAGGCCTTAAAATATTACTCTTTCTTTCTGTCTGCCTCTTGGGTGTTACCGAGGCACAAGAGCAATTTGAGGATGATCTCTTTTTTTATAGGCCATGCGACGTCGTTTACAGCAATGCTTATTTTGATATCCATGGGAAAACCAAAGAATTTAATGATGATAAGGTTGGAAGGGGCGAGTTGGTCAATCATTTGATAGGGCTTGATTCAATTATAAGAAACCATGAACCTTATTGCGTTTTAATCCTCGATACAAGAGTTAGACGATGTGCAAAAGCTTTTAAAGCCAGTTTTAAGGCAATAAGAAATAAATTTGAAATCCCAAATATCTTACTTGGTACTCAACAGAAGGTTAGTGAAGAATTTTTAGACTCTTTAGAAATTGAGCTTGAGGAGATAATTGAATCATATAGCTGCACACTTGAAGTGTAATCAGTATATTTATGCTATGATTCAAATAAATCTCCCTACTTTCTTTAACATATTGGAATTCTTTATAAAATAAATAGCTTTTAAACAGGTCTATGTTGACTTAGGAAGCTTCGTGTTTTATTAATTTACTTTAAAATATAGATCACAGTTGTGTTGATTTGGAGTTGAAATGATCAAAATTAGAATGGCCCGTGGTGGTAGAGTACATAAACCTGTTTATACACTTGTTGCTGCAGAGTCAAAAAAAGCACGTGATGGTAAATTTCTTGAGAAATTAGGACAATATGATCCAAGTGCCAAAAAGGTTCTTAATAGTCTCAAAATTGATAGAATCCAATATTGGGTTAGTAAAGGCGCTATCCTTTCTGACACAGTAAGAACTCTTCTTAAAAATGAGAAAGTGGCCTTAAACTAAGAACCTTTTGTTTTTATTTAAGACTGTTTTATTGGTAATCCAAGTATTGGTGATATACTTATCATCAATAATTTTAAAGAGAGGATTTTATGAGCGAATTAAAAGATTTAATACATTATGTAAGTAAATCACTTGTTGATCTTCCTGATCAAGTTTCTGTTAATGAAATCAAAGGAGAACAAACAACAGTCATAGAGCTTAAAGTAGATAAATCTGACCTTGGGAAAGTTATTGGAAAACAAGGTCGAACTGCAAGGGCCTTAAGAACTATTCTTAATGCTGCCTCTACAAAACTGAAGCAACGTTCAGTTCTTGAAATTATTGAATAAGTTTAACAAATTAAATATTGAACTTGGGCCTGTATCTACAGGTCTTTTTTATGACTTTATTTCTTTCTATGTCTGCTTGGGCCAATACCTAGTGCAAACCTCATAATTGCTAATAAATTTTTGAGTAATCAGCTGTATATTTTCCAGGACTATATTCAAAGAGCCTTTTTTCTTTAAGGTCCTTATACTTCTTTTTGGCCGAACTATGGCCAGAATAGGGATAAATTGCAATTCCACCTCGGGGGGTAAATTCTCCAATGACTTCTAGGAAGTGGGGCCTTATAAGCTTTGAGAGGTCATCACAAATTTTTTGAATACAATCTTCATGAAAATCTCCGTGATTCCTAAAACTGAATAAATAGAGCTTAAGAGATTTAGATTCGATCATCTTGTTGCAAGCTATGTAATTAATTGTAATTCGAGCAAAGTCAGGTTGATTGGTTTTTGGGCAAAGAGAAGTGAATTCAGTACAAAGAAAGGAGGTAAAGGCCTCTTTGCCGGGATTCTTATTATCAAAGCTTTCAAGTAGCGCGGGATTGTATGTGGTTTCGTAAATGGTGTTAGTTGTGCCAAGACCTAAGTTCTCTAGAGAGTTTTTTGATCGGCTTGTTTTTTTACTCATATCGCCTTATCCTTCGCAGTAAAATTTGCTAAATTATTAAAGTCTTAACGCATTATGAAATAACAATAAGGACATCATTTGTGAAGTCAAAAACCGGTATTATTTTTATTCAATTGGGGTCACCTAAGTCACCGGATGTTAGTGATGTCAGAATATTTCTACGAGATTTCTTAGGTGATCCCCGGGTCATCGACTTAAATCCTTTTTTATGGAAGATCATTCTCTATTTGTTTATTTTACCAATACGTCCAAAAAAGTCTGCCAAATTGTATCGCAGGATCTGGGATGGAAAAGAATTTCCTCTCATAAAACATACACGTGAATTTTCAAATCAAAGTGCAACTTTCCTTGACCCTGAAAGCTATAATGTGAAATATAGTTTTATTTTAGGAGATCCGCAATTGGGAGATGTTTTAAAAGAGATGCAAGGGGAATGTGATCTTCAAAACTTAATCTTTGTTTCTTTATTTCCTCAGTACTCAGAAAGCACGACGGATTCTGTTTCTGATTATATAAACCGTACAATTAAGAATATTGAAGGACTTCCGAAATACAAATTTGTTGAGTCATTTCATAAATCTAAGGCGTTTATAGATCATAGTGGAAACCTTATTAATAACTCATTTCTAAGTATTAATAATAGGGAAGATTATCACCTAATATGCTCTTTCCACGGTATTCCAAAAAGGAGAGTCCTTTATAAGGCCGACCCGTATTATAACCATTGTTATGAGACGTTTGTTCTATTGAAAGATCATTGTGAAATTCCAGAAGGAAGAATTCATATGACTTTTCAATCTCGTTTTGGATCTGAGGAATGGTTAACACCTTATACAGAAGAATACGTCGATGAATTAATAGCGAAAGGTATTAAAAAACTAATTATCTACGCACCAAGCTTTGTTTCAGATTGTTTAGAAAACTTAGATGAACTTGGTCATGAATTGAAAAAGAGAGTCGAAGCATTTGGTGGTGAATTAATACTGATTAAGTCTTTAAATAGCGACAAAGATTGGTGTAAAAGTTTTAGTGAATATATAGTTGAGAATAATAAAAATCAACTTGAATATAAAGTTAAAAAGGAAGAATTAATGAATGCTCCAAAACAAGAAATGGTATCGCCTCCTCTGTCAGCAGAAGCAAAAAGTTCGATAAAGGTCGTTTTCTTCACATTATTTCTAGATCTCGTAGGCTTTTCAATTATTTTCCCATTATTTCCAAGTTTAGCGAAGCATTACTTAGAAGTAGATTCAGAAAATTACTTTTTAAGGCTTATTTTTGATTCTATCAATACATGGCTCAATGCTGGAGGAGGTAATTTAAGTATTGGCTCTATTGTTTTATTTGGTGGTGCCCTTGGAGCAATCTATTCCTTATTACAATTTATTGCAGCACCAATCTGGGGCGGGATTTCTGACAGAATAGGAAGAAAACCTGTGCTTATGATTTCTATTACTGGGCTCGCTCTAAGTTATCTATTATGGATTTTTTCTGGCTCTTTTACTGTTTTAATTCTTGCTAGGTTTATCGGAGGAATTATGGGAGGAAATATTTCTACAGCAACCGCTGTCGTTGCAGATGTAACTCAAAAAGAAAATCGTTCAAAAGGAATGGCCTTTGTGGGAGTTGCGTTTGCTTTTGGATTTATTTTTGGCCCTGCCATTGGAGGATTATCTTCTCTTATTAATCTAATGGAATATTTTCCTTCTCTAGTAAAATATGGACTCAATCCATTTTCTATGCCTGCCCTGATAGCTTTTGTGTTGTCTGTAGCAAATATACTTTTCCTTTTCTTTAACTTCAAAGAATCATTACCTCCTGAAAAAAGAGGTAAATCCAAAAATGACCGTTCTTTTAATCCAATTAAATTATTTAAGCCACTTCCATACAATGGTGTAAACTTAACAAATATTGGTCACTTTTTATTCTTAATGGCGTTCTCTGGTATGGAGTTTACATTAACATTTTTAGCATTTGAAAGAATGTCATATACCTCTATGGATAATGCTTACATGTTTATTTTTATAGGCTTCATCATTGCATTAGTTCAAGGTGGATACGTACGCAGAAAAGCTGCCATTATTGGAGAAAAAAAGATGTCGCTACAGGGCATGATCTTATTGATTCCTGGTCTTATTTTAATTGGGTATGCACAATCAAGCTTTCTTCTCTATGTAGGTTTAGCATTTTTAGCTATAGGCTCAAGCTTAATAATCCCATGCCTTACTTCTTTAGTTAGTATCTATACACCTTCTGAGTATCAAGGAAGAAGTATTGGTATATTTAGATCTCTTGGTGCCTTGGCAAGAGTTTTTGGCCCTATTATCGCAAGTATTACCTATTGGAGATTTGGATCGAGTGTTCCTTATTTTGCAGGAGCATTATTTCTTCTTATACCACTTTTTTTATTGTCGAAACTTCCAGCGCCAGAAACGGCCTAAGTTAGCGTAAAGCTGATCTTTTGAGCTGTAATCTTTACATAGAAGTTGGAAATCATTTAGCTGACGCACATCGTCATGCTATAAAGATTTGTATCCTACTAGGTAAAAAATGATTTTAAGAAGTTTAAAAATATTTCTCTTCATTCAATTACTGCTTATCCAAGTTGTAGTTTTTGCGCAAGATAATCAGGTTAATACCGATCCAAACCGAGATAGTCGAGATGATATCTTTAGCGCCCAGTCAACAGAAGATCATAAACTCACTATATTAAATGGTGGTTTATCAAGTCTTCAGCAGAGAATAAATCTGATTGAAAAGGCGCAGAAAAATATAGAAGTAGAATATTTCATTTATCATGCTGATGAAACGGGAAGGTTATTAACTCATGCGCTGATTGAACGAGCAAGAGAAGGTGTGAAAGTAAGAGTTTTACTTGACCATTTTCTTATAAAAGATGAAATTGATCCATTTATTGCTCATGAATTAATAGAAGCTGGTGTCGAAGTTAGATTTTATAATACAGTTCCTATTATTAGGATTTTTGATTTTCAATATCGAAATCATAGAAAACTTTTAAGTATTGATGATAAGTTTGCTATAACTGGTGGCCGAAATATTGGCAATGAATACTTTGATATGAGTAATGATTTTAACTTTATTGATAGAGACATCATGGTTGAAGGACCTATTGTTAAGAACATGAGAAAGTCCTTTGATGCTGTCTGGAGGTCTGATCCTGTCAAATATGTTAAAAGATATAAGAGGCCTAGAAAGAAAGATTTACGTTACAGAAGAAGTGCTCGTTCTTCTGGGAGACTTAGAAATTATAATTCATACTTGAGTGATCTCAAGCGTTGGAAGGACCGAGCTCGCAATGCTTTTCAATTTATGAAGGTTACCAATAGCGACATTGAATTTAAAAGAAAAGTGTTTACACTTACTCTTCCACAGCTTGAAGTCGCTCCATTTGGAATATGTAATAATATTTCTTTTACTTCGGATGCTCCCGGAATGGGGAGGTGGGCAAGGTCTGAACCTTTTAGAAAACTTCGACAGGATGTATTTTCAAGAATGAGAAAGGTTGAACAAAAACTTATTATAGATTCTCCATATTTTATACTAGAAAAAACAACGGCACAAATTATTAATGATTTGTTAGATCGAAATGTTTCAATTGATTTGCTTACAAATAGTCTTCATTCAACAGACGCAATATATGTTTCTTCTGTATTCAACGATAGAATTAGTCCGTGGATCAAGAGAGGACTTCGACCTGTCGTATACAGTGGTAATATTATGCCAGGGTATGAAACCTTGAGCCAAGATGTTCATCTGTCAAGATGGGGAACGCATTCTAAGGGCGTTGTTTTTGACGAAGACTCAATCATGATTGGAACTTTTAATTTTGATCCCCGGTCAATAAATTACAATACTGAATTAGCGGTCTTTTGCGATGATAATCCTGATCTCGCCAGTAAGATGGCGTTGAATATACAAGATAGAATTGATAACGGAATTCTATTAGAAACTGCTGCTGATGTTAAGAAATATGAATTTACAAATGTCGGATTGTTGAAAAGATTAGGATATTATCTTGTTAAAATCCCAGCAGCTTTATTCGACTATATGCTCTAAAATTTCCCGAGTTAAGTTCCTTTTTTTAAGATCAAGAAACTCTTCCATATAGGCCCAACCGGGGACAGAATTAATTTCTAGAAAAAGATACTCACCACTTTTATCTTGCATCAGGTCAATAGCACAAAGTCTAAGCTCAAGGTCTTTGCAAATTGATTTACAGCTAGTCAGAAGGTTTGTATCTAACTTAGATATATCCTCTAGTTCTAATTGATTAATACGTGAAAGGTTTCGCCTAAACTCTGGTCCTTTTAAAGGACTTGTTTTATTAATTGCAATAAAAGGTTCATGGTTAACCATTAATATCCGTAATTCTTTTTTGGATTCAATAAATGGTTGAATGATAAATCTTTGATCCTTCATAACCTGGCAAGTTTCTAAGTAAGATAAGAGTGATTTATGTGAATCAAAAAAGGTGATTCCTCTTCCTCCATTTCCTCTTATGGGCTTAGACAAAAAGCATTGACCATAATTTTGTAAAAAACTGGTTACAATTTCAAAGTTAACCGCACCTTGAATAAAAAGAGTTGATATCGTTGGGAGATTTGCATGGGAAAAATAAGAACTCTGGGTCAATTTGCTTCTAGCTATTTGAATGCCTTTAATTCGATTTATATATTTACTTTGATCCCCTCTACTTAATAATTGTAAATCTAAATCATAACCATTGACTGAGGTGAATCTATTTAAAACTTTGTCTGAGTGCATTGTAAACGGCATTCTCTGAGTGATAAGCTCGGGGTTAAGGGTTTTGATACCTATTGATAGGTTTTTACATTCTTCAATCAAACGTTTGAAGGTCGGAACTTTGAAATCATTAGTAATTAATAATAAATCCATGATGCGAATCTTAACATTAAAAGCTATTTTGATTCAAGAAATCCTCGAAAGAGCGTCCTTTTATGTGTTATAATTAATTATTATTATCAGGAAAAAGTTAATATTAATATGAAAACCTTTATATCTATTATTCTTTTATTGTCGTTGTTGTCATGTTCAGAACTTAAAGAATACATACGTAAACATTCTAAACATTCGAACACCATTGTTTCTTCTTCAATAGATCCAAGTTCTTCAGAAAATATTGACGCAAAAACTTCTGAGATGAAAAAAGAAATCAAAACGGCAGCAGATACAGATCAATCAATTAAGACATTACCAAGAAAAAAGAAAGTTTTTATGATTAAAAAACCGATACTTTCTGCAAAAGTTTCTAAGTACTGTAATCTTATTGATAAGAAATTTTATCTTTACGGTTGGGGAAAAAGTTATTGCAAAGATTATCAATGGAATCATGTAAGATCATCACATCTTGGACGACCTCTTATTTGGCTTACATATGGAAATGAACAAGAACATAAAAAAATCTCTAAAAATATGACAATGATCTTTTGTACTGTCCACGGAGATGAGATAACCCCTACCAGATTTTGTTTTGATATCATAGAAGACTTAAATAAAAGGATACAAAATCCATTATTAAAAGAAGAATTTAAAGACTTATTGATAGTTGTTGCACCTATAGTAAATCCAGATTCATTTTTTAAAAAATATCCCACACGAACAAACTTTAGAAAAGTGGATGTTAATAGAAACTTTCCTACGAAGGACTGGAAGAAATCTGCAATCAAACTATGGAAAAAAAAATACCGATCAGATCGCCGGAGATTTCCAGGATTTAAGGCCTTGTCCGAACAAGAAACCATTTTTCAAGTCAACCTAATAAAGCGCTATAAACCAAATAAGATCATCTCTGTTCACGCTCCATTGACGATCATTGACTATGATGGACCCCATAAAAAAAGGGCAAAAAATGCAAATCAACTGCTTATTCAAATGTCTAACGATGCAAGTGGATACAAAATTAAAGATTATCCATTCTTTACAGGTAGTCTAGGTAATTGGGCAGGTAATGAAAGACACATACCGACTTATACCTTAGAACTGCCAACCTCAGATAATCGCAAAAGTAAGAAGTACTGGAATCGCTTCAAAGAGGCCATTAGATCGGCCGTTAAGTCTGACCTCAATAAAGATTTAAATGTTGCTGATGGAGAAAGTACTGAAAAACTAAATTCAAAGAAAAGCCTTTAACCGACAATCTTACTTCTAAGTCCTTGATTTTGCACATTTGCCAGATTCAATTGACACTTTTACTAAATTTTTAAAAATAGATGCCGATAAACCATTGGTAATAGAATAAATCATTAGACTTCCGAGGAGTCTTTATATGTTAGTCAGCTTTTCAGAATTTAAATTTTATCAGTCCTTCCGTGTAAAAGTTGAAGAGGCAGATGATTTACGTTTTCTAATTGAGAGAGACAATGAACTCGGTAAATCACAATATATTGACGATGCTAAATTAGTAGACCTCTCTGTAACAGGATTAGGTTTTAAAACAATAGAAAGAATTTCAGTCGGAACAGAACTTACAATTTCAATGCAGTTTAAAAAATATCATTTAGATTTAAATGGTAAGGTTGTTCGTGCTTTTTGTGATGATATCGACGAAGAAGATATTATATACGGAATTGAAATTGAGGAAGAAAAAAGTGTTAATCGATTTATTGAGCAATATATTC
This sequence comes from Bacteriovoracaceae bacterium, assembly GCA_018675575.1. Taxonomy (GTDB): domain Bacteria; phylum Bdellovibrionota; class Bacteriovoracia; order Bacteriovoracales; family Bacteriovoracaceae; genus M0603. The sequence continues at coordinate 48,217 of JABGXW010000034.1, read as the reverse complement.
TTAGTTTCTCATCAGAAAGACTTAAGGAATGTTTAATTGATTCTACTTTGAAAGAAAGATATACCAAGGCCTCAGATGGTTTTGAAATGTTCTCATTACTACTTTCACTATTTAAAGATATAACTCATTTTGGTGATAAAGAAGGATTTATTGATAATATGCTTGAGGAAGTTGTAAGAGTTATGAATGCTCAAAGAGCTTCTATTTTTCTTATCAATCCTGCTACAAATGAATTAGAAGCAGTCAACGCTTTAGGTATGGAGAAAGAATCATTGAAGTTTGACTATAGATTAGGAATTGCAGGCTCAGTATTTACTACTGGTGTTGCTTTGAATATTGATACTGAATCAGTGAAAACGAGATTTAATGATGACTTTGATAAGCAATTTGAATTTAAGACAAAGTCTATTATTTGTCATCCAATTCATAATAGAGAAGACAAAATAGTTGGTGTTATTGAAGTTTTAAATAAAAGAAACCAAGACCGATTTACTGTTGAAGATGAAAAGACGATGAAAGTTTTATCATTGATTTTCTCCTCTGTTTTTCATTCTTTCAGCCCTGTGTCTGACAAATCCACAATTAGAAGGTTTTCAACACCATTTGATAGGCAATATGCATTAATTGGGAAAACTCCTCATCTTGCTAGCTTAAGAAATTCAATTATAAAAATCAAAGATATTGATTCGGCCGTATTAATTCAAGGTGAAAAAGGTGTGGGAAAAGGGCTCTTTGCTCAAATCTTACATCATGAAGGTCAGCGTGGACTTAAGGTCTGTCAATTAGCTAATTGTACAGATAAAAATATCAGTAAGGAATTATGGAATTGCAAAGACGGTTCATCTAAATTAGTTGAGTGTAAAGCAGGAACATTAATTTTTCTAGAAATCTGTGATCTCTCAATGGAAGATCAAACGAAGCTTTTTGAGATCTTGGTGGATAAAAGACTTCCTAATAGCAAAATCAGTTTAGATTCTAGGACTATTGCGACTTCTTCCAAAGACCTAGGAAAATTAGCTGAAGAAGGGAAGTTTCATCAACAATTATTTGAATATTTTTCTCGATCATATATTTATATCGAGCCTCTAAGGAGACGAAGTGAGGATATAGATTTACTGGTGGACTACTTTTTAAAAATCGAATGTAAAAGTCAGGGGCTTTTACTCAAGAACTTCTCTCCCAAATCATTAGAGAAATTAAAAGCATATGATTGGCCAGGTAATATTCAAGAATTAAAAATCTGTGTTGAAAGAGCTGTTCTCTATAATCCTAAAGCGCATGTTCTCACAGATATAGATCTCGAAAACTCTGCTTCTCCTTTAGTAGATACAGATTCGAAGAAGAGAATGTTTGGTGATCTCCCTTATGTTTCTGACTATCATATTTCCTTGAAAGATAGAATTGCTATTATTGAAAGAGAAATGATAATTTCTGAAATTAAAAGAAATAATGGTAATAAATCTAAGGCCGCTAAAGAAATGGGTATTTCAAGAGAGGCCCTTAGAAAGAAACTACTTCAGTCGTCCGAAATTCTAGGAGGACTTCAAAGTGGAGAAAAAGAATTAAATATGTCATTTCTTTTTCCGAGGAAGAAAAAAGTCGCATAATTTTAAGAGACAGAACTTAAAAACTGAATAGCCATTTTTCTTTCACGATGGCCATCTCGAAACTCTGCCAAATAAAGACCTTGCCAGGTGCCCAAGACTAATTCTCCTTGGTTAATAATTAAATTGAGCGATGGATTTAATAAAATACTTTTCATATGAGAAGGCGAGTCATCAGGACCTTCGGTCGTGTGCTTAATAAATCCGAGATTTCTGGGTGCTAAATATTTGAGAAATTGTTCAATATCCTCTTTAGCAGAAGGATCATAAGATTCACTGATCGTTAATGCTGCTGATGTGTGCATAAGAAAAAGGTGAAGTATTCCACAGGAGGACGTTGTTAAATTATTACCAATCCATTCTTTTATCTGAAGGGTAAATTCTACCATGCCCTCATTATTTGTTCTGATTATTATTTCATCCATTGAGTAAATCCTTCTGATTATTTGAGTCTGTTTGTAGATGGTTAAATAAAATTAGCTATTTGTCGATATGAAATTATATAACTTATTAATTTATTGGAGATAATCCTTTGAGTAGTATTGAAATCTTATTAGGGCAGGTGAGTTTTAAAGATGCGGTGGACATTCTTTTTGTCGCTGTGCTTATTTATCAAGCGCTACTTATCATTCATGGAACAAGAGCGGTTCAGATCCTCATAGGAATTGGCTTTTTATTTATTCTCTTTTGGATTGGTCTTACATTTAAATTTTATTCACTCAACTGGATTCTCGAACATTTTTTCGACTCTTTCTTTATAATTGCTATTGTTCTTTTTCAGGATCAAATCAGGGCCGCTTTAGCATCCGCTGGAGCAGGTAGAAATTTCAATGTTATTTTTACCAGAAAAGAAACCTTTATGGACTTCGAAGAGCTAGTAGAGGCATGTGGAGTGATGAGTAGAGACAAAATTGGCGCCTTAATTGTTCTTGAGAGAACAAATGGTTTAGTGAATTACACTAAAACAGGATCAACATTAGACGGGAATGTTCATTCTGATATGATTTATGCAATCTTTCAGTCTGCGTCACCTTTGCATGATGGAGCTATTATTATTTCTAACGGAAAGCTTGCTGCTGCAGGTTGCTTCTTACCCCTTTCAAAAAATGTAGAAATTGATCGCCACCTAGGAACTAGGCATCGTGCATCTTTAGGAATTACGGAGATGACAGATGCTATTTCAATCACTGTCAGCGAAGAGACCGGAGACATTCATGTGTCTGCTTCGGGAACTTTCCATCATTGCAGGAATGAAAATGTTCTTAGACTTTATCTAAAGCAACTTTGGCATAATGAAAAATTAGAATTAACTGACCTTATAAAAAAAGAAAGTAAGGATCTCATATGAGATCTAAAATTCAACAAAAACAAATCTCTAACCACACATTGAAACTTATATCTCTCTTTTTTGCAATTACTCTTTGGTTTTATGTTTTGAACTCTGCTCCAATTATCATTGAAAAAAAAATCCCATTGAATTTAAAACTTCCTAAAGGAATGGCCATTTCTAATATTGTTGATCAAGAAATTACAGTTAAATTGAAAGGTAGTCGTGTGTTCATGAGAAATATATTTAATCAGAATACATTTATTTTTATTAATCTTAAAAAATATATAATTAGTAAATCTAAAAAAGAAATTGACTTAAAGCTTGGACCTGCAGATATCCCTGTGCCATTTGGTGTTGAAGTATTAGATATTAGTCCAAAAAACTTAAATCTAAAATTAGAAAAGTTAGTTAAGAAAACCGTAAAAATCGTTCCCACATTGGTAGGTGAAGTTGGTCAAGAATTTAAAATGATCAAAGAATCTCTGGTTCCCTCGAAATTAGAAATAGAAGGACCAAAATCAATTGTAAAAGCAATTAAAAGTATAAGTACCACTGCAATTGATATCTCAGCACTTCAAAAATCTGGTGAATTGAAAGTCGCAGCAATTGATATTGATAGTAGACTATCTATTGTAACCAAAGAACCCATTTATTTTCAATATGAAATTAGAGCAAGAAAAGCAAATATCACTCTCAAAAATGTAAAGATTAGATTTTTATCATCTGCAAAAAAAATTTCTTCGAAAACACGAGTAGTCTCAATGGACGTGCTTATACCAGAAGGAGAGGATCAATCAATAAGGCCATCTCAAGTAAAAGTTATTGCTGATGTGCCAGATGGTTCCAAAGGAAAAATTGAAGTAGCGCTTCGTGCCAAATTACCTGAAGGTGTGTTTCTATTAAAAATTAATCCCAAAAAAATAAATCTTTTTGTAAAACCCTAAAATTTTGGCGACGCGCAGCACATTAATGGCCATATTTCTGTCTTATTTTAACCTCTTGTGATATTTAACAAACGATTAAACTAATAGAGGATTTATTAATGGAAAGAAAATTATTTGGTACCGATGGCATCAGGGGAAAAGCAAATGTCTACCCTATGACATGTGAGGTTGTGACGGCACTAGGACGTGCAATCACTCATTATTTTCAAACACATAATAACCATAAAAGGCCTTTAATAATAGTAGGTAAAGATACAAGACTTTCATGTTATATGCTGGAGCAAGCTTTTAGTGCTGGTGTTTGTTCACAAGGAGGAGAAGTTATTTTAACAGGACCTCTACCGACTCCAGGAGTTGCATTTGTAACAAAGTCCATGAGAGCAACTGCAGGAGTTATGATCTCAGCTTCTCATAATCGTTTTGATGATAATGGAATTAAAATATTTGATAACAATGGATTTAAACTACCTGATCAAGTTGAACTGGAAATTGAAAAATTGGTTCTCGACCAGTCTGTCATGCAAGATAAGGTTGGACCAGATCTTGGAAATGCTAAAAGATTACGTGAAGTTTTCGGACGTTACTTAGTTCATGCAAAATCTGTCATCCCTGAAAGCCTTGATTTGTCGGGTATGAGAGTTGTGATTGATTGTGCCAATGGTGCAGCTTACAAGATTGCTCCTATCATTTTCAATGAATTAGGGGCCGAGGTTTATACAATCGGAAACAAACCAAACGGAACTAATATAAATCTAAATTGTGGATCGACTAGCACTCAAGAGGCATGTGAAAAAGTTCTTGAACATAGAGCTGACCTTGGAATTTGTCTCGATGGTGATGCTGATAGAGTTATTTTTATAGATGAAAATGGAAAAACTTTAGATGGTGACAAGGTGATTGGTCTTTTTGCTAAACTGATGTTGGAAAATGGGACTCTCAAAAAAGGTGATACTGTTGTTGGTACAATTATGACAAATCTAGGTCTTGAGAATTATCTTAAACAACTAGGATTAAATTTAACTAGAACAAGGGTTGGAGACAGGTATATTGTCGAAGAAATGAAAAAGATAGGGGCCATCCTAGGGGGCGAACCCTCTGGACATATCATCTTGTTAAATCATTCAACAACAGGAGACGGTTCCCTTGCCGCACTTAAAATGATCGAAGGAATGAAGCATTTTGGAAAAAGTTTGAGTGAATTAGAAAAAGAAGTGATTCTATTTCCTCAGGTGATAAAAAATGCTGTTGTATCTAAGAAAGTCCCACTTGAAACTGTTAAGCCAATTCAAGAAAAGCTTGAATCTGTTACAAAATTACTTGGCACAAAAGGAAGAGTACTACTTCGTTATTCAGGAACAGAATCCTTAGCTAGAGTTATGGTAGAAGGGGAGAATGAAGAACAAGTCGTTTCACTATGTGATGAATTATCAGATGTTGTTTCTTCTGAATTAAAGTAGAGGGAATTTTTATGAATTTACCAAAATTGGGAATAAACATAGATCATGTTGCAACTCTTAGACAGCAAAGAGACGAGCATTATCCGTGTGTCGTAAAAGCTGCGAATATTTGTTTAGAATCAGGTGCAGACCAAATTACTATTCATTTACGTGAGGACAGAAGACATATACAAGATTTTGATGTCAAAGCTGTTTGTGAAGTGACTAAGCAATTTAACAAACCTCTAAACCTTGAAATTGGATGTATTCCCGAAATAGTAAACATTGCAATTAATATTGCCCCCGAATGGGTTTGTCTAGTGCCAGAAAATAGAGAAGAAAAAACAACTGAAGGTGGACTAAATTTAACAAGAGATCCAATCTTTCAAAAAGTAAAAGAGACCTGTGAAAAACTAAAAACTGAAACTCCAAATAGTAAGATTTCACTATTCCTTGAATCAAATAATCAGATTTTAGCGAAGGCAGCTGAACTTCCTATTGACGCTGTTGAAATACATACTGGAGATTTTGCGCGGGCACATATAAATAATGAAAATACAGAAGAGCTTCTAAAGTCATTTGAAAACTCCTTGATCTTTTTAAAATCTAAAGATATTGCATGTCATGCAGGTCATGGATTAACAATTAACTCAGTAAAACCCCTGGTTGAAAAAAATCTCTTTCAAGAGTATAACATAGGTCATTGGGTGATTGCTGTTTCGGTTTATGAAGGTCTCAAAAATGTCGTTAGAGATTTAAAAAATACTTTAAATGGGAACAATCTATGAAAGTCGTTAGCGTTGAAGAAATGAAAAAAATTGAACTAAGGTCCTTCAATGATTTTGGATTTTCAGAAAAATTAATTATTGAAAATGTTGGAGTTTCAGCAGCTGATTACATTCAGGAAAGCTTTTTAAATGACACTGACTTTGGTGAAATAATTGTAGTCGCAGGAAAAGGGAACAATGGAGCCGACTCTCTTGCTATTGCCAGACAATTAAAAAATAGAGGATACAGTGTGCGAGCATTCCTCTTGTTTCCAGAAGAAGGCACTGAGGACCAAAAACATCAATTAGAGTTAGCACGTAACTTTGGTGTTAAAATTAGTGAAGTGAATTCTATCGATTCATTTAAGGCATACTTTACCCAAATTCAAGAGCAGTACCTTGTTATTGATGGAATTGTTGGAACAAGTTTTAAAACACCTCTGTCAAATTACTTATTTGAAGTGATTGATACTGTGAATGCTCATTCAACAATAACTATTTCAATAGATATTCCCACTGGTATAACCGGAGATTGTGGATCTATTAGTTCTACTTCAATCCTTGCGGATTATACTTTAGCAATAGGTCTTCCAAAAGTAGGTCACTTTGTAAGTGAAGGGGCAAAACGAAGTGGAGAATTAATTGTTTTAGATGCAGGACTGCCATCAATACTTTTAGAAGAGGGTGATAAATACCTTTTAACACCTGAAGTTGTTTCAAATATATATCTTCAAAGAAATAAATTTGCTCATAAAAATACTTTTGGTCATACACTTTTAGTTGGAGGGTCGCATGGTATGACAGGGGCGCTTGTAATGGCATCAAATGCTGCCTTGAAAGTTGGAACAGGTCTTGTCACCGCAGCTACATGGGAATCTAATTATAATGAACTTACGACAAGAATTACACCCGAGATCATGACAGGCCTTATCCCAACTGAAAGAAAAGAAGTTGTAGATATAATTAAAGAGTTTTCAAGATTTGATTCAGTTGTTTTAGGGCCAGGCCTTGGACGCTCGCAGGAAGGAAGAGCAACAGTCCTAGAAGTGCTAAATAATTATTCAGGACCTATTGTAGTCGATGCAGATGCAATACGTGTGCTTTCTTTAAAAGAAGACCGTGAAGTATTTCAACGCAGAAAAGCCCCCACTATTTTTACTCCTCATATTGGTGAGTTTGCTTCGTTTGTGGGTACAACTGTCGATCAAATATTAGAAAAGCCAATGCAGTATTTGAAAGAGATGGTGGATTTAACAAACTCTTGTTTTATTTTAAAAGGAGCCTGTACCTATCTTGCATTCCCTAATGGTGAAACATATATTAATTATTTCCCTAATGACGGAATGGCCACAGGAGGATCTGGAGACGTTTTAGCGGGGATTTTAGGCGGAATGCTGGCGCAATATACTCCTGAAAAAAAGGTCAGTGGAATGTTTGAAGATAAGGAAAAAATATTTCATGCATTATGTTTAGGAGTTACGCTTCATACTTTAGCTGGCAAGCACGCAGCTATAAACTTAGGTGAACGAACTATGAGTGCAATGAATATCATTGAACATTTCTCACATGCATTTAAAGAATTAAATGAATAACAACAGAGCAAGATGAAAGATAACGAACTTAATTGGAAAAAAGTTTATGAGTCTGATCTTCCTAATATTGTAGAAGACGTAAGAGACTTTGTTGAGTTACCGAGTGTCATTGTCCTAAGTGGAGAAGTTGGAGCAGGCAAAACAACTTTCAGCAAAGCTTTTATTAATCAAGGCGAAACAAGTTCACCATCCTATTCTTTGATTAATGAAATTGGTAATACCGCCCATGCTGATCTTTACAGACTTGAAACTTCTGATGATATTGTCCACTTAGAAATTCCTCTTTACTTAGAAGAAAAAGAATTTTTTCTAGTTGAGTGGGGAAAACAGTATCTTTCTGTTTTGAAAAAGCTAATTCCAGACGAATATTCCTACTACGAGTTAGAGATATCTTGCAATAAGACGTCTAGCACCGACTCTTCCACATCTTCACGAAATTATCGATTGACAACAATTATTGTTTAAATCCTGACTAAAAAGCGGGAATATATTTCCGAGTAAAAATGTAAATTTTTGTAAGATTTTTATTTTCTTTTCAATTGAGCGCAAATCTTATGCCTCGCCTTAAACGGTAAGATAGCGTAAACATGGGAGATAGACTTCGATAACTCGTGATATTAGCTTTCTGACATTTTCTACAACCACATATTTCAAAAAAATAGTGTTCTATGGCCATTGACTCAGCTATCACTTTTTGGTCATAATAATAGCGTAGACACAATGACTGACTTTTTAACTTTGTGACTATTTGGGCAAGCTAAGGATAGCAAGCCTTGGCAGACGGCACATAAAATTATAAACGCAAGCCTAATAGCTAAATTGGATTTATGGAGGATCACCAATGAGATTAACATCAAAAGGACGTTACGCAGTACGAGCAATGCTCGATTTATCAACTCACAGCAACGGAAACCCTGTTCGCTTACAAGAAATTTCTTCTCGTCAGAACATTTCACTTCATTATTTAGAGCAACTATTTAGAAAGCTCAGAAATGGTCAAGCAGTTAAGTCTGTCAGAGGACCTGGTGGAGGTTATGTACTAGCTAGATCTATGGATCAGATCACCATCAAGGATGTTCTTGATTGTGTCGGTGAAAATATTAATCCCGCAAAGGATATTATTGGAACTGAAGCTGAAACATCATCGACAGTAGAGTTTGAACTTTCTAAAAACTATTTCCAAAACTTAGGAATCATCATGAGAGAGTATTTAGAAACGACTTCTCTTGGAGACCTAATGAGAAAGGCAAAGGATGTAGAAGTAGTAGCAGCAGCTGACCTTACAGCAGCCCCAGTGGCCGCTACAACAGAAGCTTCTGAAGTATCAGCACTTTCAGGATTAGCTTCGGCGATTAGAAATCCTATTGGTGAAATTAATCAATAAAAGCAGCTAAATTAATTTAATTAAGTTATCCCCTTTAAGATGTCAGTGATTTCGCTGGAATTTTAAAGGGGTTTTTTTTGATCAGCTTTGACGCTCTGCGCGACCGGCAAACATTGGGCGTAGTCCAGATAGGCACCGTATGTCGCGTCGCGGCGTTTCAGAATGGGACTAGGGTGCGAGATGACCCTCGTGATATCCGTCTCAAACCATTGTTTTTATAAATCCCTTTCTAGACAAGTTTTGGCACGACCCGTGCAATATCTAATAATAATTAAGGTTGGTTCTAAATAAGAGCCTTGATCAGAAAAACTTTGTGTTTATCCCAGATCCCACCTCAACCAACCTTCACACAAAGGGCGCGAATGCTCCCTTATCAAAAAGTTCAATATCCTACCTTTATGCACACATGTTTTGATCAAGGCCCTCTTTTTTTAAGAGAAAGATTGATGGCTCGTTTATATCTGGCTATGATGTTATAACTGGAGCTTTTATGTCATATACTAAACAAATAATTTTTATTACCTGCCTATTTATATTAAGTAGTTGTTCTTTTTATCAGAGCAAACCACAGAGAAATTATGAGTTATTATCTGGCACTATTGAAGCAAAGAACTTAAGTAAAAAAGAAATAGAAAAGAACCTACAAATACATCGATCTCTTGCACTCAATACATTTCAAGTAAAAGTGATGCCGCTCATTCAGATCTACATTGAGCGATTTAAAGGTATAGATAAAATTCTTCAAAACATTCCAAATACTACAGACAAAACTTGTTTTATCACCGAAATAAATTCTGACTCATCTCACCCTTTAGCCGCTGATTTTAACACCTGGAAAGCAGAAATATTAGATGCTGAGGACGACTATATCCATATGGAGTGGACAAAAGACAGTTTAGCATTAAGGCCTAGCTTTTCTACAATACCTTCCTACCATGGCCCTAAAAAGAGGTATCATAATAGAGGTATTCTATGTGCTGTCGATAAAATAGTAACTAGTCGTTACTTTCAATTGAAACTAAGTCCCAAACATGTTCAATGGCCACTTAAAGATGATATGCTTTTTGATTGGCGTGTTCCCTACAAAGTTATTGAAAATGGACTTGAAATTACTAAGCGGAAAAAAAAGAAAATTCAACGTTATAAAGGATGGTAAAAGACTAGCTCTTAACTCCATCCCAATTTATTTCATGAGATATTGTGACACCTTTAAGGTTTCTTTCCTCTTCATCTTTTATGAATGGGAAAGTTAATTTTGTGACATCTTCGAATTCTTTTTCAAAGGCAATGACAATTGTTTTAGGACAGTTTTCTTGAAGCGAAAGATAGTAGTAATCTTCTGGGAAATTGAATTTTTTCAACTCATTTGCCTCTGCCTCTTCCTCTTCATCTGACTCTGTTACTGGCACTTCTCCTTGAAGTGGAGTGGTTTGGGTACTTTTAATAATTATTGCACCTTTAATTTTCTCTTTCGGAATTTCAGAAGTCATATTCCAGCTTCCAATGTGAAAGAAATCTAAATAGAAAGTGGACTTCTGATATTTTAACTTTCTAGGTAGGAGTAAGGATTGGATAAATTTTCTTGTGGATGGATCTTTAGCTTTACGAGCTAATTTATCGGTTAACTGGCTATTTTCAATTCTAATAATATAGGCACCAGGCTTTTTTGTAGATTGAAAAAGCATGTATTGAAATGCAAGAGAAAATAAAGTGAAAAGTTTGTGTTGAGTTAAATGGATATGCTTTTTCTCGCATTCTACTAGTGTTTTTACAGATTCGTATAAATCTTTCTTTTCTAAGTCTCTGGCCATATTTATATCTTCTTTAATTAAGTTTTTGGGTGTGAAAGTTTTAAAAATTTTAATACTCAATGTCAAACATTTCAGAAAAATTAATCTCCCTAGGTAGTTGTAAACAAATGATATTCACTGTAAAACAACCAGTTATGTTTACAAGTTGAATGGAAATGCTATTGAGTTAGGCAAGAGAGTGGAAATGCAGCAGGAAAGATAGTGAATATAGCAATTCTTGATTGACTCATGACCTAGGTTTCATTAGACTTCGGCAAAATAAAGTACTTAAAATACAGAGCTTAACGCGGAGAGTTTACTCATGAAATTAATGGCCAAGACCAGAAACATCGGGATTTCAGCCCACATCGATTCTGGAAAAACAACACTAACTGAAAGAATTCTATTTTACTGTGGAGAGATTCATAAAATTGAAGACGTTCGTGGTGGCGGAGATGGCGCTAAAATGGATCATATGGAATTAGAGAAAGAAAAAGGTATTACTATTACCTCAGCTGCTACTACTGTTTGGTGGAAGGGGCTTTCCGGTCAAGGTACTACTTACGCTGCTGGCGTTGATAAAGAGACAAGAGTAAATATTATAGATACTCCAGGTCACGTTGACTTCACTGTTGAAGTTGAAAGGTCGTTAAGAGTTTTAGATGGTGCTGTACTGGTTCTTTGTTCTGTTGCTGGAGTTCAGTCACAATCAATAACTGTTGATCGGCAAATGAAAAGATATAACGTTCCGAGATTGGCCTTCTTGAATAAGATGGACAGAATGGGGGCGAATGCTTTTACAGGAAGAAAGGCCCTTGTTGAAAAGCTAAATCATAATGCTGTTCTTATGCAGATTCCTATTGGTGAGGAAGATGGATTTGAAGGTGTAGTCGATCTTGTTACTAAGAAAGCTTATTACTTTGATGGTGATAATGGTGAAAACATTAGAATTGAGGACTGTCCTGCAAACCTTGTTGATCTAATGGAAGAATATAGATCTGAAATGATTGATAAAGTAGCTGAATATGACGACACTGTTATGGAGAATTATCTTGAAGGTAATGAGCCTTCAGAAGAAGATCTTCATAAATGTATTAAGGTAGGTGTTAACACTCTAGCATTAACTCCAGTTTACATGGGTTCAGCATTCAAAAATAAAGGCGTACAAATTCTTTTAGAAGCGGTAACAAGATACCTTCCGTCTCCAACAGAGTGTGAAAAGCCAATTGCACTTAATGCTGATGATGATTCTAAAGTTTTGCTTAATCCAGTTCCAGAAGAAGGGCTGATTTGTATGGCATTCAAGATTACTGATGAGCAATTTGGTCAGCTAACTTATACTAGAATCTATAGAGGAACTTTGAGAAAAGGTGAAACTGTATTCAACACGAGAACAAAGAAAAAAGTTCGAATCGGAAGAATGGTTCGTATGAATTCAAATGATAGAGAAAATATTGATGAGGCGCATGCAGGTGACATCATTGCTATTGTTGGTATGGAATGTGCTTCTGGTGATACTTTTGTTGGCAGCCAGGCTGACTTAAATCTTTCTCTCGAGGGAATGCATGTTCCAATCCCAGTGATTGAACTTTCAATTTCTTGTAAAGATAAAAACGAGCAAGCTAAAATGTCTAAAGGTCTAAATAGATTCGTTAGAGAAGATCCAACCTTTCACGTTTTTACAGATGATGAGTCCGGTGAAACAAGAATATCTGGTATGGGGGAACTTCACTTAGAGATTTATGTTGAAAGATTAAAGCGAGAGTACGGTTCAGAAGTTATCGTTGGTGCTCCTCAAGTGAACTATAGAGAAACAATTAGACAAGAAACTAAATATGACTATATCCACAAAAAGCAAACTGGTGGATCTGGACAATTTGGTCAAGTTGTTGGTGTTCTTAGACCTTTAGCTGAGAATGAAAAAGATACAGAAGATCAAATCTTTAAGTTTCATAATCAAATTAAAGGTGGATCTATTCCAACTGAATATATTGGAGCATGTGAGAAAGGTTTCCAAGATATTATGGATAAAGGTCCATTGGCAGCGTTTCCTTTGATAAATTGTGAAATTTTTCTTCAAGATGGAAAATACCATGATGTGGATTCTTCAGATATGGCCTTTAGAATTGCTGCAAGACAAGCAATGAGAGCAGCTGTTAAGTCGGCAGATCCAGTGCTTCTTGAACCTGTTATGAAAGTTGAGTGTACTACTCCAGATGAGTATCAAGGTTCAGTGATTGGTGACCTTTCTTCAAGAAGAGGGATTATCCAAGGTTCTGAAACAGATCCAAATGGAGAAGTTATTATTAACGCAGAAGTTCCATTGTCTGAAATGTTTGGTTATTCTTCGGACCTAAGATCAATGTCAGCAGGTAAAGCTACTTATACTATGGAGTTTTCACGGTACGTGGCGTGTCCTGTAAATATTCAAGAAAAGGTAATCTCTGATAGAACTGATAAACTTTCAAATGACTAATTGATTGTAAATATTAGAATCAAAATAGAAAAATAATACCTTATCTTTTATTAAAGAGAAGTTGTAAGATTTAGGATCATTGATGAGAACTGATGGCATAGTACCAAAAGACATTTCATTTCTAATATTAGAAGATACAGTATTATTTCAAAGAAAAATTTTAGTTGAATTAAAAAAAATGGGATTTTCTGGACATACAATAGTTACGCCAAGTGTGAAAGAAGCTATTTCATTAGCTATAAATGAAGAAATTGATTTTATTGTCGTTGATTATTATTTACCTGATGGAACCGGCGTTGAATTTATTGAGGCCGTTCGTGGTATGGACGGCCATAAAAAAACACCAATTCTTATGGTAACCACTGCTGATGGAGTGAGCAATATGATTGATGCTATTAATTCTGGTGCCAGCAATTATATGGTGAAACCATGGGAGCCTGCAGAATTCCCTGAAAAGATTCATTATTGTTGGAAGAAATCTAAAGAATAAAGCTTTAACATTCATTTCCGATTTTTCGGATTCAAAGGTAGAAAATCAATGGCTGATTAAAGACTAATCTAAGAATAGAATAACTTGCACCATCTTTTTAATTGTATTCCAGATTGATTTCTTCTTAGCAGTATATTTCTCTCCAAAAAAGGTACTCATGTTAAAGTTCCTTTTCTTTTTCTCAATAGCATCTTGTGGATTTTCAGAATTTCTTTCTCTGATTTTCTTGGTTGAGATGGACTCATTTTCCTTTAATGCAATAGACGCTTGTTTTCCAGGGCCAGTGGAAAGTACGGCATTTCCAGATTTCATATAGTATTTTGTATCGCTCGAACCTTCGTTATTTATTTCTACTTCTGAATCTTCTCCTAGAGTTAATATTGAATCTCTAGTTTTAATTGATTTAATTTTTGATTTTCCTGAAGTTGAAACTGATATATTTCCTCCATCAATTTCTAAATCAAGGCCATCAGACTCTTCAAATGGTCCTTCATCGACCAGTTTCTTGTCTAATGAATTTAGAAGATCAATGTCAGATTTAACATCTTCTTTACTTGTATTTGAACTTATATATTTTTTAACAATCTTTAGTCGTAATAATGAATCAGGACCTTGCTCGATGACAGATTCATCTTCTAGCAACATCATTACACTTGAACCTGTTGCTGTAAAAACCATAGTGTTGGGATAAAGCTTGTCACCCTTTTTGAGTGTTGACCAAGTGGCACCTTTTGGATGCTTAACTTTAACGTCATTAGATTTCTTAACAACAATTGCGATACTACCTTTTAATTGATTTTCATTATCCAAGAATTTATTAGGATCAAGAAAAATGAGGCCCAAAAAGATAATGGTACATGCGTAAGTAACTTTTAAAGTAATTGTGTGGGTAACTTTAAATGTACTTTCTTCATCTCGTCTATGTTGAGCGCTATCGTCAGACATATAAAATTTCCATCTCTTTGGTTTCAGCGATATAATATAGTCTACACTATATATTTTTTTAAAAGACTTTTAATGAGCTCAACAACAGAAAAAACTATCAATGGTAAGAGATTTATATCATTAAAATATAAATTTCTTGTCAGTCAACTCGTAATTTTCTCTATTAGTTTGATAAGTTTTCTTTACTATACAATTGACCTTTATCTAGGTGATAAGACTGCATATATATATGAAAACTCGGTTTCTCATATCGAATCACAATCTAACTTTATAGAAAAATTTCTCTCTTCTGAATTGAATAATTCCAAACTATTATTTAATACAATCAATTTGTATAATCAAAAATCCGATAAAATAGAGATCGTTGAAAAATTTCTCACAACAAATGATATTTTCTTAGATCTCGTCTTTTTCAAACTTAATCCTGAAACAGTCCAATTCGAGAAAAAATTTAGCTATATGAATCCTAAAATCTTACGAAGATATAAAGGAAATCGAAAAATACTTAGAAGACATGGACTACTCTTTCGGGAGCTTCATGATTATTATAAATCAGGTCAAGATATTATATTCAGAATTATAAATACAGATCGAGTTGTTCCTCATCTCTATGTTGCAATTAAATCTAAAAAAAAGAAAGGTGTTTACGTCTTTAGATACCTGATAGAAAATATGGCGAGTTCTATCTTTCAATCGAGTAGTTTTACGGACTTTATCACCGATAGATCAGGGAAGGTTCTAATCCACTCAAGTCCTGAGGATGTAAATCAAGAATTTTACGATGTGTATTCAAAATTCTTTGATGATATAAAAAATGCTAAGAATAACTCTGGTGTCTTGACAATTGATAAGGCAACTAAAGGAGAATTCCTAGTTTCCTATAAAATAAATAACGTGTTTGGAATAATTACTTTTTCTGAAATTTCAAAGACCAAGGCTTTTGAGTTTACAAAATTAATTATTTTTAAAACGATAATCTTTGGTATTCTTATCGGATTGATTATATTAATTATTTCATTAATTTTTACTCAGACTATTACAAATCCATTAAATAAATTAATGAGAAGAACGGAGACAATGGGGCTTGGGGATTTTGAGAGCACTGTGACTGTAAGAAGTGGTGATGAAATTCAATTACTGGCAGACTCCTTTAACTTCATGACTAGAAAAATTAATCAAATTTTAGTGGAAATTCAAGATAAAGGTCAGATGGAGAGTGAACTTCAAACTGCCAAAATTGTTCAAAACTCGTTATTTCCACCAGACTCTTTAGAAAGAGATCCTTATCACTTGTTTGGATTTTACGACTCTGCATCCGAATGTGGTGGCGATTGGTGGGGATATAAAGAATCTCGTGGTAAGTTGTATTTATTTATTGGAGATGCAACTGGTCATGGTGTTCCTGCTGCTCTTGTGACAGCGTCAGCATCTAGTTGCTGTCAAACAATACTTGAATATATAGAATATTTTGACGGACAATATGCGCGGCCATCTGATATTTTAAAACTTCTCAATTCAATAGTTCTTCTTACTGGTGGCCAAAAAATCCTAATGACATTTTTTGTTGCAGTTTATGATACTGAAACAAATACGATTGAATATAGTAATGCGAGTCATAACTTTCCAATTATTTATAAATATTCAGCTGAAAATCCTACAAAAAAATCTATTCAAGCACTCGGTAAAGCTCTTGGTAGAAGATTAGGGGACAAGCCTGATAGTGAATATACAAATGAAGTCATTGAGATTGCCGATAAAGATGTTCTTTTACTTTATACAGATGGTCCCGTTGAGGCGGTAAACAAAGAAAATATTATTTGGGGGGAAAGAAAATTTAATAAATCATTCTTTAGTAGGGCCAAAAAAGATCCTGAAATGATAATCAAAGGTATATTAGAAGATGGATATGCCTACTTTGATGGAGTTCCTCCCGAAGATGATGTAATCCTTGTTGCCACAAAGTTCAAGATAGATGGTTCCTAGTTTCAGCCAATAACCTATTATTCTTTTAAGTCGTCTTGTTCAATTACCGATAATCAATAATAAGCTTTAAAAAAAGATATTAAAGGGTATATCCAAATCAAGTTTGATTTAAAGAAAGTTGAATCAAAAAGACATCTACAAATTGTGGTTACAGATGATGGTGCAGGAATTACTATTGAAAAGATTAGAGAAATATTAATTAAGAATGGAAGTAATAATGGCAACAATAACACAAAAAAGTATTGAAATAGATGTAGTAGTCTGTGATGGAGGGAACGAGTTTAAATTAAAAGGAGAAATTAATGAAGACTTACTCATCGAGGAACTTATCTATCATAAATCAGACTTAATAAAGGTAAACTTTAAAGAAGTCGTTATGATTAATTCTTGTGGGGTCAGCGAATGGATTAAGTTTGTCGAAGCAGTTAGTAATATAGGATCAAAAATACAATACTTTAACTGTCCACAAATTATTGTTCAACAAGTTAATATGGTAACTGGTTTTGTTCCAGGTAATGGCTCTATAGAAACATTTTATGCTCCTTACTTTTGTGATGATTGTGAAAATGAAGATAAAATACTTTTGAAGTCATCTGATTTAAAGGGAAGAACGGCCCCGGAACTTAAATGTACAAAATGTGGTGAACTTTCTGAGATAGACGCTATGGAAGATATTTACCTAAACTTTATCCCCGAATAGAATAATGCTCTGCAAATTTAGCTGTATTATATTTTATGTCTCGACTATTAGTGCTGTCTAATATATTAGTTTGATCTAATACTTAATCTTTAAGGGTCTAAAGTGATAGAAACAAGCCAGCTTCAAACATTAGTGGCAGTTGCCAAGGCCAAAAGCTTTTCTCGCGCAGCTGAAGACCTTCATGTGACTCAATCCGCAATTTCTCAAAGTATAAAAAACTTAGAAATTAAGGTCGGCGTAAAACTTTTCAAGCGCTCTGGAAAAAAGGTTGTGCTGACTCCTGAAGGTGAGAAGCTTTACGGCCTTGGTTCAAATTTTCTTATGCAAATGGATGATACTTTGGACGAAATACTTTTTGATCGAGATACAATGAGTGGCAAGGTCAGGCTTGGAACATTAACTGGAATTGGTAAATCTTGGGTTGCTCCAATAATGTTAAACTATACAGAGAAACATCCAAAGCTTACAGTTTCAATTACATTAGGATTTTCAGAAGATTTAGTAAGAGATTTTGAAAACTATCGTTTAGACTTTCTTATTTTACCTGAAGATGCGCTCCCCACGGTTGGTGAAAAAATCTTATTAGGTGAAGAACGCTCTACCTTAGTTTATCCGGACTCTGAAGATTTTAAATTACATGATGACATGACATTAGAAGAATTAGCGAGTTACCCAACTGTCTTATTTGAAGACGAGGGAGATCATCTTTATTTAAAATGGTGTAAAGATAGATTCGGTCGGACACCAAAAAAAATTAATTCTCGTTATGTCATAAATAGTCATGGGAATATGTTACAAGCAGTTCAAAGAGGCTTTGGTGTCGCAGTTGTTCCTAAACATGTTTTTGGAAGGTCATATTATAAAAATAAAGTTAAAGAGTTCTGTAGTGATCAGGAGGTGACTAATGGTAAATTCTTTCTTGTTTATCATAAGAACTCTGAACAATTAATGAGAATTAAATCAACTTTAGATGAACTAATTTCGGTGAAAAATCCATTTACGGATAGTAATTAATGGATTTGATTCAAACTATTGATATAAAATTATTTATAAGTAAATTACCTCCTGATGTTATATCTCTTATAAACCTTATTATGGATCAAGGCTTCGAACTTACATTGGTAGGGGGCAGCGTACGTGATTTCGCGATATGTGAAGAGATGAGTGACGATTTTGACTTTGAGCTGAGAGATAATAACTCGATAGGCCATGAAGAATTCTTATCAAAGTATAAAAAGCTTATTAATTATTTAGAATGCAATCACAATGTAATATGTGAACCTTTACCATTTCTAATAAGTCGTCTTAAGTATAATGATTGTGAAATAGAATTATCTATACCGAGACTAGAAAACTATAAAGAAACTCAAAATGCTAAAAAGCATAGAGACTTTGGTGTTGATTTTGATAGCCGCTTAATTCATAAAGATGCATTTCTAAGAAGAGACTTTACTATTAATAGTCTGGGGATTCATTTTCAGGAAAAATGTCTTTTTGAAAATGCTGTTTTCATAGATCCTCAAGGAGGATTAGAGGATTTATCTCAAGGGAAATTAAAAACTTGTAACCCTGATTTCAACTCTGATCCTGTCAGATTTTTAAGAATGATTAGATTCCATTTAAGGTTTGGTTTTGAGCTCGATGATTCGTTGAAGGTCGGCACATTCAACTTACAGAAGTTAACTTTTTATTATATTGAAAAAGAATTTAATACATTATGTAATAAAAACTTTTTTCATCGTATGTGGTGTTATTTAGATAATGAACAAATTAACATTAACGCCGAGCTCCAATCAATTAGTTTTCTAAAAGATCTGTCTTTGTGCGACGGGTTGGAGCTTTATGATAATATATTAAAATCCTTTCAAAACAACAACACAACAGACGTACAGGTACTTTTACTTTCCTCACTATTTGGTTGGAAGAAAAAAACAATTTTAAAAATTCTCAAACAAATAAAATAAAAGATTTTACTTTTCTAATAAAATGTCTTGATATTTCAACTGGTTAAAACTAAGGAATAGGGAAACTTTTTCCACCTATGGCGTTTATGTGTCATCTTCGTAGATTTATGAGAAGATATCCTTAGATAGGATATGTTTATGGTAAATTTACATTCAATATTGCAAGAACATAAACCTCTCAATAATGAGAGAGCCTTAACTGACTCAAGAAAAGCACCCACATTGCCCTCTGCGTCATATAGTGAAATTCCAGATCTTTTTTTTGATACGATCCTTACATCTTATAAACTAAATCGAGTCGAGATCATTGTTCTGATGTACCTCTACAGAAAAGTTTGGTGTAAACCCAACCTTTATCGTATTTATGGAATTTCTCAATTGATGAGCTTAACTGAAATGGCAAAAGGCCTTAATATCTTAATCGATGATGTCTATGGATCTCTTTTAAAACTTGAGGAACTTGGTTTCATATCAACAGTTAGATCTGGACAATATTTTGTAAGAAAATTCTTTCTAAAAGAATATGACGAGTATTTTGCTCAGACCTATGATGATTTCGAAATTTAACTAAAAATTAATCACCATTAAATAACAAAATTACATTATAATATTTAACGAAGTTAAAATAGATTTCTAAAAATCGAAGATAATAATGAATGCAAAGACAGATGAACAAGATGAGGCAAGGGTAATCATTTTTTTGGGTGATGACAACTCATATTGGTCAATAATAAAGGCCAGAGTTACGCAAAAATGTGCTGGTAAACCAACTGAATTCCATTCAATAAAATTAGCTACAGCAACAAACTATCAAGTTTTATTTTTAGAAACCTTAAGGCTTAAACCAAATATAATCTTTTTAGATTTTTCTTCTAATTTAGAATTCACTCTTAAGTTGGCGCATATGCTTAACAGGGAGAACTTACTAAAAAGCTGTCCCGTAATTGGACTAGTTGAAAAAAAAGAAAATATTGTTGATTGTCTTTTTTCTGGAGTAGAAGTTGTTCACGTTAAATGTGGTGAGTATCACGATATTATTTATGATGCTTTTTATATGGCATTCCCTGGAGAGACTGAAGCTCCTAATTTTGCAAAAGCAGAATTTGAAAGAGACGCAACACTAAATTGCGACTTTCGTATCGGATTCATAACGCCTAAATCTGTACATGCAGAAGGAAATGTTAAAATAGATGGAGATACTGCATTAACATTAGAAACTGATATTCCAATCAAATTAGTGCCAAGTAACAAATATATATGTAAAGAAAATACAGACTTTAACTTGTATTTTGATTACAAATATAATTACGAATTTCAATTTATTTATGTTGATGAACCCGAGTTTAATGATGACGAATTAGAGGAGAGGCTTGAAGGACTAGATGAAAACCAAAGAATCCTTATAATTAAAACAACAAAAGAGAATATAAGACAATCAGTTTTAGATTATAAAGGAAGGCTAACGAAGACAAAAAAAGATGTTAATAATTGGATTGTAGATAATATGGATAGAGTAAAGCCTAAGAAAACAAAAATTCTTATTATAGATAAAGAATTGAGGTTTATCTATAATCCTTCTCAAATCCTAGGTAATCTTACTTATACAATAAGAATACAAACTTCTTTAACAGAAGAATTAAGAGATATAAAGGTATTAAGACCTGACATCATTAGTTTTCAGTTTCTTGACCTTAATAGCATCAAACAAGAGATAGAAACCTTATTTGAAGATGGACTAAAAGAAGATGGTACTCCTTATGGAATAGAAGAATTAAATATCATCAAAGAGCAACAGTTAAAAGATAAAGTTGATGATGCTGAATCTGCAGCCTTAGACCAATTGTCTTTGATATTGAAAACGATAAAGACCTTAGATGGATACAAACCATTTATTATTTTATTTAATTGCCATTCTTATTCATCACAATCAATACAAGAAAGTTTTAAATACCCTTTTGTCATCGTTAATAAAAATGAAATTGATATAGATCCAATTATGAACATGGCGTCAATGCTTGAAAAAAGAAATGATAAAAAAATCTCTGATCTAATATCCTCAAAAGTTGAAATGCTTAAAAAATCAGATCCCAAAAAATATAAAAAGCTAACTAGACAAGATATTGAAGAAAAAAAATATTTTATTAGCAATAAAAACTCATTATCAAAGATATCAACTTCTTTTCCTATCGTTTTGAAATCAATGACGGAGAGTGAATTATCTTTTACTTCTCATTTCGAATTTGCTCTTGGTACCTATAGATTAGATTTTCCTACCAATATGTCGATACGAATTGTGCCAATTGATGGCAATAATTATGAAGTCGATGGGAAAAATAAAATTTATCATGCATTAATTCATTCTGTTGGTGAAGAAGAGAAGAAAAAAATTAGACAATTTGTAAATGAAATATTCTTTTCTGAACTTAATCAGAAGAGAATTGCAGAAGAGCAGGCATTCAAAGAACTTAATGATGGTGAGCGAATGAAGAGAGTTCAAGAAATGGAAAACATTGAAGATGCTGAGGCTGAAGCTCTAGCTAAAGCTAAAGAAGCTAATGAGAATCCAGAAGATGTTATACCTGTTACGGATAAATCATAAAATTATATGAAATTATTAATAATTTTTTCTTTTACTTTATTTTCATTTAACACCTATTCCTTGGTTGGCGTCGGATCAATGTCACCATTTCTTGGAAAATACACAAATAGTACCGAAGGTGATACTGAGTCAGTTCTTTCAATATGGCCATACATATCTCTCCATGAATATTTTAATATAAGAGATAATATATTTTTTATTCCAGAAGTTGGAATAACATTAAATAATTCATCTTATGGAGAAATTGATGCCTTAAATGGTAATGGTGATGAAGCGAGCTCTCGACAAATGATTTTTGGACTTGCAAACTTCTCACTCATGATAGCTTCGGGAACACATTTTCGTTTTGGTGGAGGTGTTTTTATTACAAAAATAAGTGGACAGGGAGGAGCTGTTACAAGAAATAATGGAAGTGGTACCTCTACTCACTTTTTACCAGATGAAACTGTTTCTTCTTACAACTCTACTTTGAATTTAGGTATAGAAACATTTGTGGCACCTAGAGTGGCTGTGAAAATCGAAACTTATACTTGGAATGTTTTAAGTTCAAGCTCTCTGAGGTTTAATTTTGCTTTGGCATTTAATTATTATTTATAATCAACTGGTTACTATATGAAAATTTTTATAATATTTCTGTTTACATTATTAACTTCAGGGCCTACTTTTGGTTTTACTTTATTAACACAAAATCCTCCTCGATATACTGTTGATGAAGTTATCTTCAATGTAACAAATGACGATTGCACAACCATAGGAATCACGCCCGCATCATTATTAGACTTAGTTGAACAATCAATGGACATATATTGGAATTCTGTACCTACCAGTAGAATTAAGTTTATACGAGGAAGTGTTATTACAAGTAGTGCTGATGGAGAATCATCAGTTGGTGACTTAATTACAAACTCTGGAACAGTGAACACTATTATAGTCGGTTGTAATAATGATTTTGGCGCTAGTGCAGGTCAGGGGGGCTATGCATCTGCGGGTTCTGACGTTTATGGAGGTCTTTTAATTAATGATAGTGCACAGGTCGCAGCTCTTACTGATGCACAGAAAATGGCGATTATAGCCCACGAAATTGGACATGCATTTGGCCTAGGTCATAGTAATTTTGATGCTGCCTTAATGCATTATTCATTGAATTTTAATATAGCCTCTTTAGCTAGAGATGACGAAGATGGTATTACATATCTCTATCCAAACACACAAAAGGTTGGGGGATGCGGAACAATAGAAATTGATTCTAAAGATAACAAGCAGAAGGATGGTTTAAAGGCCGTTCTATCATTTACTCTCATTCTGGGTTTTATAAAACTCTTTGGTATGAAATTTCAATATCTTCGAACAAAAAAATCTTGAGCAATTTGCTTCTGTGATCTCTTTTTTTCTAACATATAGGTTACAAGTTCATTTTTCCATTAGAATTAGTTAATACACAATTTAATTGTAAATTAGTTTTCATGGAGGGAAACAATGAACAAATATTTAATCATAATAAGCTTGCTACTGTCTTTTAGCAACGCCTTTGCGGGCGTGCCCGACACATTCAATGAAAGGTTTAACTTCATCAAGAAAGATGGTAAGTTAATAGAAATTAGAGACCGCTCTATGGGGTTTGGTTTTTCAATTGCTCCATATATAAAATATATTAAAGAAAATTTGAAAACTGAACAAGCGCTCATGCAGTCTAAATCTGATTACTATGGTGATCTTGAAGAATTGTTAAATGAAGATGCATTTGCTTTAGATGAAAAGTCTAATCAAAATGTTAAAATTGTTATGGACTCACTTAAGGCACTTGAAACATTAGATGTTGATGGAATTTTTGGAAACCCAAAATTTAGAAACTTTATTAAAAAATTTGAAAATAAATTAAAGTTTGAGTTATCCAAATTAAATCCTTCTGTATTAGCGCATACTCAAGACACTACTTTTTTCTATAAAAGAAAGGTTACTTACCAAGTGGTTACTTGGGGGCTAGGCCTTGCTAAAAAAATCTTTAGCTCTGTTCCAATATTAAATACTGCAAGCTATGTTTTAGTAAAAGTTGAAAAACTAATAAGAGAAAAAAGACTTTTCCATCAAAACCTGCTTATGCATTATATGGAAAATCATGAATCTGAATTAGGTCTTTCTAAAGAAGATGTAGATCTCGCTTATTCCTCAATTTATGAGTCAAGAATTCCTTGGTATGCATTTTGGGAATCAACTGCAGCTAAAGAAAACTGGAAAAGATACGGAATTAATAAGTTTTTTACTAATGTAAGACTAGCAAATTCAACTCTGAGAGCGCATAGAGATCGTTATACTACTAGAGGGAAAAGAATGAACTTTGCTTTTCAAGCAGTCAAGGAAGGTGAAGACAATGTCATCATTAATTTATTTGATAGACAATCGATTTTTAATTCAAGGCCTGCGATTGCTTTTTATATTGATAACCCTAAAAAGATGGTTAGAAAGAGAATTATTATGCAACTTGCGGGCTTAGGAATCAGCTTTTTACCAATACCAAACTTTATTAAAAATATTGGTGATAAATATATTAAATCTACATATGAAAAACAAAAGCTAACGGAAGGTGCTCTCTACGGCTATTTTGAGGCCACAAGTAATTTTTTAAGAATGGATGAAGTGCTTATGCAATACCAAAACCCATTTGATATAAATATACGGTTATAAATTTTAACAAGCTATTTTTAAAGGGCCTCTATTTTGGCCCTTTAAAAATATATATAGACAAATATTTCATTCAGCAAATCCATTCTTACAGGTATTCTTAACTTTTTGACGATTTTCACCAAAGCATACATGAATATGATTATTATGATTTTCTAATCTTCTCGCAGTAATTTGAGTATCGTTAAAGATAATAACTCTTGCTCCTGAATCGCGCAGTAATTTGATAAAACTCTTGGTCTTCTCTCTGTCATATCTACTTGTTTGTGTATAGCTAAGACCAGCATTATCATCATCATTTTTTCTAAAAGGCCTAATATCTACACATTCTCCAGAATCATGACTTTCATGCGATCCCCAATTATCATGATGATACATATCTCCTAATTGAACCTGGCATCCAGCTGTAGTGCAGCTTTCCTGATGCTTTTTCAGTACCTGTAATAATGCGCATTGGGAGTTCGGTTTCATGTAAGCATCAGAGTTTTGTTGATCATCTGGTCTATAGTGGTAAGAACCAAATGGTCCCTGACTCGTTTCATTATCATAAGGCATTTTGGCCATCTCAGATCTTTTGATTCTTGAAGTATATCCTGACCAGCTTTGATATGACGGTAACAACTCTAGTTCATCAATACTAAATTTAGGACTCTCTACTCTCATTAAATTGAGAATGGATTTTATCGGAGTTATGATGGTATTAGAAATGGGAGCAAGGTTTTGAATGAATGAACATTCTAAGTTTTTCACATAAAAAGATTCTAAATCATTTCCTTCTAAATCTTGTAAAATAAATTTATATCTATCGAAACAAGTTATTGGTCCATTAAAGGTGTCTGGAGTACAGCAACGTAAAACATCATAGCCAGTATCATCATAAGACAAAGTAATTTGCTTATCGCTAATTGCTGTACCTGCTGGCGATTTATAAATAGGTGAATCTTTTGTAACCATAAAGGTATGATTTTTTGCTTCTTTAAGAGAAGCTTTTCCGATCCAACCGATATCATTAACTTTAACTCTTTTTCTATTTATTCCTTTTAAAGACTTTGAATCAGCCACTTTATCTTCTATTGAATTTCTTCTATTAGACTTGCTATTTCTAATCCTATCTTCATTTTCTTTGCTAGGCACAGAGAGAATTTTGACGGGAACTCTTCCGGTTGAGCCTTCAGTTCCAATCATTTCTTCAGGAGTGTAAACGATGGATCCTCTAGGAATATATTTATCTACAATCTTGTCATTTTCAAATTTTCTAAAATTTTCCCAAATCCTATCTCCTTGTTCGTACTCATCTGAAATATAAAATGGGGGAACGGCGAGTTTTTGCTGATTACAAAGAAACTCAGGTGCTGACGGCAATATTAAGGAGTCATCTTGAGCATAAAGAGAATGACAAAAGAGTGATATTATAATTTCAAGGATTAACAATTTATTCATCCACTTGCTCCTACAAATCTGATAATCTTAGTACAAAGTATCTTTTTATTTTTTTTAAAAATAAACGTCAGAACACCTGGTCTTAATAATTCTATTTTTTGTTCAAATATCTTTAGATTAAAATCTAAAATAATCGATTCATCTATTTTAAAAGCTAACTGCTTTAAGCTCTTTTTATTATCAGGAGAATATTTAATTAAGACATTATTTAGATAAAGATCTTTAATCATTAATCGTCCAAAATCACTCGAATCATGATTCATGACTTTTGGAACATCTATAAACTTTGTATGTTTTATAATTTCATTACCTCGTCTTTCTTTTTTCTCAATCTCTCCATAAAGTTGTGATTTCTCACAGGCATCTAAACTTTCATAATTAAAGAAGAACAAAAGAAATAAGAACATCATAGAGGTCAATCTCATGCAATAATTATCGGTTAAAAAACATTCTAGTAGACTGATTAATCTTAATTAATTCTGATCAGAACAAATTTCCCTTATTAAAAATAGAAATTCATTAATTGCGTAAATAAGTCAGGTGTACAATTGAAGACAGGCATATTTATGCTGGTTTTAGCTTCATTTTTCTCGCAAATGAGTCTTTTAAGTTATTTAAATTTTAAACAACTTCCTTTAAAAGTTTAGGAGTTGTAATTATAACTAAAGCAATCTGAGTTAAGAAAAAGACTCCAAGAAACAAGGCCCCTCCCTCGCTAAATCCATAAGAATGAAGTCCAGAAGCAAGAATATAATTCACACCAAACCATGCCATCATTACTGACAAAAATGCACAGGCCACAAGTGGGATAAATCTTTTATGGGGAATCCAGGAAGTATATTTTCCATGAAGAATGGCCATATAAATACAAAGTACAATTAAACTCCAAGTTTCTTTAGGATCCCAGCCCCAAAATCGCCCCCAAGAATAATCGGCCCAAACGCCGCCTAGAATAATTCCATTAGCGAGAAGAATGATACCACATATGATGCAGGCATAAATCTGATCTGAAGCTGACTTTAATTCCTTTTTACTCACACCTTTAGTTGCTGCTTTAATTAAAATCATATTAGCTAAGACCCAACTTAAGGCCAGTGCTCCATATGACATGATGATTGAAGTTACATGGGTTGAAAGCCAGAAATTATCTCTTAAAACCGGAACTAAAGGAGAAATAGAACTTGAAAGCATAGATCCTGAAAAGAGAATCATCATCAGTGTTAAGAAATTGTAAATGAGTCCAACTGTTATATATTGCTTTTCTTTTTTGAGATGGCCTACTATAAGAGAAATAATTAAGGCGGCAAGACCAGAGAAAAGAACAGTTTCATACATATTTGTAATTGGAGCTCTTCCTGAAATAAGAACTCTAAAAGTAATATAGGTGATCTGGGTCAGAACAGTTAGAACAGAAAAGATTAAAGTATATTTTAAATTAGTGCTGAGAACCACTGCTGCAAGTGCTAAAATTGTTAGTAATAAAGCAATAACAGGCAGTCTCATTTTAACCATTCTTAATTCAAGATAAAATTCAGAATGACTTTGTTTCTTAAATTTTTCACGTATAGATGTAAAGATGGTTGAAATCGTTGTTCCTGCTGGCATTGAGGTTAGTTTTTCTTCTGTGAGATATTTATTTAGAGGTTGCCAAGTAGTTCCACCACTTTCAAAAGAAGGTAAGGTCCAGTTATTACCGTTTATTATATCTTCGTAAAGCGCAACTCGATTAAGAATTTCATTTAAGGACTTATAATAAGAGCTATGCTCTTTAGCCTTTCTAAGTTCAATAATCAGTTCATCTTTCTTTTCAAGCAGTGTAGAAAATAACATGGTCTTATTTTGATCATTTAGACCAAGATATTCTCTAAGCTTTATATGATCTATTCTTGCTTTAAAATTCAGTGAATTTTTTAAGGATAAAGATTGCACAGAGAGTAGACAGAATATTTCTACGGCACCATAGCTTTTAATTTTCTTTTTGCCCATAAGATATTTAATGGATTCATTAGCGTGAACGTAAAGTGGTTTTATTCGCCCTGATTGTTGAATCGGCATATCGTCTAGCGCCTTAGTACAAAAATAAGGCTCTGAATCTTGGGACATGACTTCTGGTGAAATAAAAGATAATGAGACAAGTAGTAAGAGTAAAATTATTTTCATGTGATAAGATCCTTTTGTCTGTTGATATAAAAATGCCAAATACAACCTATGACTAATAAGAATGAGCCAAAGTACTTTATAGGTCGTCCCTGATCAACATTAGCAGAAAGTGTTGAGCTATAACTTCCATCTTGGTTTTGATTATAAGATGCTTGATAAAAAGTGAAACCAGACTTTTTAAATGGATTATTCATGTAGACATGCTGTTCAACCGGTCCTTTTTTTGTAAATAAAGTAACAAAGCTCTCGTAACTTGCAGGACTGTTGGTTCCTGGATTTTTGTCCATTTTAAAATTCCTCAATACGATTTCAAAAGGAAGTTTCACCTGCTTTTTTGTAATTTCAACGATAACTTTTCTTGGTCCAAGCATAAGACTAATTGGTCTTCGATCTGTAATCCAATACTTTTTACCTTTAACAATAAGTTCGATAGCTCTTTGATCACCTCTTATAATTTTACTATTCTTTTGAATAGGGGTTACATATTCAGGAACTTTGGAAGGAAACTTATAATCATTATGTTTTAACATCTCTACGTGAAAACCCATCCAGGGAAGTTCAACTGATTTTCCATTAAATTCTTTCATAGTCCAGACACCGTCTTTGTAATAGGCAGTTTTTTTTCCAAAGACAAAGAGGTTCGGTTTGTTTTCAAAAATACCGAGATTAAATACACGTAGAGGAGAGTTTCGGACAGGCATTAGTTCTTTATTTAAAGGGAAAGGACTGAGATCAGGAAAAAAAGTTAATAAATCATTGTTTTCTTGGATAACAAAAAATCTCTTTTTTGTTTTTTTTATGGTTTGTATCTTTGATTTAAAAGATTCAAAGGTAAAACACTTATTTTTAATCGAGTTCCATAACACAAGTCCCGTTTCTGATTTTAAATTAAAACATTCAGCAAGAGAACTTGGTAAGTAATGTACTCCTAAAGGGCCAAGCTGGGTACTTGAGGTATAGTCTATCGCCTCTGGGTGTAGCGACATGGTAAACTTTTGTGAAAACCTGTCATTATAAATCATATATTCTGTACTATGGATACTTTGAAAACTTGGATAAGTTTTGTCTCCATAATCCCATTTTGTGACATCCATAGAGTAGGGGAAGTAGCGAAGAAAATTAAGTTCTTCAAATTGTTTATTGAAATTACTTTGAAATGCAGTATAGGGTAGATCGGCTGTGATTTGTCGCCCTTCATTTGGATAAGTTATTTTGAGGATGTCATCTGACAGCACAATATGACGGGCCGGACCTCCTGGTGGCAGATAAATGCTACCATCAACTCCTGCGATGTAAGTAACCACAGATCCACAACCAATTAAAATTAGCCCTGTATGAATGGTATAAAAACCATAAAGTCTTTTTTTAGGTGGTAAGCGCAAGAAGGCAGCGAACAAAATACTCGCAAACATACAAAATTGAACAAGCATGAACGGGAGTTTTTTATAGATTATTCTATTAGCATAATCAGTTCCAAAGTAGCTCTCTAGGAGCGTTCCGACAATCATAAATAAGGTAAAAAGGGAAATTGAGAGAACGGCAAACTTCATATTTCCGACTGTTTTTTCAAATTTCTCAAAGGTAAATTTCATATCTTTCCGTAAGCGTAATTTATATTTTTCTATAATAATTTACCATGCTAGAGAGCACGTAAACAAGGCTTATCTAAGGACGAGATACAGCATATAAAGAATGGAATACATGATGGGTTGATGAAGAATATAAATGTTAAGGGAATGTTTACCCTGCCATTCTAAAAATAGTAAAAATTTATTTTCTTTAAATTCAAAGTGATGTAGGTTTTTATGCGATGCAAATACTCCCCACATAACTATTCCTACCCAAGGAAATAGAGGAATATAGTCCATAGACTTATGATCTAGCTCTATCCATGGGATGTTTAGCTTTAAAAAGACCGAAGCAAGAACAATTGCGCTACCGAGTACTAAGCTAAGAATAGGTCTATTTCTAAAGGGAAGAATAAAAATGGAGGCCACGGCAATACAGTGAAGAGTACCGAAGTAAATCCATCGGCTACGGAACATAAAATAGGTGCCTGCACTAATTATGATTGCAAATGAAACTAGTTTAAATAATCTTTTCTTGAGAAATTTAAAATTAATTTCTCTACCTTGACTTAGCGGAGTTGAAAGACCCATTGAAAAGAGGAAAAGGAAAACAATTAATCTTGGAAGTCCCCACCAAAATAAATCTTTTTGAAAATCTATTTGTACCCATTGAAAAAGAGCAAGGTCAAAGGAAAAATGAAAAATGACCATGAGAAGAACAGCGAAGCCTCTAATTTGATCAATCAGCGGGTATCTTGTTCCTTTAATTTCAATTTTTTCTTTATTCATATTCAGTTATGATAAAAATTGGTTTTTTCGATCTGATTATGACGTCTCCGTAACCTTTATTGGAAAGCCCTAAACTACTTAATGGATATTCAATATAATGCTCATTGCAAGTATACTCGCAATCTCCTTTGATATCTAAAATATTTTCAACTAATGAGAGGATACTAAAAGTTCCAATAATTTTTAATGTAATTGAATTATTATTTATGGCAAATATAGTTTGTTTGTCTCCGTGGAGTCTGACTTGTTTATCACTTTTTGAAATATTAAGAAAATGATTAATTTCACCTAAATTGCAAAGGAAATGGTCTTGCCTTTCACCAAAGAATCCAAAAAGCTCTAAATTTTGGCACATTGAAGGAATAGCTGAGAGCACAAGACTTAAATCTGATTGGTCCTTATCAGCAGGGAAAGTAAGGTCGAGCTCTACTTTGGTTTGTAATGAATCACCATCCCCTGTACTGTAGGATGGAACGTTGCAAAAGAGATTATTGAGACTTCCACTATGGCCAAGTCCACCATCCACAAAGATGACTCCCTCGGTTTTATGTTCGTGTAGAGAATTCTTGTCGAATTTAAGAGGACCAAATAATGTCAAAGACTTTGATTGACTGAAAAGCTTGTATAGTTCTTTCTCTAAATTATCTTTTAATTGGGATAGTTCCATAAATAAATACTAGCAATTTGTATCTATTTGATCAAAATGATAAAGATATTTATGCAATTATCAAGAAGAATACAAGATTTGGCCAAGAGTGAAGAGTTCTTACTCAATGCTCCTCACCCATATCCAATTATTGATTTCAGTTCAAAAAAGAGGTCTTTAAAGCTTTCTTTGGAGATCAAAGAGGGGAAGATTTGTCATTTCTCATACCATGGCGACCCGTCCACGTTGGAAAAAGCAATTCTCGAAGCATTTGGTAAACTAAATGTAAATAATCTTTTCTGGGAACTGAAAGGGCTTGAGGTTAGGGAAATGAAGAACTTTTTAAAAGACTTCAATGATGTCGAAGCTTTTTCCAAAGAATATAAAGAAGAATTTGATGAAATCCTTTCCATTTTCCCTATTTTCATAGGAAAAATCTTTACTTTAAAAGTATTACTAGAGGCCAGTCAAAGGAAAATCAATCAATCCATCGATGTAGACTTCGGAGACAAATTAGAACAATTACAACAATTTTATAAGCATTGCATATCCCCTGTGTTGGGTTCAGAAAGCTCTCTAGAAGACATTTACCAATGGGATGAACCTTATTTATCTTTTCTTATTAAAGAAGAGGTATTGCCACCATTGCTTAGAGATTTATTGTTTGAAGTCTACTCAAGTGAATTTCAATTAGACCCTCTGAAAGTGGTTGCCGTTAAGAGAAAGTAGATATAATATTTCTATAATAAACAAATATCTGTTCACCGGACGTTGAATGATAAGTATAAAAATGTCTATTATTTACCTCTTTATTTTAACTTCAACTGCATTTGCAGGAAGAGGAGCCGAGTTATTTAAGACTTGTATTCGGTGCCACGGAGTAAATGGAGAAGGGAAACTTGCTGAAAAATCCCCTCAAATTGCTGGACAGCATGAGTGGTATACTATCAAGGCCCTCAATGATTTTATCTCCGGCGCAAGAAAAAACCCAGTCATGCTTCCTTATATTAAAAACCTTTCACAGAGTGACTTTGCTGAATTGTCAGCTTATATACGTAAACTGAAGGTTAAATAATTTGTCCGACGAACCTATCGAATTAATATTTAAAACAGCAACAAAGGTATCCCAGTACAAGGCCATCTATGACCATAATTTGGATGCTTTTACAGATTCTCCAGATTTTAAATGGGATATTGATGAAATAAAAAAGGAAGTAAAAGATGGCTGGAAGCTCTACTCGGCCCATGTAGAAGACATGATCATAGCCGCCTTATTCCTAAAATTAGAAGGAAAAAAGCTTCTCACAAAGAATACAGGAACAAAAATGAGCCACCAAGGTAGTGGTTATAGCCATAAAATCAAAGAATTTTTCGAAAAATCAGCTAAAGAAATGAAAGCTAAGAAAATATATCATTACTGCCGAATAGATAATTTCAGAATGTACTCCCTAAATGAAAGCCATGGTTACGTTAAAACCACTAAGAAATTAGACAATGGTTTGGTGGTTGAGTGGGAAAAGTTGCTTTAATGGGTACTTTTATAGTAAAAAACTAAATATATTAATAGACATTATTTGTTTTTTTGAGTCATAATTCTTAAAAATAAAAAAACAATGAATGTTATAAAACAAATTCTCCGGAGGAATACATGGCCAAGAAAAAAGTAGCAAAGAAAAAAGCAACTAAGAAAGTTGCAAAGAAAGCAACTAAGAAAAAGGTAGCCAAGAAAAAAGCAACTAAAAAAGTAGCTAAGAAAAAAGCAACTAAGAAAGTAGCAAAGAAAGCAACTAAGAAAAAGGTAGCTAAGAAAGCAACTAAGAAAGTAGCTAAGAAAAAGGCAACTAAGAAAGTAGCTAAGAAAAAGGCAACTAAGAAAGTAGCGAAGAAAAAGCCTGCTAAGAAAAAAGCTGCTAAGAAAAAAACTAAAAGAAAGCCAAATGCCGCTTTTATGAAAGAAATGACACCTTCTCCAGCATTAGCAGCTGTCGTTGGTTCAAAGCCACTTCCAAGAACACAAGTTATTAAGAAGATCTGGACTTACATTAAGAAACATGACCTTCAAAATCCTAAAAACAGAAGAAACATTCTTGCTGACGGAAAACTTAAGACTCTTTTTGGTAAAAAAGAAGTTACAATGTTTGAATTAGCAGGAATCGTTAATAAGCATTTATCATAAGCCTATGATTATAATATCATTTTAAAGAGGGCCCCTTATTGGGGCCTCTTTTTTAGATATAAAAAGCGCCAGTTAAATAGGCCCTCATTTCTCTCTAATACAATCTTTTTGTTCTAGTTAAATCCGTATGTATTTCCTGGATTTGTGAATCCTCCATGGCCATTTGCGCCACCATGTGAAACTTGAAGCGCATCTGCAAGTTTTCTTACAAGTTGCTTCGTCTTCTGTAATTGATCAGATACAGTATAAGAAGTACTTATTTGTTTTAAAGTTCTTTTTGTTTGTCTAAATGTCATTCTCAAAGTTTCAAAACTGCGTTTTACTCTCATAAGAGCTGGTCTTGAGTTTTGAGCAATCCTAGCAAACTCGTGAGCTTCCCTTGAAAGATCACTTGTAGCTCTCAAAGCTTGTCTCTCTACAGGAGATTGGTATCTTCTGTATCTTAGGTCCGCTGATAAAGAAGAGGCCATATTAGAGGTTACTCTGGAGAGTTTTCTAGATAAGCTTTTCACTTTTTCGAGATTACCATGTTGACCGCCTCTGCTATACATATCTCTAGTAAGTTGACTCATGGCCGAATCTAATGCCTTCACTTGATAAGAAAGTCTCGGATTGTTCTGGATTGCAACAGAAAATGTTTTATAAGTTGTGAATGATCGCTTAAGTTGTCTAAACGAATAATTGACTTGGTTTCTAGATGATGCGTCTCTTACAACTTGCTTTGCATCTTGAGCTACAGATTGAACTGCATTTATAATTGGATAAAGACCTCGATGATGACGTCCTCTTCGATTTCTCCCATGGCCATTCATCAGCTCAAGAGATTGTTTTAAGGAACGAGCAGAATGTACTACATTTCTAGCTGAGGACTCTAGCTGATAAGAATCTGTACCATAGTCATTATAACCTCCACCATAATTTCCACCATGATTATATTGTGCAAAAGTTGCAGTGGTAACCATAAGTAGTGCTGCTGCTATAAATAAGTTTCTAAATACCTTAGTTGTTTCCATTTTCTCCCCCTGTCGAGTCATGGTGTTTTCAATCGTCATGATTTTTAATTTACTCTTGATAAGTAAGCAAATAAGAGGCCAATAGTTTGTTAGTAAAATGATCCCTAATTTCAAGAACTTGATAGTTTGATGTGAAGTTATTAAGTGGAACTGGTGGGAAATGGCCCTTTCATTGGCCTACTAAGTTGCACCGTGCACCGCGACAACATTTCTATTTTATTAAGACTTCTTCAAACCGAAGGAGATGTCCTTTGTTTAAGAGTCTAGCATGTCTTTTAAATAGATTATGGCAATAAGGGGTAGGGTTTCCATAAGCGTAAACTTTCTCCCCACTCATGTAACTGAGACAGGTCTTAGAATAGAGGTCAAGATATTCAGGAAAATTTTGATGTAGCGTAGATAATAATGCCTTGGACTTATTGTCTTTATTAGCATTGAAGAGCAGGCCTGGTAGTAAACTTTTTTGAGCTAGTTTATTTAGCACCATCTGACGCGCCTTGTAGTCTTGACCCAGCTTTAAAATGGTATTCCATGCCAAATTAAATTCTTTTGAAGGAGCTGGTGAGGAGAGAAAAACTTCTGTGAAGTACACATTTATGTCACTTTTTGAGAGCTTATTTTGTAGTTTTAACAATCTAAAGAGGTGGCCTTTATTTTCAACTTTTGCTTTTTTAAATTCTGAGATAAGTTCAGGGTAAATCTGGTTAAGGCAGTTGTGATTCATGCTTTTATCTATATTTCTCAAGAAATTAAGATCATCATTTAGAAATTCCTTACTGAGATGAGTGATTCTTACCTTTGAAAACTGTAAGACAACATCTTTTTTGCAGAGATAATCTGATACTTTGGAGAGAGTTGCTGCACTTATATAGGTCCAATAATTATTCAAATGTCCATTTCTACTACTTAAGAGTAAGGCAAAATGAATACCGAGGTCTGGGTCACGGTTAGAATCATGCCAAAATGAATTGAGTTGCTCTTCACATTGTAAACTATGTTCATCTTGTGAGTTTGAAAAACATTTATCAAAGTAGCTTTGCATATAAAAATTTCGTTTGGATTGATAGAAGGCATCTTTTTTGAGGGTTGGCCACTCGGATATCTTTTTAATAAAAATAAAATCTGATTTTTCAAAACTTTTTTTCAAGAGGAGGTTATTTAAATGCAAAAGACCCATATTCTCTAACATGGCCTGGTAATGCTCACTTCTTTGACTTGGCTTGATATCTCTAGCATGTTCTAAAAATTCAGAGGTGTTTTGTTCTTTTTCTAAAATCTCAAGATCTGAAAGGTTATAAATATTGATATTGGCAAAAGCTACAGAAAAATAGGTTAAAAAGATTGTAAATGTTCCGAAAATAAATTTTCTCACTTTTAATTATAAAAATATTATTCTGGATCAGTCAAATAAAGTTCTAGTTTTCGAGTGCATGTTTAAGATTTTTAACTTGCTTATTTAGATTATCATTTGGAAAAATGGTATTTAATCGTTCAAGGATGTCATTATTATGACTATTGTTGAATCCTGCTTTATAAAGTTCCAAAACATACTGGTGACCCACAATAAAACAGCAGATGAGTGGAGAAAGTGTGGCCTGAGTAAAGTTTAAGCTATTTTCTAGGATCGATATGACATCAATAGGGATGCTATCAAGCTCTCGTAAATGTCCTGAAAGTATTTTTACGTTTTCTAATAGTTGAGGACTGATTCCATTTGTTAAATCTTGTTCAGCAACTTGATATTTAAGTGTTTTCTGGTATTGATTAGAGTCACTTAATTCATGAAGTATTGCTGCGAGGCATAGTTTTTCTTTGTTATGATTAATTCCCCATTCATTAATCCCTGCAATTTGACAACTCATTATCGCCGTTAGGTAGCTATGGTCATAGGTAAAAGATTCTTTTGAAGAGGTGAAGTTATCTAACAGTTTTGTAATATTATTATGTGTATTATTTAAATCTATCATTATTCTAGTACTCATTTCATTAATTTTTTTAATTTCCTTCTTGGAAACGCCGAGATCTTCAATCATGAGGTTTAAATTTTCATTATCGGGAACTTTAATTTTTCTACCTTCGACTAGGAGCACTTTAGCATTGGAGTGAAAATCGAATATAAGGTCCTCATACTTAGTGAAGGCTTTTTTTTCTAAAAAAAACTCAAATACTTTTTTGCTGACGTACTTTTTAATAAATTCGTCATTAATATGATCTCCTACATTGAGAGCTTTCACATATTTATCTGTGGTAAGCTTTAGAAAGATATCAAAAGGCAGTTTATCAAACTTATTAAAAAAGACGGTTCTAACGCCTATATATTCTGTAGACAAATAAGACTCCTTAAAAACAGAATAACATAAAAAAATTGACGATAATGTCGCGGCGCAAATAGAGGCAGAGTCTACAATCGTAATAAAATACTTTAACATCTTGTCTTTAATATTGATCTTCTTTCATGTAGTTTTACCTGACAGTTTTAGGGGAACAAGCCATGCAAGCAGAACCAAGTGAAAAGGCCATTTCACATGACCTTCTCGATATTAGTATTCCTAGTTTAAAATCTTATCCTTTTCCAGATCTTCCATGGAATACCGTTTTCAGTGATGAATATTCTCAGTTATTTTTAGATGAAGCAGATCATTTAACAATCTCATTTCAAGAACAAATTACAGATCATCTCAATATCTTTGATAAAAGCTTTAGAATGCAGATGACTATCAATACGGTACCCGTTTTAGTTGCCTATATAGTTCCTGAAAAACTCATTCGGATTTATAGTCCCAAGCTTAATTACGAGCTATCAGTCATCAAGAATATTGATGATGTTCAACAAAGAACTGATGGGGAATTGAAAATTTATCAAAACCAGACATATATAGCATTTAGAAAGCATGTAGAAGCTGCTGTTTCTCTAAACCCTCATAACTTCCCAAGTGAAATTGAAGTCACGACGAAATTAAATAGTTTAAATGACGTTTTTAAAGATACATTATTTGATGTGGTTGAAAAACGTGAAAATGAAATTGTTCAAAAACTACTTATCCAAATAAATAAATATTCTCCAAGTCTATTTGAAAGAATTTCTGACTATTCTTTAGGGCTTACTGCGAGCTATGCACTGTTAAGAATTCATTTATTAAAATTTATAGCAATACTCCCTTCACTTGACCACGATAATAAAGGCCATGAGGTAAAAAGAATACTTCTTGAATCATTAAGAAGACTTCTCTGGGACTCTATCAAGTCCAAAGTATTAAAAAGAAAGGGACAAGAAAGAACTCTGCCCAATTGGTTAATGGGATTTTTGCGAGTGATAAAATATATTTTCAATCTCATTCCTGCCTATCCATTAGCTTACTTTGTAAGATTTAGTATAAAACTCATGGCAAAGAGATTTATAGCTGGTGAGTCAATAGAGTCAGCGACTAAAGTCTTAAAAGGACTGGCACGCACCAAAAGAGATGTGACCCTCGACCAATTGGGTGAATTAGTAGTTTCTGAAAAAGAAGCAGATTATTATTCTAAAGAAGTTATTAAGCTTATAAGAGGATATAAATTACATGTATCAAAAGGTAGTAAGAACAAGGCCGGAATTTTAAAGGCACATGTTTCAATAAAAGTATCGGCATTATGTTCTGACTTTAAGCCTTATGCTTTTGATTATACCTATCAGCAAGTAGCACCTAGATTAATAGAAATACTGACAGAAGCGAAAAAGTATTCTGTATTTATTAATATCGATGCGGAACACTATGACTATCGTGATTCAGTGTTTGAAATTTATAAAAAAGTTTTATTAGAAACTAAAGAACTACAGGATTATTATGATACTGGAATTGTTCTCCAAGCTTATTTAAGAGATGCGGCAAAACATTTTCAAGATATCGTTGACCTAGCAAAGGCCAGAAATATTATTATGCCCATACGTCTTGTGAAAGGTGCTTATTGGGACGCTGAAACTGTAGCAGCTGATGCTCATTCATTTAATGCTCCTGAATTTCTAAATAAAGATGAGACTGATCTTCATTTCAGACAACTCATAATAGAAATTTATAAATCATTTCCCTATACACAGCTATGTATTGCTTCACATAATTATTCAGATCATGCTTTTGCTGAAGCATTACGAGAACTTTATTATAATGAAATACCTATCATTGAGCATCAATGTCTACATATGACTTATGAAGCATTGTCTACTGGCATGGGAAATATGAATTGGGTGGTTCGTAATTATGTTCCAATTGGTAGCCTCTTAGTTGGTATGGCCTATTTAGTTAGAAGAATAATGGAAAACTCCTCTCAAGTAGGAGTTTTGACAATTATGAGATCCCATAAAAAACATAGAAATATTTTATCAGCAAAAGAGATTCATCTTAAAAAGAAAGAATTGGGAGGTCGAGTTCTTGATTCGTCACAGATAAATATGACGTATGACTTTTTCAATATTCCACCTGTTCGTCTCTATATCAAAGAGCAGCGTGAAAAAGTTGAACGAAGCTTAAAATACTTTAGGGAACATAGACTGAACCAAGTATATGCAAATGACTTTGAATGTTCCGGGGAATTAGTAACTATTAAATCTAACTCTGATTTGGAATTAGTAGTTGGTACAATTCAGTTTGCTAATGTAGACAATGCAAAAAAAGCATTAGATATGGTAACAAAATCGTATAATGAAGGGATTTGGAGTAAGTCCAAAACAGGATTTCGTTCTTCTATTTTATTAAAAGCTGCGAGTATTATGACAATTGAAAGATTGGAGCTTGCCAACCTCATTGTCTACGAAGCAGGAAAATCAATATTGGAAGCTTTAGGAGATGTAGATGAAGCTATCGATTTTTTATCTTATTATGCAAAAGAAGAAATGAAGTTTCATGAATTAAATAAAAGAGCAATCTCTAGAGGACCAATCGCTGTCATTGCTCCTTGGAACTTTCCTTTGGCCATTCCGTGTGGCATGACTGCTGCCGCATTAGTGGCCGGAAACTCAGTCATTTTAAAATCAGCAGAGCAAACACCTTTAATTTCCTGCCAGCTGATTAATCTCCTCCATAGAGCAGGTGTTCCTAAAGAAGTGCTTATACATTTGCCTGGTCCCGGTGAAACAGTTGGAAAGGAGCTAGTTAATAGTGATAAAATTTCAGGAATTGTTTTTACGGGATCTAAAGAAGTTGGGATGCAAATCTTTAATCATGTATCAAAAAGAATTTATTATAATAAATTATATAATTTAAAATACCCATGTCGAGTCATTACAGAGATGGGAGGTAAAAATGCAGTACTTGTCACTGCCAATGCCGAATTAGATGAAACGGTTGCAGGAATTCTTTATTCTGCATTTGCTCATGCAGGACAGAAATGTTCGGCAGCTTCAAGGGTTCTGGTTGATAATTCAATTAAAAAGAGATTAGTTGAAAGATTACGAGAAGCTTGTCTTGATATGAAAGTGGGTGTTGCTTACGACTTTGCTACTTTTGTAAACCCTGTCGTTTCAAAATTTGATCAAGAGAGGTTAAAACAGCAAGTAAAAGAGGCGATAGAAGAGGTCAAAAAATTTGGAGGGCAAGTTATCGTTGATCGTTCTAAAGAGAAACTTCCTGGAACCTGTGTCGGACCTGTTATTATCGAATTACCAAAATCTAGGTTAGCGGAGTCAGATTCTTATTGTCGAAAAGAGCTATTTGGTCCGGTTTTACATTTAATTGGTTTTAATGGGCTAGAAGAAGGTGTCGAATTATTTAATAGTTCTGAATATGCTTTGACTGGAGGAATATTTAGTCAGTCTCAAGATGATGTTGATTTTGCTGTAAAAAAAATGGAAGCTGGAAATATTTATATAAATAGAACCATTACAGGCGCAAGAGTGGCAATAGAGCCTTTCGGAGGATTTAAATTAAGTGGAACCGGGCCTAAAGCGGGAGGAAAGGGATA
Organism: Bacteriovoracaceae bacterium; assembly: GCA_018675575.1. GTDB lineage: Bacteria > Bdellovibrionota > Bacteriovoracia > Bacteriovoracales > Bacteriovoracaceae > M0603. The sequence continues at coordinate 7,808 of JABGXW010000034.1, read as the reverse complement.
TCTTCAATCATTTCATAATATTCGATTTGAAGAAGATGTTTTTGGTGGAAAATTGGCAGCGACAGATGAAGAAGGCCCTAATGAAAAGATAATACTAGCTGAACCATCTCCATCTATAACAAGTGTTAGGACCATTAAGCTTGTTGATGCGTTAGAAGAATTTATTGATAAATACGAACTCTTTTATCAAGGAATTTATTTAGATAGGAAAGAACATCTTGTACGATATAGAAAATGGATAAGTAAGCATCTGGTTCGCTTTCAAACAGAGCAACATGCTAATAGGGTCATTCCTGGACAATTAAGCTATAATGATTTTACTCAGCAAATTGATCATTCCTGCTTTATAGCTTATGAAAAGAGGCCTTATTTAAAAACTCTATTAAATGTCTTTTCTGCTTTAGGCATGGGATCTGGAATTACAATTATTGCTAGAAATAAAGAAACTTATAAGTGGTGGATTCACTTTCAAAATCTATTATTTAGAGCAGGTTTTTTAGAAGACCAATTTAAAATTTATTATGCAAGTGAAAACGTTTTACTTGATGTTTTGAAAAGATCAGACATTGGAGTTCTCTTTATTGATGGACATATAGAGAGAGTTGAAAAAGTCTTAAATGCCACCAATATTTCGAATAAAGATTTAATTGTGATGAGAAAAGTTTTGACTCCACATGACTCACCATCACTGTATGACTTTAATAGAATATGCGCTGAGTATGCCTGGGTTAGATCTCTAGCAGTCAATACCATGAGGCATGGGGCCCCTTTAGACTTGTCATTTTAAGAGGAATTGATGTCAAAAATAAAAATTGCAGTACTTGGATGTGGAAATATGGCAGATGCTCTTGTTAGAGGGATACATACTGCCAATAAAAATATTGAATTTCATACTTACACACCAAGTTTTACTCGTGCAAAAAAATTAGCTAATATAGTCTCAGGGCAATCACATCAAAATATCAAAGAACTTCCTGATTGTGACTTCTATCTTATTGCCTGTAAACCTCACCAGGTAGAAGAACTTGGAACGTCTTTATGCGGAGAAATCAAAGAATCGGCCATTATCGTCTCAATTTTGGCCGGAACAAAGATTGAAAAACTAATAACCGTCTTTAAAAATAAAAATATTATTCGAGTTATGCCAAACACTCCCTGCTTAATCGGAGAAGGTATTAATCTCGTCTTTGCATCTGAAAGTATCTCAGATAAAAATTACAATTACATTAAAACTCAATTAGAGTCCTTATCCACAATATTTACCATGACCAAAGAGCACCAGATTGATGATTATATTGGCATTACTTCTTCTGGACCAGCCTTTGTTTTTGAAATTGCTAGGGTTCTAATTAAAGAAGCAGAAGAATTAGGTCTCGACTCAAGCCTGGCTAAAAATATGATTAATAAAATGCTATATGGCTCATCTAAATTATTATATACATCAGATAAAAGCGCTGAAGAGTTAAGAAATAATGTAACCTCTAAAAATGGAGTGACACATGCAGCACTTGAAACTTTAAAAGAATATAAATTACAATCTGCATTTAAATCAGCTCTTGGTACAGCAAAAAAAAGATCTATAGAGCTAGGATAGGGAAAAGAACATGATAGAGGCATTTACTACAAATGTATTAAAGATAATTCCTTCATCAATGAGAGATACGGCATTAATTAGAATTCTTGGATTTACAAAAATTCCTTTGCTCTGGTTTATAAGTCCTGTTGTAACTCAAATGGATAATGAGAAATGTATTGTTAAAGTCCCTCTTAAAAGAAAAACTAAAAATCATCTAGGATCAATGTACTTTGGTGTTTTGGCAGCTGGTGCCGATTGTGCTGGCGGTCTCTTTGCTATGAAACATATCTTAAATTCGAAGCAAAAAGTTTCTCTTTCATTTAAAGAGTTTAATGCTAAATTTCTTAAAAGAGCAGAAGGAGATACTTATTTCACTTGTACTCAAGGAGCAGAAGTTGAAAAATTTGTTCAAATGGTTTTGTCTCAAGATGAAAGGGCGGAAATGCCTATAGAGATAGTGGCGACTTGTCCTGATAAGCTTGGAGATGAACCAGTGGCCACTTTTACATTGGTTCTTTCTCTAAAAAAACAATGATGAATAATCTCAATTTATTAAGAATATTCGAATCCGTTTATCGCTTGGGCTCAATGACTAAAGCTTCTAAAGAGTTATTTATGACTCAATCTGGAGTCAGCCAAAATATAAAAAACCTAGAAGAATTATTAGAAATTAAACTTTTTGATAGGGTAAAACAAAAAACGTTGCCAACCTTTAAGGCCCATGAACTCTATAAAGGAATAAAACCTCATCTTTATGGAATAGAGGAAATCTTATCCCATATAACTGAAGAAGATACTGAGTTGCAGGGGGAGCTTCATATTGGTCTTCCAATTGAATATGGAAATAATGTGATTGTTCCGTTACTTACTAAATGGTCAAGGTTGCATCCTGGAATTAATTATAAAATAAAATATGGTCATGCGACAGATATGAATAAAGCACTTTTAAACGGTGAACTAGACATGGCAGTTGTAGATAACTTTGGGATGGATAAACAAATTAAACAAGAAGTGCTTGGAGATGAGGAATTGACATTATGTTGTTCTGAGAATTACGCAAAAGAAATCGGACCGATTAAAAATACAATGAAGTTTTTTGAAAAACTTGATTACATTGATTATGTAGATGATGCTCCGATACTAAAGCAATGGTTTAAACATCATTTTAAAAGCAATCAGTTTAACCCTCATATTCGTGCAAGCTTGATGAACGTTCAGGGCATTAGCAAGATGATCACTGAAGACTTAGGCCTTGGTATTCTTCCTCATCATGTTGTTGATAAATTAAATAATGAAGGCCTGAGCCTATATAGCTTTAAAGGATCAGGAAAACCTCTTCATAATTCTTTATCTCTTGCCACTTTAGATAAACGATCAGAAAATCCTCTGCTCGAAGAGACGGCGAGATTTCTATTTGAGTCCTTAAATTAAGCAGGATTTGAACTATCAATATAAAGGGTTTCTTCTATTGATAATTTATTTTTGATAAGTTCTTGAAGGTTTTGAATTCCAAACTTTTCAGTTGCATGATGACCACCTGCGAACATATGAATATTTGATTCTTGGCTCTCATGCCAGTCATGTTCACTCATTTCTCCAGTTAAATAAGCATCGAGGTTTTGCTCAAGAGCATGGACCCAATCTCCATTTGCACCGCCTGTAATAATACCAATTGAGCTAATATTATCTATGCCTTTTGGTGAGGCATGATAGACATCGTGATTAAGTATTTTTTCTAATTTGTTTTTTAAATCCACTGCCTTAATTGGCGCAGGAAAAGAACCTGAGACACCAGTTGCTGAGCCTTTATGATCACCAAAAGCAATGAGTTTTGTAAGGCCTATTAAATTTGCAATTGAAGCGGCGTTACCCACATGGGAGTGGGCATCTAATGGCAAATGATAAGAAAGTAAATTTATATCTGCTTTTATAAGCGGCGCGACTCTATTATAAAAAGGACCTATGAGTGGTTTTGTTCCATGAAATTTCCAAAATAAACCATGGTGAACAATCATAGCATCAGCACCAAAATCAACAGCTTTTTGCACAGAATCTGCGGTTGCTGAGACAGCAAAGGCCATTTTAGAAATGACTTCTTTTCCTTCAATTTGAAGGCCATTAGGACCATAATCTATAAAGTCTTCCGGTCGTAGCAGTTCATTTAGAAATTCTATTAAATCTTTTCGTGCAATGGACATAGGATAATTCTATAGCGTCGGAGGCAATTCGTCGAATTGACTTTCGATAGAACTATTTTCTTTTTTCTTGAGTGATTTTTTTAGCTTTTCAATTGTTGCATGAAGTTCATCATGAAAAGGGGCCAATGTGAGTGCCATAGAAAATTCATTAAGAGCAAGCTGATACTCATCTCTGGCCATATAGGCCCGCCCAGCATTTATATAGGGGTATTCTCTATTTTGATAATTAGTCGCTTTTTTGGCCAATTCAAACCATTTTAAACTCTCTCCAGTTTGCCCTTCTGCCAAAAGATAGGAGCCCAGATCATTATAGGGAGGTCCATAATTTGGGTCTAGTTTAATCGCCTTTAAGCAGTATGACTTTGCTTCATCGATATTCTTTCTCATTGAATAGGCCCAGCCAATCAAGGTCATAATTTCTGCTGTTTCTTTATAATTAAAGGCCTTTAAGAATTTATCTAGCGCTTTGTCGTGGTCCTTTTTGAAAACCGCATCATGGCCTTGTTTTAAAAAATCTTCATACTTTTTATTTCGTTGTGTTTCTAATGATGAGATCTCACCAATATCTTCTTCTAGAACATTTAAAACATGACCTAGGTCTAATGTGAAGCATGGAAGCTCTAAATCATCCCACTCTTGATCCGGATCTTGATAAGGAGATAAATGCTGCTCGATTGTTTCTTCAGGTTTATAATGCATTTCAATCAGATTCACTCTCGGGAGCTGAATCTCTAAATCAGAACCTAAGACAAGTATTTCGTGGAACTTGTGAGAGTAATTATAAAGTATGTTAACGAACTCAACCACATTAGGAATAATAATTTCCATTGGATGAAAGTTCATTTTTACTTGGGCCAAAATAGATGATTTGCACGCCAAAACTAATTTTTGAATTTCTAAAGGCCCTGTAGGCAATGCTTTTTGTTGATGATTTTTAAGGTCAAATATATTTGTTGTAAAAAATTCAAAGAGCTCGACATAAAGTCTTTCTCCGATTAATTTAGCATCAGTTCCACGTCCAAGATCTGTTATATCTAATAACGCGTGAAATAATCTTTCACTATATCCAGTGGCAGCATAAAGCTCTGAGAGCAGTATTGTCCTTGTATTTTTATTCATAAGTTCCTGAAAATTAAGTCTTAATGGCACTCTATAGTTTTTGACAAAGTGTGCAAATTCGCATCATGTCAATCAAGCACTTATGAGAATAAAAAAGAAACTAGTCGCTAGGGCCTTGAAAGCTTTTAATATAATATTGGTTTTTTGATGGTAAATCTTTGCCTTTATTTTTTGTTGAATAGGGCGATTACCTTTATTTTGAATTTGATTCCAATCCATTTGAACCTCTTAGCAGCTGGGAAAATCCCCAGTACTTATTATAAATACAAAATTAATGCCATAAGTGATAGAACTAAGTACTTAGAACTATTAGTAACTCTTGGGAATGGTTCATTTTGGATTGGTCTTTAGGAGACATTATGCCCCTCTTTAACTATTCTGGAAAATCTTTGTCACTTGGAACTGGTATATGGCCATCAGTATTAATCAAATAGATTTTATACTTTTGGTATTTTAGCGCCGCTTTTTCAAGCTCTTTTGGCCTTATAGGACATTGGTAGGATCTACTAAATTGATACTCTAATAATCCAATTCGGTCTAATACAGCATCGGTCATAACTTGGTTTTTAAATTTAGAACAATTAATTCCTTCATCCATACCGTGCTCAATATAGTTAGACCAATCCATTTTTTTAACCTGAACCCATTTTTGATCTACACAAGCGATATAGGGCCCAAGATTATTTTCTTCTTCAGGGCCCATAACATCCTCATCATTTGCTAGAATATGATTCCAAAACCTCATACCGCTAAAGTTTGCTAACATATCAGCATAGGCCATGACACCAGTTGTATTGGCCCCTAAAAGTCCCGTTTCTGCTTTCCAACCAATTCTCAAGGCCTCTTTGATGCTTTTCTTTTCAAGGTGATGGGTCTCAAAATAAGTAAAGCCTGAACCTAGAAAATGCTCAAACTTATCATTGCCAACAAGCACATCTCCCACTCGAAGAAGCATCGCCGATGGGTCTTTAAAAACTCGAGCAAAAAGGCCTGGAACATAGGCTTCGAACCATTTAAAATCTTGGTAGATAGATTCTGTAACAGGAATGATCACTTTATCAATTCTTTTTGATTTAATAATCCAAGGATTAAGCTTGCCAGTATAATGATTTCTAAAATTTCTTCTCATTGATTTATAAAGAATTTTCTCAGAGCATTTTATATCAACTGCTTCTTCGTTAGTATGCCTGCGCTGCCTTTCGGCGAGCTTTGCCATTTTTTTATTGGCATTTTTAATGGCATCCTTAAAAAGAATATTTGTTTTGATATTAAGCGCTTCAGTTGAGTCTTTTAACTTTGTAAAACGTCCATGAAAACTATCTATTTCAGATGAAAAGACCATCGGAGTGATGAACATTAATGATGAAAGTAGCACTGATCTAAGTCTATTTTTCATAGCGGTAACCTCTATAAACTGTATTTATATGGCCGTATTTTATCAGTTCACGGGGGGATTTCAGATCTTTTTGGCGATATTGTAAGGAATACAGACCAAAAAAAGGCCTCAAATAGAGACCTTTTTTACTATATTTTTATATCCTAAAGACTAGTTTTTAGCAGTCACTTCATATTCCATCAGGCGTTTTTTCTTATTAACATCCTTATAACGACTGGAGATCATATTAAATAATGAACCCTTTTTACTGCCGATGGAAGCTGGGTTTCTAAAGCTTGTGACTCCGCCTTTTCCACCTTTTTTCTTACCAAACATTTTAGCAAATGGATTGGCGACTTTTTTAGATTTAGCTCGGCGCCTACTGCCGCCGCCAAAGGACAATGATCCTGCTCCTGTTCCTCCAAATTTAACATTTGAAACACGACCACGTGGTCCGCCACCAGCACCAGCTCCTCGACCGCCGCCACCGCCACCAGGCGCAGAGACACTGCTTGGTCCTCCGCCACCGCCGCCAGCACCTGCTGCTGAATTAGCGGCACCTCCTTTAACAGAGGCAGCTCCTGCGACAGAACTTAATCCACCACCTTTTTTAACACCATTTATTGATCGACCTATTTTATTAATATTAGCTCCTCTATCTGTAGCATCATCTCCTGACTCAGAAACGATAGGGTCACCATTTTCATCACGTGAAACTCCGTCTGTCGTTGCTCGATTTGCTCCTTCAAAGTTGAAACTTTGTCCGGCAAAACCAACTCCTCTTAAGTTATCAAGTTCTAAACATTCTGGCCCTCCAGGATTTGCTTCGCAGGCAGAAACTAGAGCGTCTTCATTTTGAAACATGGGGAGGTCTTCTGGTTTAAAATCTTTTATGCCTTTGGCTGCATCTGCGATTCTCTTGGCCTGCTTATCGAGGAGGTTTCCTTTTAAGGCATTTCCAGCAATATCAACTCCAGCTTGAATCATAGCAGCTTTAGCGGCATCTCTTGCTGGACCATTCATGATGAGGTTGGCACCATCATAAATACCTTTCTTGCAGGATTTTGCAACCATAGTCTTTGTCAGATCTGTAGTTGCGTCTTTATTACCCGCAGTTATCCATGTATTAAGTTCTTTGGATCTCGTTTGTGTATCAACCTCTCCCCCTCCCTCTGCACTATTAGTTCCAATAAGAGAGAGAAAATTATCTGATACAGTCAGTGGAACTTTGACATTTGGAAAATTAGAAGCTTGATTATTATTTGCTGTTGTTTCCTGGATTAAATCAGGGTTGTGAAGGTGACTGTTTTGCGAAGAGGCATCAGAACGAAATGAGAAAGAAACTGTTTTTCCTAGATGACTTTTCGCAGTGTTAGTAACATGAGCAACAAACTCTTTGTATTGTTTGATTAAATTTTCGATACCTTTGTTTTTTCTACTAATGCAAGTGTCATAAAGCTCTGCTTTTGTTGGCATAGCTTCGAATGCAAACAAGAGAGCACCGAGTTTCGCTGTATGAAAGGCTGCCCTTTGATTAGCT
>JABGXW010000007.1 GCA_018675575.1 Bacteriovoracaceae bacterium | reverse complement strand
GATGGTATGGAAAATAGAGATGGATTCTTTCGAAAGTTTTAAGAAGATATAAATACCAGGCAATATGACGACGAGTATCATGACTAAAATGGTCAACAAGGAGGCCCAGGTTTGAGATATTCTAAATTTAGACATCATTTTCATTTTAAACGGAGAGAAAACCCCTGCCATAATAGCACCAAAGATTAGTGGGTGGATCATATTGTGGAAGAGATATCCGTTAAAAATCACCATTAAGAGGAAGAGTATAAAGAAAAATAGTATCGGAAGCTTTTTTGAATTAACCATATTAAAACAATACTTAAGTCGTTAATAGAAGACAAGTTTTCTGCTTGAAGCATTGACTCCTATAGGTAAATTAGTCACACTTAGCTTTTGAAAAAATTAAAAGGATTAATAATGTCAAGAAACCTCGAATTTATACAAGAGCTACCAAAAGCAGAATTACATCTCCATATCGAAGGTTCATTAGGGCCTGAACTTATGTTCACGTTAGCTAAAAGGAATAAGGTCGAAATCAAGTTTACTTCTGTTGAAGAAATACACCTGGCATATAATTTTTCAAACTTACAAGATTTTTTAGATATTTATTATGCAGGAGCGTCCGTCTTGATAAATGAACAAGATTTTTATGATTTAACATGGGATTATTTAGAAAAATGTTCTAGAGAAAATGTAAAACACGTTGAAATCTTTTTTGATCCTCAAACACATACTGATAGGGGAATTGCATTCAAAACTGTGATTGATGGAATTCATAATGCATTATCAGATGGCGAAAGTAAGCTTGGAATATCATTTAAGCTTATTATGTGTTTTCTCAGACATTTAGATGAGGAGTCGGCTTTTAAAACGTTGGAAGAATCTCTACCTTTTAAAGATAAGATTGCAGCGGTAGGATTAGATTCTTCTGAAGTCGGACATCCTCCAAGCAAATTTAAAAATGTGTTTCGAAAAAGTCTTGAAGAAGGATTTTTAACTGTTGCTCATGCAGGTGAAGAAGGACCCCCTGAATACATATGGGAGGCTTTAGACTTATTAAAAGTATCAAGAATTGATCATGGAGTTCGTGCTCTTGAAGATGACAAATTAGTAGCGAGATTGGTTAAGGAACAAATTCCATTAACAGTCTGCCCACTTTCAAATATTAAATTATGTGTTTTTAAAGAAATGAAAGATCATAATATTGGAGAGTTACTAAAAAATGGTCTATCTATATCAATTAACTCTGATGATCCTGCTTATTTTGGTGGTTATCTAAATCAAAACTACCTAGAAACAATGAATGGATTAAACTTAACCTTTGAAGAAATTGGAGCAATTGCTAAATTCTCTTTTAAAGGGTCGTTCTTAACTTCTGACTTAATTGATAATCATCTAAAAGAAATTGATCATCTAGTAAATAAATATTCCTAAATATAGATAAGAGACCTTCATGACTTTATTATTAAAACAAATTTTTGGATTACTTAAACTTCTTAACTCTGATACGGGAACGAATCAAATTGCAGCAGGTATTGCTGCTGGTTTTATCTTAGGTATGACACCGTCATTTTCCTTGCAGACAATCCTTATTATTATACTGGTACTCACATTTAGAATTCAAATAGGAGCTGTATTTATATCAGCTTTCTTTTGTTCTTTCTTTGCTTATGTTCTTGATCCTGCGTTTATAATTGTTGGAAGAAAGATCTTAGAAATGGAAAAGCTTAGGGATACTTTCATAGCACTGTACAATATGCCTATTGTACCCTTCACTAGATTTAACAATTCTTTAATCATGGGCTCTGGAATTGTAGCGTTCTTACTTTCTCCACTTGTCTTTATCTTATCCAAAATTTTAATTAAGAAGTATCGCGAGAAAGTCGTGGAAAGATTATCCCAAACTAAAATCTGGAAAGCAGTTAAAGCGACCAGTCTATTTCAATGGTATTACAAGTATGACAAACTCTACAACTGATTCAGAGACACCTCCTCCAATAAGTAAAATTGCCAAGCCTATATCTAAAAAGAATAAAGGCCCAATTCGCTTTGAAGCCATTGTTCCTCTTTGTTTAATGGCCATCATTGCAGCTCTTTATGGTCGATTACTAATGGATGCGAATCTTCGAACAACATTAGAATGGACTGCTACAAGAATTTACGGTGCTGAAATTAATATTGCAAGGATTAAGACCTCTGTATTTAATGCTTCATTTTTATTAGAAGGACTAGAGATAACTGATAAGGAAAAACCTACTCAAAACCTTGTTAAAATCGGAAGTATAAAATTTGAATTTCTATGGGACGCACTTCTTCGGGCCAAATTTGTTGTTGTTGATTCGGGGATATTTGATATTAAAGTCTATAGTCCAAGAAAAACGCCAGGAATAATTCTGCCAAAAGACGCTACAAGTTATCTCGCACTTCAAAAACTTGAAGATGGAATATTAGACCAAGGTAAAGAAGAATTTAATGGTAATGCTTTAGGTGATATCGCGGCAATTTTAGGTGGAGCTGATCCAACTTCTCAGATTGATTCAATAAAAGACAGTCTTAAATCAGAGCAAAAAATTGATGATATATCTGCCTCTATTGATGTCAAAGAAAAAGAGTGGAAGAAACGTTTAGGTTCAATTGGAAAAACAGATAAACTTAAGAAGATAAAAAAAGCTGTTAAGGCAATAAACTTTAAAAAAAATCCGATCAAGGCATTAAAACAGTATAATACTGCAATAAAGGACGTTAAACAGACTGTAAAAGAATATACTGATGCTACTAATGAAATTCAGAGAAATATAAAAGAATTTAAGAATAATTTTAATGATATTGACACACTTTTGAAGTCGGATGTCGCTGCATTGAAGGGACGATTTAAAATTCCTGAAATTAATGTCGCAGATTTTTCTAAAAACTTATTTGGAAATATGTTTAAATCTAAGGTTGCAAGCTTTAAAAAATATTCATCTATCGCAAAAGAATACATGCCGCCTTCGAAGGAAGATAAAGCTAAGACAAAAGGAAGTCAGGACGAAGGCAAGTCTATGGCGTTAGTTCCTCATAAAAGAGATAACGGAAAAGATTATAAATTTCCTGTAACAACAGGCTATCCTTTATTTTGGCTAAAAAGAGCAGGAATTTCATCGAAAGATGACGGGTCCGCTTTCTCTGGAGACCTTTTAGGTGAAATTACAAACTTCTCAACAGATCCTCAAATTATTAAAACGCCGACAAAAATTAATTTTGCAGGGGATTTTAAAGGGCAATCTATTCATGGAATAGATGTAAATATTATCATTGATAATCTTTCTCAAGTTGGAAAAACTGTACTCGATGGACAGGTTAGGTCATTTCCTGTTAGTGGAATGGAGTTTAGTAAATCTGAAAGTATAAATTTTGGAATTAATAAAGCAGTAGGACATACAAAAATTCATGGTGAAATGCTGGGCGATAAAATGATTGTTAAGGTGAAGAGTGAGTTCACAAAAATAGATTATCAATTAGAAGCTAAAAACTCTAATGTAGATGAAATCCTTACAAATGTTGTTACTGGAATAAGTATTATTACTCTCAGAGCATCTGCAACAGGACACTCCGATAATTTAAATTGGAATATAAAATCAAACTTAGGTCAAGAAATTTCAAAGGGTATTAAGGGACAAGTTCAGGACAAGATAAATCAGGCAGAAGCTAAAATTCAAAAATTAGTTAATGATAAAATTGGAAATAAGAGAAAGGCGTTAGAACAAAAGTATTCCAAACTTAAAGGACAATTAGATAAATTACTTGGAGACAAAAAGAAAAATATAGCTAATTCAAAAAATCAAATCTTATCTGATGTAAAAAACAAACAAAAGGCCAATTCTCCTAAAAAGAAAGTTGAAAAGAAAGCAAGAAACCTGATCAAAAACCTCGGTAAGAAAATTAAGTTGCCATTCTAAACTTGCGTCAAATCATCCTTATCTTTAGAATATAAGGGTGAAGCAATTTAGCATATTACTCGTAATCCTCTTAATATTGACAAATGTGCTTGTTGGTAATGCTTATTCTCAAGAAGGCGATAGCACTAATTCAAAAATCATTGAAACAGTCGTTAACGACCCTAGCATTAGGTTAAGATGTGAAATTCTGCAAAATAATAAAGATAAAAAATTAAAAAACAAAAAAAAATTAATAACTTTAGCTAATAAAAATCTTACTCTGAGGAGATTTGCTGCTTATGAAAAGAAAGTTGTCAAAGAAAGATTAAAAATTGCCTATTCCAAAATATTGGATGCTATTAAACAACGAAATTTTGATATCGAAATAATGACTGAAGAGTTAATTAGAAAAGGGTGTCCTTCCTTAAATTTTGACTATATTACTGAAGAATATGTAAAAAAGATTTTATTTAAAGGAAAGAAAAATATAAAAAGGGCCAAAGGCCTAAGAAAGTCAAAGACTGATTATTCGGAAGAAAACTTTTTATCAAAAGTAAATGATAGGCCCTCTGAAAAAGAAATCAATGAAATGTCTGGTTTACTTGAAGATAGTAAATCTAAAGAAGATAAATTCAAAGCAATTAATCATTTTGGAATGGGGGTTTTTAATTATGGTCAATCATATTTTGAAGATGTAGATGGTCTTGATAGCTTAACTAATAATAGATCAGTGCAATTGGGATTTTCTGCCTCTTACATGAGAGAAACAACTTTATTTAGTAAAAAAGTGATGTGGACCACATACTTTGCATTTGGTAATGAGTCCGAATTAGAAATAGAAGACTCTACAGGAACTACTCAGTCTTTTGATGCTCACACTAATTTAACAGTATCTCTTTCACTAAGAACTGCATTTAAAGAAAGAGTTGGAGTTTTTGGTTATGTTTTATCTGATCAGCTCACAACTCTCTATAACTCAGATCTGTCAGCAGCAAGTCCCGCTTCAGCTGTGGATACTAGAAATTATTCTATAATCTGGACAGGGATAGGTATTGATACAAATTTTAAAGCCTTTAATAGAGTGGTCATTATATCCGCACATTTGGCGACAACGCTAGTTGCAAACAATGATGTAGCAGCATCCTCAACTGATGACACGGAATCAACCACTGCCTTTAGAGTGGGATTTGATTTGAGTGCAAGGTTACTTGGGAAAATGTGGGGAGATCTTAAATATCAAGAGGATTCCTATTCAGGATTATCGAATTTAACTAGTTCTAGATTAACATTGGGTTTAAGTTATCACTTTTTCTAATTGTGAACTTTTTATTCTTGGAAAGAAGTGCCTGAAATGTTGACCCCATCTATTTTAGAATAAAGAGGCGATGTACAAGAAAATGGCCATCTTAATCCATAGCTAGATGCCAGACATGTATGACCTAGATTTTTAGACAGCCAGTCAATATTATTAAATATATTGAAAAAATTATCATTAATTCTCAAATTATGGAGGTGAGATTTTACCTCTCCATTTTCTATTAGAAAGGTTCCAAAACGTGAAGTGCCTGTAAATTCTCCTTTAGTAGGATTTGTAAAATTTATATAGTGGATATAGGAAACGTATATTGTAGGTTCTGTTATCGATTTTAAAACTTCTCCCCAATTCGACGGACCTGATCCAGCATGAACTTTTAAATTTGCACTATTGAAATGATTGTTAACCTTGCGATTAAATTTATCACAAGTTGATTTATCTGAGAAAAATATATTTTTTAAAACACCATTTACAAATAAAGGGAACGCTCTTCGAGTAAGTCCTGTACGAGTTAATGTTCTTTTGTTAATGACTTCAGGATCTGTTGGATTATCTGATAAAGTAAATTTGGGACTGAAAATTTGGGCACCTATAGGATGCCTCTGCTCGTCGAGCATACCTGACTTGTTGAGAAGTGATTCTCCATTTAGGGCGATATAACCCATATGGACGGCCAATTCTGCCATAGCGTCATTTGAGAAAATGATATTATATTTCCCCGGAGGAATATTTATTCGTTCTGTTTGAAGTTTAGTCGTATATAGAAACATGAGATGGTCAATCAGAACCTTAGGCATAAAATGTGACCAATCTTCACCGGTTTGAGATGAACGAAGTTCTTTATTTTCTTCTGTTGTCATTTGCAGGACTACTTCAATACTAAAGTCTGATGACTCATGAGAGATGGCATTTTCCATTGTGACATCAATATAATTATATCCATAAGAACCAAGAGAGAATGCCCCTGATAGCTCAAGCCCATGGTTAGGATATTTATTATCAAAGAAATCGATGACGGATTTAAAAAAAAGAACCATATCTAATGATCTATCTTCCACCATCTTATTATCTTTTAAATCAATTGTACCCTCAGACTTGGAATGGTTGTCTAATTTCTTAGCATAATCAATTTGTGGCATTAAAGGCAAGATTTCTGACATCTCTAAAATTTCATTTTTTAACATTAAAACTTCAAACGACAATCCAGAAAATTTCCTTGTTAGAGATTTCTTATGATTTAAAAGTTCTATAACAAGACTGCCACCTATTTGTTTTGTATTTACTGAAATTTGATTTCTTCCACATCGAACTAACCTAGTATCCTCATGTTCATAAGTGACAGAACCTTCAATATTCAAAGATCTTATATGTAAATTCAGTTCATTTAATAATATGTTTATTGTTTTCATCAATAACCTATTTCCACATTTGAAAATCTACACACAGGTACTCCATGACCTAATCTCATTATTTGATTTGGTTGACCTTTACCGCAATAGAAAACCTGTTGTAATTGCCAGGTTTCCTCAGATCCAACTTGGTCTAAAGAATTCCAGAAAGGGAGTGAGTCTCCACGGTAGGTTGAATTACGAACAGTATTTGTAATTTCTCCATCAATAACCTTAAATCCGATTTCACATGCAAAATGAAAGTTTTCCCGATTTGAACCTATTGACCAAGACTTTGGTGATTCTAGAATAATTCCATTCTTTGTATTTTTAATAATGTCTTGTAACGAACCGTCCGCTCCATAGGCCACATTTATATTGTTCATTCTGTCTATGGGAAGTTTATTATAAGACTGAGCTCTGCAAGCTCCTCCTGATTCTATAAAGTAATTTTGATTCATTTTTTGATTGGCTTCAATAACTGACTGGCGACTTGAAATAGTATTTTGTAATATTCCATCTTTAATAAGCTGTACCTGTTTTCCTTTTACACCTTCATCATCAAAGCCATTTGTGCCTGGGCTACATTGAGTTGTTCCGTCGGCAAACGAATTGAGTTTCTCCGAACCAAATTTAAGTTTTCCCAAATCAGATAGTGCAACATGACTTCCGCCTGCAAAAGAAAGTTCATAACCTAAGATTCTGTCCAGCTCAAGCGCATGTCCAATGGTTTCATGTGTCTGTAAGGCCATCATTTCATTAAGAAGAATAACATCACAAACTTCTTTTTCACATAATGGAGCCTTTAGGAGTTCATGTAATTCTTTGTTTAATCTTTCACCATGGTTGATTTGTTGATTATTACTTAAATTTTCAAATCCAACGGATGTATTTGGATTTTGATAAAGATTATAAGTTCTTTCTTGTAGGAGTCCATCAATATCTAAAGCATTGGCGTATAAATGAGCCTCTACATCCACAATGCTTTTTGTAAGTTCCGAGCCCTCTGAGTCGGCATAGTATATTTCACGATCATAAAACCCAATTTTGTTTCCGTAGTGAAGAAACTTTTTATCTGCGAGAGGAGAAGCTAGCGATAATAGTTTCGAGATCTTATCCTTAAGGGGTACCTTTTCTGGATGATTTTCGGTAGGGGTTGTATAAGTCGCTTGATGATTTTGTTTTTTGATTAATTCTATAGGGGTCTGAATAAATTGACTCGAATTCCTTGCCTGATTAAGCGCCAGGTTAGAAGCTTGTTCTAGGTGTTTAATATCTTCCATAGAGCAAAAGCCAAAAGCGCCGTTATAGAGAACCCTGACCCCAAAACCAAATCTTTTTTCAATCTGATAATGCTCCAGTAAACCATCAGAACTAGAGAGTGTTTCAGAGATATCTTTTAGATGAACACGAATGTCTACATAGGATGCACCAAGTTTTGTGAGTCTTTTAATTTCTTTTTGTACCAATTTTTGCATGGAAAAAACTTTATACAATTTATTGATAAAAGTCAGGTCATTTTTTTTAGGCCAGGAAACCACAATGTCCATTCTGAAGGGTCGTTTGTTTTTAATTTTAAACAAAGTTGCGGCGACCAATCTGGTATCAGTGGACGCCTCATTAATTTCATTCCTGCCTCTTTTGGAGATTTGGCAGCCTTTTTTGTATTGCATGGGACACAGCAGGTAACAACATTTTCCCAAGAGGTCGATCCTCCTTTGGATTGCGGAACAACATGATCAAAGGTTAAGTCATTGGCGTGAAATTTTTGATAGCAGTATTGGCATTTATGTTGATCTCTAAAATAGACATTGTTCCGACAGAATTTTACGCCTCTTTTGTTTTTATGCTTATTATAGAGTCTGAGTATTCTTGGAAGAGTAAAGCTTTGAGAAACTGACCTTATTTGCTTATCTTCATATTCGTCTACCACTTCCGCTCTTCCTGTGATCAAAAGAATAATGGCCTTCTGCCAAGTAATCACCCTTACGGGAAAGAATGTACTGTCTAAAAGAAGGGTACGCATCCTTCCTCCTAATGGTTCATCTTGCATCTAAGTGAACTATGTCACTTTATGCCTATGTATAGAATATCATATAAAGAGATATAAGAAAGAACTTCAAAATTATAGTTACTTACTTGTGGTAAAATATTCTACTTTACCTAATATTGGTGGTTTAGAAATCTTAACATTCGAGATTCTAAACGATTGAAATTGAGCTCCCCAAGCGTCGGAGGATCTATTATAAGATGATGGTATTTTTTTTTAACTTTGGCACCGTCATTAGAAACGGTGAAAATCTCCCAATTCAAAAGTTTATTTTTCTCTATCATAGTTTTAATTTTGTCTAAGCTTACTAATTCATCATCCGGATCTATGACCATGAGTATAGGTACTTTTAATTTTTTTTTATGGGGATAATCAAAGCTATCTATAATTTTATGAAGTGACTCGTAGGCAGCAGTCGTTGTTCCTTTATGCATTCTGTAATCTTTATTATTAAGAGAGGGAATAACAATTTTTCGTGAAAAGAATGCCAAAATTTTTGGAAAACGAGTATACCAGTGAACCCTGATGGCAGGAGCAATGACGATTATTTTTTGAAAACTATTTTTAAGATCCCTATTCTTTAGAAGATCTAAAAGAACAGCAGCACCAAGTGAATAACCTACAAAATAGAGTGGAAGGCCTAGTTTTTGGGATTTTTCAAGTGCAAGACAATAATGTGCCTTCATTTCTGAAAGCCAAATATTTCTTGTTACTAGCTTCATTTCATTAAGATTTCCTCTATGACCAGAAAGGGAAACTCTTAGACTATGGTATCCATGTCGAGAAAAGCTATGGGCCAAGGTATTCATTTTACTAGGCCTTAAGTTTAGGCCATGGGCCAGTAGAATAATGCCTTTACTGTCACTCAGACTTTCAGATAATGGTTCCATCCAGTGTGATAGTTCAGTTTTAGAGTATTTAAATAATTGATGATTATTAAATTGTTCGAGTGTCGGAGTGGTTCCAAAGCACGGAGATAAGGCTCCTGCCGGATTGACCCTTTGTTTCTTATGTAGAATGACTTTAACACCATTACTAAGTTTTTTATGTGGGGAACACGAATGTGTCGTAATAAGTATTAGAAATATGAGAAAAATTTTAATAATATAGATCTCTGCAACCTTTCAGTTTTAAAATAAAGTAAATGTTAATAAGTCGACTTAGTTTTACTAATATTGCTAATGATGCTATTGGATTTATTGTTTAACATATGAAAAATTCCCGTTTTTTGATGATAGTTTTTACCTAGTTATTGTATTTCTAGTGATAAATATTCTCAAATCAGTATAGTGACGCGGAGCGAATTTGGCAAATAATAATATCTGGGCGACCTCGCAAATTAGGCAAACTAATGATATATATAAGCTGTGCTAATAAATGTCTGGCCAAATCGTCTAAAGATTTGAAATATAGAACCTAAGCGAGGTTTATTTATGTGTGGAGTATTAGGGATAATGAGTCCATCAGGACAATCACCCTCAAGAAAAAATCAGGCCATCGATGTTTATCGTGGATTACTTACTCTTCAACACAGAGGGCAGGATGCCGCGGGAATTCTTTCTTACGATAGTTTGACAAAAACATTCCATAGTCAAAAAGAGCTAGGTTTAGTTGCCAATGTTTTTAATACTGAAAACCTAGGCCCCTTAAAAGGCAATATGGCCATCGGTCATACTCGTTATGCTACAGCAGGAGGAAACCAAAGAGACAATCTTCAACCACTTGTGACTGGTTATCCGTTTGGTATTGGTATGGTTCATAATGGCAACCTTATAAATTATCATTCGGTACGCAGAAAATTAAAATCAGAAGAAAATCTACAAATGTTAACAACAAATGACTTAGAAATTTTTCTACACCTTTGGTGTAAATATATGACAGGGGATAAAAACAAGAAAGACTTTTCATTTCATAAAGCAGTTCGCGCCTCAGAAAAAATATTTAATGAAGTAGAGGGGGGTTTTGCCCTACTTGGCCTGATTGCTGATGTTGGGTTAATAGCTTTAAGAGATCCACATGGTATACGTCCTCTCGTTTTAGGAATTAAAGAAAATACTGATAATTTAGGTCAAAAAGAATACTGCGTTTCTTCTGAAACAGTGACCCTCCATTTTCTTGGATTTGAATATGTTAGAGACATAGCACCGGGCGAATTAATTCATATTAATAATGACGGAGAACTTTTATCTCATATCATTGAGTTTAAAGAAAAGAAGAATCCTGCTCCTTGTATGTTTGAATGGGTTTACTTTTCAGGAGCCGAGTCTTCAATACACAAAAAATCTGTTTATGAAGCAAGACTCAATCTTGGAAAATTATTAGCAAATAAAGCTAGAAAACTGATAGAGAAGGGGGATATACAATCTGATGTTGTTTGCCCTGTTCCTGATACCAGTCGAACAGCGTCTATTTCCTTAGCAGAAAACTTAGGACTACCATACCGAGAAGCACTTATTAAAAATAGATATGTACATAGATCATTTATTTTAAATACTCAGGAAAAAAGAGAGAATGCCGTAGAATTAAAACTCTCACCTGTCATTTCTGAAATTAAAGAGAAAAGAATTCTTTTAGTAGACGACTCAATTGTAAGAGGTACAACATCTAAAAAAATTATCTCTTTGCTTAAGAAGTATGGAGCTAAAGAAATTACATTGGCCATTACTTGTCCACCGCTTAGATATGCTTGTTATTATGGAATCGATTTTCCAAATCCAGAAGAATTAATTGCCAAAGATAAAACTTTAGACCAAATTGCAGATTGGGTTGGTGCTAATCAAGTAATCTATTTAGACGAATCAGATCTTGTAGATGCTATTGGTGAGGACAACCTTTGCATGGCCTGTATAAATAATAAGTACCCAACCTCAATTAAAGACGCCGAAGAGTTCATGCAAATGCGGCAATTAGACAAAGAGACTACATTATGAAAATTTTAACATTATTCGGTTCAATATCAGACGAAAGAATCTATGCACCTCTATGTGAAAGTTTAGGCAAAAAACATCAAGTAAAAATGGAAGTTATTTCTGCCCATAGAAATCCAGTTGAATTGGAAAAAGTTTTAGAAACCTCTGATTGTGATATCATTATTGGGGGAGCTGGGCTCGCTGCTCATTTACCAGGTGTGGTTGCTTCAAAAACGAGCAAACCTGTTTTTGGAATTCCGGTTGATGGTAACTTTGGCGGACTAGATGCCTTCCTTTCGATTGTTCAGATGCCTTTTGGAGTTCCTGTATTAAGTATAGCGCCCAATAAAGAAAACCTTATAGAAGAGTTCTTGGATATTGTAACAATAGAACTTTTCAAAACAAAGACTTTTGAAATTATCATTAATCCTAAAATCTTAGATTATGAATATGTTACTTTAGAATTGTTTAGAGCAACAAAGTATGCAGAAAGTATTGGTTATAATGTAGAAGTATTAGGTAAACCAACTGGATTATCCCCCGCAATTGTCTATGTCAATGATGATCGCGAGATTCTATTAGAAGGCCCTTGTATTCATATACCTATTTTAGATAAAAGTCATAAATTAAACCCAAACTCAGCAAATCAATTCATGAATTCAGCATCACAAGGAGGCATGTGGTGTGGAGCGAATAATTCAAGAAATGCAATGAGCTTTTGGAATAAATTGGAGCAGTTATGAGTGATTTGCCATTATTACATAAAGGATCAGTTAAAGACATCTACGGTGTCTTAAACCAATCTCCATATGTATTTAAATATTCAGACAGGTATTCAGTATTTGACTGGGGGGAAATGCCAGATGCCTTAGACGGCAAGGGACAAGCATTAGCAACAATGGCAAAATTATTTTTTGATGTCTTAGGCGACAATAAAAATTGGAAATCTTGGGAACCTTCTATTTCTTTGAATGAAGAATTATTAGGTACTTTAGCAACATTAAAGTCGGACGGAGTTAAGCATCATGGAATTGATTTAGTAGATGAAAGATCTTTTTCCGTGGAGCCTATGAATGTAATCAATCCTGCATATATGGAATCTAAGCGATGTTATGATTATTCTCAATACCATGGCGACTTAATCGATACATTAGTTCCATTAGAAGTCATTTTTAGATTTGATATCTCAAATGGCTCTTCACTTCTAAAAAGAGCTGGAAATACTTCTTACTTAGATTCAATGGGACTTCAATGTCCTCCTAAACCGGGTGATCATTATGATCTACCTTTGGTTGAGTTTTCTACAAAGTTAGAATCTACAGATCGATATTTACCTATATCGGATGCTCAGGTAATTTCTAGTATGACAGATTACGAGATATCCGAGCTTAAGAACATCACAGTCTTGTTATCTTTAAGACTTCAAGATATTTTTAAAGAAATTGGTGTCAGTCTTCATGATGGAAAATTTGAATTTGCTTTTACTAAAGATAGAAACGGACAAAGAACTTTTCAATTAATTGATTCAATTGGACCAGATGAATTACGAATTTCTGCAAGAGGTAAGCAATTGTCGAAGGAAAGACTTAGAGAGTTTTATCGTGATGGAGATTGGCATAAAAAAATTGAAGAGGCAAAAGAAATAGCTATTTTGAGAGGAACTCCTGACTGGAAATCAATATGTCATGAAGAATTTAATCTAACCCCTCCTCAAATTCAAAGTGATAAATTAGAAGCTGTGGCGATGATGTATAAAACATTAACTAATGAATTAAGTAAAAAATATTTTAATAAAAAAATTTTTGAAAATGCATGGTCAATGAAAGAATTAATAAATAGGCTACCATAGGAAATATGATGAGAATTGTGATCTTGGGAAGTGGTGGAAGAGAACATGCATTGAGCTATCGTTTGGCGATGGAGCATAATGTAAGCCAAATCAATGTGATTCCTGGTAATCCTGGAATGATGTATTCATCTGATAAAATAAAATCAATTTCAATACCAATAATTAAACCTGAATTTCATGACCTTTGTTCAAAAATGAAGGAACTTCAAATTGACTTAGTAATCGTAGGTCCTGAGCAACCTTTAGCTGATGGAGTTTCAAATGCTCTTGAAAAAAATGGAATATCAGTTCTTGGTCCCTCTAAAGATGCTGCTAGGCTAGAGTCATCTAAGGTATTCGCTAAAAAGTTTATGAAAACAGTAAGTATACCTACCGCTAAATATGAGGAATTTAATAATTGTGAGAAGGCATTAGATGCTCTTCAATTATGGGACGTTGAAAATAAAGGGATTGTAATTAAGGCCTCATCTTTGGCCGGAGGCAAGGGTGTTGTTGTTACTCATTCAAGATCTTTGGCCCAGAAAACAATATTTGATTTTCTAGAGAATCCAGAATGTACTGTAAATACAAAAGAGCTTATTCTTGAAGAAATGCTATATGGGAAAGAGGTTTCAGCTTTTGGACTTCTTGATGGAAATAATTTTATTATGCTAGGCTACGCCTGCGATCATAAAAGACTTTTGGATGATGACAAAGGACCAAACACTGGAGGAATGGGTTGCTATTCCTCGCATGAATGGCCATCTATTGATCAAAGAACATTTATTGAAGAACAAATTATACAACAGACTTTAATTGGAATGAAAGAACAAGGTATGCCCTATAAAGGGTTTCTCTTCGTTGGATTAATGATTGATGAATCAAAGAAAAATAATAATGGAATTAAAGTTATAGAATATAATGTACGTTTTGGAGACCCTGAAGCGCAAACTTTATTACCCTTGGTTCTGGGCCGAATGTCAGATGCATTTTTAGCTGCAGCGAAAGGTGAATTAAAAGAATCACATACACCTCTAGCATTATCTAGTAAGTCATCTATCCACATTGTAATGACTTCTGGGGGATATCCTTCTATTGATGGAACTCCCATGAGTTTAGGGCATCAAATAACCTACTCAAAAAACCTTCTTCCGACTAGGCCTTTACAGGAAAAGCAATTATTTTTTGCAGGCGTAAAATCAACTGAGACAGGTCTTATCAATACTGGTGGTAGAGTCTTGGGCATGACAGTTCTGGCAGATACGTTAGATAATGCAAAAGAAAATGCTTACCTTGAAATTGAAAAAATTTCTTTTAAAGATGCTTTTTATAGGAAAGATATCGGAAGAGGGATTCATGATTATGACTGATCAATCAAAAAATATAGCAATCTTTGCATCTGGAAATGGTACAAATGCCATCAATATTCTTGATTGTGCTAAAGAAGAGCTTTTTAATTCAACAATCAAATGTCTCATAACAGACAAAAAAGATGCTGGAATTATTGTTAAGATCAATACTCATCCCGTTTATAAGAATATTCCGATCTATACTATTCCGTTCGTAAAAAAAATTGGAGAATCACACCCCGTTGCTAAAGCTAGGCATGAAGTAGAAATTAAAGAAATCTTGGATTCACACCATGTTAACTGGATCGCTTTAGCAGGGTATATGAAAATATTATCAGCAAAATTTTTAAAGTGCTACTTTGATGAGTCTTTCCAAAAAAATAGAGTGATAAATATTCATCCTTCACTGTTACCAAAATACCCTGGAAAAGACGCTTATGAACAAGCATTTAATTCTGGAGATGAAGTTTCTGGAGTCACAATTCATCATGTCGACTCTGGAATTGATACCGGTCCGATTATATTACAAAAAACTTTTAAGAGAAAGAAAGAAGATACATTCGAAGATTTTAAGAATCGCGGATTGAGTTTAGAATATCAAATTTACCGTGAGGCCTTAGTAAGTCTTGATTGGAAGTAAAATGACTATATTTCGTTATGAAACATGTGAATTAGACCAAGGAAGATATCATTCTTCTTTAGTTCCTAAAATTAATATTTTCTTTAAAAGTAACCTTACTTCATTTGAAAAAAGGTATCTCTATATTGGCCAATGTAATAATGAGCAATCAGCGCAATTATATAATGAATATCAAAAATTAATTTATTGTGATGAAATATCTCAATTAGGTTTTTATTCTGATGAGAAAGACAAAGCTAAGGAATTTGATTATGCTATAGAAATTTTCTTTAGAGCTGGGGTTACTGACAATACTGGTCTCTCTGCAGAAGACGCTCTTGGCCATTTTAATATAGATGCTAAAGTATCAACTGGTGAACTATATTTTCTAGGAACAAAGGAGTCTAAAGAAAAAATCTCTGAAATGGCAAGTCACCTCTTGGCCAATTCTTTAATTCAAGAGATCAAGATTTCCAGCAGAGAAGATTTTTTAAAATCCAATCGTTTTAAAAGTTGTACATTACTCAACGTGAATCTTGAAGGCGATGGCCAAGTTCTTACTTTTGACCTTGATGAAGTTTCTGAAGAAGATTTTAACATAATGAATCAAGAACGTTGTTTGGCCATGACTTGGGATGAATTTCTTCATGTTAAGGATCATTATAAAAAAAATTTGAATAGTAGAAATATCACAGATGTTGAGCTTGAAATAATTGCTCAGTCTTGGAGTGAACATTGTAAGCATAAAATCTTCTCTGCCAATATTAATTTTACAGATGAAAGGGGTGAAAAATTAATTGTAAATGGCCTTTATAAAACATTTATTAAGGGGAGCACTAAGGCAATCGAAAAAAATAATAAAATTGACTGGCTTAAATCAGTATTTTCAGATAATGCTGGTGTTGTTCGATTTGATGATAATATCGATGTCTGTGTAAAAGTAGAAACTCACAACTCTCCATCTGCTTTAGACCCATATGGTGGTGCACTTACTGGAATTCTAGGAGTCAATAGAGATATTTTAGGAACTGGAATGGGTGCTATGCCAATTGCAAATACTGATGTCTTTTGCTTAGGACCTATTGAGTATCCATTAAAAGGAACTGAGAAACAAATGCCAGAAGGATTATTGAGCCCAAGTCACTTGTTAGAGGGGGTTCATAAAGGAGTAGTTGATGGTGGAAATAAATCAGGTATACCTACTGTTAATGGATCAATATTTTTTGATCCATCTTATGCAGGGAAACCCCTTGTCTATGTAGGTACAGTTGGTGTTATGCCACAGAAGCTCAAATCTGGTCGAGATGGATTTGGAAAATTTGCTAAACCTTTAGATAGGGTTGTTGTTGTTGGTGGTGCTGTAGGCGCAGATGGTATTCATGGTGCTACTTTCAGCTCATTAGAATTAAATGAATCATCGCCAAGTACAGCTGTTCAAATTGGTAATCCTTTAATGCAAAAAAGGGTAACTGACTTTCTGATAGAGGCACGAGATCGAGAGTTATTTTCTGCCCTTACTGATAACGGTGCAGGAGGTATCAGCTCAAGCATTGGTGAAATGGCCACTTTAACTGGTGGAGCAACAATTGATCTAGCTCTTTGCCCTTTAAAGTATCCAGGTCTTCTTCCCTATGAAATTATGATTTCTGAATCACAAGAAAGAATGTCTTTTGCAGTACCTGTAAAAGATGTACAAGCATTCATTTCACTTGCAAAAGAATTTGGTGTCATTGCTAGTGACCTCGGCGAATTTAATGATTCAGGATTATTTACAATTACCTATAACGGTAAAGAAGTGGCATCGCTCGATCTCCACTTCTTGCATGACTCACTTAAACCTATGGAGCTAACTGCAAAATGGGATGGTCCTAGATCCTATGAGAACTGGCTTAGGGAGGGGGAGAAAAGTACACTTCCAAATGATTACAATAAGATACTTACAAGCCTATTGCATACTTCAAATATTGCAAGTAAAGAAAAGTTTGTACGGCAATACGATCATGAAGTTAAAGCAGCAACATTAGTAAAACCCTTTTCTGGAGATAATAAGGGGTCTGAAACAAAATTTTGTGGCCCCAATGACTCTGGTGTCATTTGGCTTGGTCCACATGGAGGTTTGGAAAATAATTCTTTATCTATTGGCTGTGGAATATCACCTCGGTTATCCTATTTTGATCCTAAGCTTATGGCGATGTACTCAGTTGATGAGGCTGTGAGAAATGTTATTGCTACAGGTGGAAATATAGATGAACTATGTCTTCTCGATAACTTTTGTTGGCCTGACCCTATTTTTACTAAGAAAAATATAGATGGTGATTATAAGCTCGGAGCATTAGTCAAAACCTGTGAAGGATTAAGTGAAATCACACAGGCATACGGTACTCCATTAGTAAGTGGTAAAGACAGTATGAAGAATGACTTTAAAGGAAAAAATAAATTAGGTGAAGAATTAAAAATTAGTATTTTACCTACGTTGCTCGTCACTGCTGTGGCAAGAACCCCTGTTAAAAACATAACAACTAGTGACTTTAAGAATCATGGAGATATCATCTACTTACTTGGGAAACCAAGTAATTCTTTTATGGCATCGGAACTAGAAAACCTTTATGAATTGAAAGATTTAAACTGCCCAAAAGAACCTGATATTAAAGCGAATTATAAACTTTATAAAACAATATTTAAAAGTCTTGGCCAGAATAATATTAGATCGTTACATGATTTATCAGAAGGAGGTCTTATGGTCTCTGTCGCAGAATCTTGCATGGGGGGAAACCTTGGAGCAGAACTTCAGTTAACAGATGATAACTTATTAACATGTTTTGGGGAAGGTATGGGACAGTTGTTAGCATCTATTAATGTTGAAAATATATCTGAATTTGAAAAAGACTTTTCTGATGTTTTTATTACACGTTTAGGAACTGTGACTGCAAAAAAAGAATTAAGAGTAATCGCTAATGAAGAAATAATTATTAATCAATCATTAGATCAGTTAGTACAAGCGTTTACTACAAAATTTTAAGGATTCTTTATGGTAGCAAAATTTTTAATTTTATCAGGCGATGGCATTAATTGCGAAAAAGAAACTCTCGCTGCATTTCGAAAAGTCGGTCTTGCTGGAAATATTATTCACATAAATGAATTAGTTAAAAATAAATCATGCTTGAAAGAGTATCAAGGATTAGCACTTCCTGGGGGGTTTTCTTTCGGCGATGAATTGGGTTCAGGACAAGTACTTGCACTTAAAATAAAAAAACTATTATATCAAGAATTTTATGAATTCGTTGATGATAACAAACCAATAATAGGAATTTGTAATGGTTTTCAAGTTTTAATTAGATTGGGACTATTGCCAGATCATAGATCAGATAGGGTTTTAGGCCTTGCACATAATTCTACTGGACACTTTATTGATCAATGGACTGATTTAGATGTTCCTGAGTCAACTTGCTTGTGGACAAAAGGGATGGGTTCGATTGAATTACCTATAAGACATGGTGAAGGACGTATTGTGCTTGCAAAAAATAGGGAATTTGAAATATCTAGTTATTTGAAAGAAAATAAGCTTATAGCGCTAACTTATAAAACTGATATTAATGGATCTCATGAAAAAATTGCAGGTCTTACAAATAAAACAGGAACAATCTTAGGTTTAATGCCTCATCCTGAAGCCTTTATGGTTAAAGGGCTAAGAGGTGCGGGCGCATCTGTTAGAGATGTACAATCTCCTGGTGATGGAAATCATTTTTTTAAAAATATTAAATATATTTTATAGGAATAAAATCATGGAAAAATTTAAAACTAATCATCTAAAAATTAAAAGAGCACTGGTTTCAGTTACTGATAAGTCAGATTTAGCTCAGATCGCGGCCGTTCTTTCTAAGTATGACATAGAGATTATCTCAAGTGGTGGAACCGGTAAATTTCTTACAGATAATGGATATCAGTTTACACCTGTTCAGGATTTGACAGGAAATCCTGAAGTTTTTGGTGGAAGAATGAAAACTCTGAGTTTTCAAATTTCAAGCGCATTACTTTTTAGAAGAAATCATTCAGACGATTTAAATCAAGCTGAACAACTCAAAATTCTCCCAATTGATTTAGTGATTTGCAATCTTTATCCTTTTCAAAAAATAGCTGCAGAAAATAAACCATTAGAAGATTTAGTAGAAAATATTGATATTGGTGGACCTACTATGATTAGATGTGCTGCCAAGAACTTCGAATCAGTTTTGGTAATTACATCACCAGAGCAATATCCTAGTTTTATTGAAGAACTTAATAAAACAAAAGGATCAATTTCTTACTTCAAAAGAAAGAAAAACTCTCTTGAAGCTTTTAAATTAATGGCAAATTATGAAATTGCTATCGTCAAAAAGTTTGAAAAATCTTTGTTTACAGATGAAGAACAACAAGTTCTAGACATAGAACAAAATAATAATTTACAATTTCGAACTTATATAGATTCTGATAAAGGTGAAGCTTTACGTTACGGGGAAAACCCTCATCAAAAAGCAATCATAGTTAAAACCAAAGACGGAGATTCTCTTGCAAATGCTACTCCTCTACAAGGGAAAGATCTATCTTATAATAATTATCTTGATGCTGATGCCGCATTAAGATGTTGTCATGATATTTCTATCCTAAATCAAGAATTAGGATTTAATAAATCTGTAGTTATTGTAAAACATTTAAATCCATGTGGTGCGGCCATGACAGGATGTTTAATTACATCTTTAGAGAAAGCATGGGCCGCAGACCCCATTTCTAGTTTTGGTTCGATTATGGCATTCTCAGATATCGTCACTGACAAAGAAGCTATTTGGCTATCTGATAAATTCATAGAAGTCCTTATTGCGCCTGACTTTACTGCAGAGGCCATGGATATCTTTTCCAAGAAAAAAAATCTTAGAGTTTTACAGCTCGATCCTTCTAGTATCGATATGAATCATAAAATAATGAGAACTATTGACGGAGGAGTAATCATTCAAGATGAAGACTCTGTAGTAGATAAAGAATTTGAAAATGTAACAAAAATAAAATTTCCTGATATAAAAGTGGCACTTGCAAAATTTGGCATAATGATAACCAAACACTTTAAATCAAATGCGATTGCTTTATTTAATCGTGATCAAGATGGGCTTTATTTAATAGGTGCAGGAATGGGGAATCCTAATCGTCTAATATCAACTATGCAAGCTATAGATAAAGCACGAGAGAATGGTCATACAGATTTAACGGATTCTGTTCTTGTTTCAGATGCCTTCTTTCCATTTAAAGATAATATTCAGATGGCAAATAAAGAAGGTGTGAGATTTATAGTTCAACCAGGTGGAAGTATAAAAGATAAAGATGTCATTTCTTGCTGTGACGATATAAAAGCATCCATGCTTTTCACAGGTAGAAGACATTTTAGACATTAATTTTAACTAAGAGAGCATAATGAATAAAAAATCAGATATTAGTTACAAAGACGCCGGTGTAGACATAGAAAAAGGTGATTTGTTTGTCGAAAGAATTAAGAAAAAAGTCCTTTCTACATATAACGACAGAGTTTATCAGGGGGTGGGCGGATTTGCTTCTCTTTATGAAAAAGGAGATTCTTATCTGGCCGCAGGAACTGATGGTGTTGGAACAAAACTAAAATTTGCAATTGATGTCAATAAACACGATACAATTGGAATTGATCTTGTTGCAATGTGTGTTAATGACATTCTTTGCGTTGGAGCAAAAAGTTCATTCTTTATGGACTATTTTGCATCCTCCCACTTAGATCTTTCTGTAAGTGAAGATGTCATTGATGGAATTGTAGATGGTTGTAAGCAATCTCAGGCCGTATTAATTGGTGGAGAAACGGCCGAAATGCCTGGAATGTACTCTCTAGGAGATTATGATTTGGCAGGATTTGTAGTAGGGGAAGTTTTAAAAGAAAACTTAATTGATGGAACAACTCTAAAAGAAGGAGATCAAATATTTGGTCTTCCCTCTTCAGGATTTCATTCAAATGGCTTTTCATTAATTAGACAATTAGTTCAAGAAGATGAACTTGAATTAAAAACAGCACTTTTGGCGCCTACTAGAATTTATCATAAAACCGTTATGGAATTATTAAAATATGATGGACTTGTAAAGGGGATGGCCCATATCACTGGTGGTGGTCTAAAAAATATTCCAAGAATAAATAAAAAATTTAACTATAATATCACAAACCTTCCACAAACTACAGAGCTTCCTAGTTTTGTTCAAACAATCCTAGAGAGGTCTAGTCTACTCTCTAAACAACTTTATGAAACATTTAATATGGGAATAGGGTTTGTACTTATTACTGATCGTCCGGATGAACTCTCTCAGAAGTTAGAAACTCTTAATGAAAGATTTTACTTGATGGGAAGCGTTTCCAAAGGCGACGCTTTAGTCTGCTTTGATACTGACGAAATAAAGATGACTCTTTAATATCTCTTAGAAGTCTGAGTTCTTTAAAGCTCTCTGTGAAATCTTTAGGGACCATAGGAACCTTTAAATCTTTGCCCTTACTTAATTCAATAGGGAATTGACATTTGTAGAGCTTTCTTTTTCTGGAGCATATTGCATTTTTAAAAATAACATCATTAATCGTTATTTCTAATATTTTCTCTTTTCTATAAAGACCTTTTGTTATTATGGTTTGTATATGATCTTTAAACATAGCATAGAGCTTATTTTTATGTCCTTTTGTAAACAATTTATAAGTACGTTTACTGATCTTCTTATAGGGGAGACCTAAAACCTCTAGACTTATAGAGTTTAGCTTCTGACTTGGCCGAATAAAAAATATTTTACCTCTTTTAAAAATGATATCAGAGAGTGGGGTTCTCACTTTATTTCTTTTTAATCGTTTACCATTTTTATTGAGTTTAAATCCTGTTTCTCTTACTTGATGGAAAGTACCCCAGATTTTCTTATTTCTTTTAAATGAACTTTGGATTACATATTTTGGAGGCGTTTCTTGGGGTGAAATAGCGGCATTTACAATATTTAAAGCAGCGAGATGCGAAACTATGAAGAGACATGTCATCATAGTTATATTTTTAAGAAAAATGTTAGTTGTTTTTGACCCCATTAGCACATGCTTTATTTAGCATATTCTATGCCAAACTTATCACCTTATTTATATGTGATATCGATAAGATACATATTTATCTGTCTAAACTTTGTTCTTATTATCAGAGATTCTACAATTGTTACATTTAAGGACTTCTTAAAACTATCATATTGTAATGATGCTTCTTTGTTAACCTGGAGTTAATCTTTAAAAAATAATATGTTTTTCTAATTCAGGATTATACATTATCCACATTTTCATTGCTTTCTTATTTTATCAAGTTCTTTTAAGTAGGCCACAACGTTTCATTAGTCATTAAAGTATAGCTAGTAAACATCACTACATTCTAATCTTTGCACTTTAACAATGAATGCTTCTACTATTCTTACACTAATACCATCTCCCATGTACGAAGAATTGGTGCCTTCCTCATTGGTTTGCATCGGCCAAGTTATCTTTTCATCTGTATTTTGTTCTTTTATTATTAAATGACATTCTCCATTCATATCTATTGTTGCACTTTCCACTTCTGCAACATGAGTGCCTTCGTGTTTTCCATCTCCATCAGAAAACTGGAGTTCTACCATTGCTCGAGCGTTTTTAAGGTGTGCAAGTTCAACACATGAAAATGCAGATCTATATATACAAGCGTGATAATCACTATTAAGGCGACGAACTGATTTAGCTAGACAGGCAGCATAAATATCAAAAACTTCTTCTCCCATTTGAACACCTAGAAGCTTATTAGGAACAGCATTCGTGTTCCAATGAGTAAGATTTTCATCGTTTAAACAATGAAAAAAAATATTCGAACTCCCCGCAGGCAAACCTCCTGGAATTTGTCTGCTTGCAGCTTCCCAGGCGTT
>JABGXW010000033.1 GCA_018675575.1 Bacteriovoracaceae bacterium | reverse complement strand
TATTTAATAGATATGTTGCCAAGTTATAGTATAGTTTGTCATTATTACTATATTATTATTACTATATTATTTTTATTATTTTATTCATGGAGCTTAAATTATGTTAAAAATTTTTTTATAACTAGCATTATTCACAACGCTAGTTATCCCAACACTTGTTTCTGCAAGCGGAACCTATATCTCTTTTCCGCCTAAACCTAAACCACAATTAGACTGCAAATTAGTAGAAAATGCAGACAAATCCCAATGTAAAAAAGGAGAAAAATAATGAGAACAATATCAAAAATTCTTCTTTTAGCAGGATTATTTCTTAGTACTGGCCTTTACGCCAATGTCTTAGACAATGGCTCACAAGTATTATCTATAGATTATAGTCAAACAAATGCTCAAAGCCTCTGGAAAGGCAGCAGTACTGAAAATTATTTTTGTAATAATACTGGATCAGGGGCAAGTTGTGACACCGGCATAGGCAAAACAACCTATTCTACCTACTCTTTAAATTATGGAAGAGGACTAGGCCTAGGACTGCAAGCAGACTTCAGGTTAACCTATGCAACTTCAATCATAGAGCACGGAAGTCACCCAAACCCAACAGTGGGTGGAGTTGACACTAAGCAAAGTAAAATTTCTGAAATCAGTCTTAAAATGACTAAAAACCTGATTTCAAAATCCAGTCATAGTACTAATGTATATTTTCAGTATAAAAGCCCAGGCGCCAATTCTGAAGTGGCCAACCCAACTTTTTTATCAGTGAACGACTTTTCGACTCATATGACTTTAGGACTTACAGAAACTTTATCTTTATTTGAAAATTGGAGATGGATTTTTGATGTAAATTACACAAAGAGAAGTAGAGCAGATCTTCTGGAATCATTTGAACTTCCCGCTGATCAGATTAATGTTACGCTTGATCTTCCATACCAACTCTCTGAAAGAATAAGTGCTGGAATGGGTCTTGTTATGCGTCACACAACAAATGGTCCTGATATAGGTGGTTCTGACTGGGGAACTATTAATGCAGCGGCAGGGGGAATTCCTGCTTTCTATGCAATTAAAGAGCAATTTGTAGGATATAGCATGTCTGGAAGTTATTATTTCCCAAAATCAAATACTTGGGTCGGAGCTTCTAGGTTCACCAAGCTCACTGGCAGAAATACTGACCAGTCCACAACTTGGGCACTTTTTTACGGACTTAATCTCTAAATCAAAAAGAAAGGCAGCTCCTAGCTGCCTTTCTTCCTAAATACCTTCTCTAAATATGCTAACAATAATAATTCCGGTACTCAACGAAGAGAAGCTTATTGTAAAAGGCCTCTCTCAAATAAAAAAAATTATCGAAATGACAAAGGGCCTTTCTAGTAAGGTACAAGTTGTCGTCTCTGATGCCGGAAGTAGTGATCAAACCATCGAAGTTGCAAAGAAAATATGTGAAGAAATGCAATTTTCATTTATAACGAATAAAATTGAATTACCCTCTATTGGAAAGACTATTACTCAAGGGATTGAGAAGGCCCAAAACGATACTATCTTCATACTTCCTATTGATTGTGAAATAGATCAAAAACATATTGAAATAATACTCCAATATACAGATAAGACAGACTTTTATTATGGAGCTTTTTCTAAACAGTATGAAAACAATAATACTTCAATGCAGCTATATGCCTTCTTGCAAAACCAATTTAGATCAAAGTTATTTTCTCAATTCGTTTGGACAAACGGATTATTTATGCGAAAATCCGTTCTAGATCATGTCAATATACCCACCGATCTTTTTATGGAAGATGTCATACTTTCTGACTCATTGAGAAAATTATACTCTAGCAACTATGTAGACCATCCAATTATTGTAGGAACCCGGTTATATGATAAAAATGGTCCGATAAGAAGAATTATTATTAATGCTACCGTGATGATACTTTATCGCTTAGGAATCAAAAATAAGTTATTTTTAAAGAAAGTATACAAACTACAACTCTAAACTCTAGTCAGAACTACTCAGTTAAGGCTATAATACCTCAATAAATATAAGGAGAAATAACAATAAGCTTTAAAGAAAAAAAATATTTAATTGTTGATGATATGAAAGTACTTCGAAATATTCTTAACGGATCTCTAATTGCCTATGGAATTCCTGAAAAAAATATTTTTCAAGCTGATAATGGTAAAAGTGCACTCAATATTATGAAGACAAACAATATAAACCTAATAATTTCAGACTGGAATATGCCAGAAATGAATGGTTTACAATTTTTACATGTCTGCAAAGCAGATGAGAAATACAAACATCTTCCTTTCATAATGCTTACCTCTGAGGCCGAAAAAGAAAAAATCGTTGAGGCCATGAGCTATGATATTACTGGCTATTTACTTAAACCCATACAAAAAGACCTCTTATTTTTAAAGATTACCTCAGTTTTTGGATAAAGTTCAATTAAGATGTTACTTCAATAAATCAGCTCCAAATCCCATACGGCATCATTCTCGAGAACAACATTTAATAAGCAAGAAAGGTCTTAATGATTTTATCTATTCTTCATGTAATGAAAATATCCGTAGGCCATAGATAGACTCTTTAGCTTTTTTTTGAAAATAATAATTGATACCTCCACATAAAGCTTTATAGTAAGATAAGGACTTTAACTGGCAATCTAAACATGAAAGAAAGAAGAAACAGACCCAAAAGAAAAATTCTTATTGAACCTCAAGTTCAAATGAAACTTATTGGATCATTTTTAATGATTTTTATTATATCGAATTTATCTTTATTTGGATTAGCAGCATATATATTTAATAAAATACATGACTATGGTTTAGAAAAAAAAATGTTCATTTAATAGCTTTTTTAGACAATATAGAAAGTTCTATGCTCATACTCTATCTAGAGATAACCATTTCTTCGACCATCATAATTTTCTATTATGGATTGAAAGTTACCCAAAGAATTATTGGTCCCATTATGGGAATAAAACTATATCTTAAAAAGATTTGCAATGATGAGGATGTTGGGCCTTTGTCTCTTAGAAAAAACGATTATTTTCTTGATCTTAAAGATTCTTTAAATGAAGCACTTACTCATTTAAAAAAGAAATGACTATCTAGTTTATTGACTTTATTTTAAAATCTCTCATTCGGCGACCTCAAAAAATTTATCAGTTACGAAAATTATGACATGTATTAAAGGCACTTTTCCTATGCCACTTTTCAGTTTGTTTAATAAAATGAAGTACTTAATTAATTTACATGAAGTACCGATAGTATGTTTGGTATGAGGACTTTCACCACAAAAATTTTACTTGCCCTGACCCTGTCATTTCTATTATTTGGAGGGTTTGGTTGTGCAAAAAAAGGTGGTAGAGATACGGCATTGCAATTCACCCTGAGCGCCTATTTTGAATCCAAAGGTGGGGCCATGCTTTGGGGGGAAAACCTTACCACAGGCGAGTCCTTTGCCCATACAGTCTCTTTAGATTCTGAATACAATAGGAACCTCACATTTGGATTATGGAAGTTTTGGGTTGTGGCCTGGGCCTCTGATCAGGACTTAAATGAATTAACTGGTCTCACCCAATGTGACTTTAAGTCAGCAAATGTGAATAATGCCTCTACAGGTCTAAGCGTGACTTTTAATCTCTCTAATCTGAAATGTAAACATAATGAGTTTACCCCCACATTTACTTCCTTTGACACTACTTCTCCTCCTACTTCTCCTCCTACTACTCGTCATATGTTCCCCCAAGTGCTAATTAAAAATTGCAGAAATCTGACCGATTCAATTTCAGCAACTGATCCGTGTGACATTGGATCGGAAGCTGGATATTTTACAAGCTACAAGGTTTTATTAGCTGAACATAATGGACTGATTCCTACTGGTAACTTTCTTGAAGGTAGATGTGTTGAAACAGACATTCTTGTAGATGGTAAATCTCTTCACGCTCTACCTGCTAATA
>JABGXW010000032.1 GCA_018675575.1 Bacteriovoracaceae bacterium | reverse complement strand
TATTGATAAATACAAACCAAAAAAGCTGACTGGATATGGCAACCACGTGAGGGCGGATAAATAAAGTATGATGTGATTTATTACTTGAGGTGTGCCTTCAATAAATTGCCAATTTTTACCTAAGAAATAACTAAAATCAAAAGTTGTTAGAAATCTAGCACCAAAAAATGAATAAAAAAAACATCGAAAATCTGGATCAAAAGCCACTCTTTCAATTCGTGGAGTAGTCAAAACATAATAGTAATATGGGCCACCGACACTTAAAAAAAGCAGCAGCAAACCAAAGAAAGCTATCAAATTATTTTTTATCCATTGTCTCTTAAATATTAAGAAGTGAATTCCAAGAGCTAGAGCAGTGGGAAGACTCATTAAGTGAGTTAAGGTTGCAAAAACACAAGTCAACAAGGCAATATAAATTTTTATTTTTTTCTCATCTTTTAAGAATGATAAATAAAAAGATACTGCTAAAAATGTAGTAGAAATTTCTAAGTCCCATAATAGTCTTGAGTAATTAAATAAATATAAAGATGAAAAAAGAGGTATGAGCAACCAATAGGAAAGATTTTTCTGACTTCTTATTCCCACAATACCTGCGACTAGAGTAAAGAAAGAAATGATCCCAGTTTTAAGATAGGCTATAGTTAGTAGGTTTTTTGAAATAGATAGAAGAAGTCCATAGAACCATGCAGTATAGGGGCCATATTTCACCCCCATTTTACCTTCTAGCCCAAGGGTTAAGAACTTTTTTGTTTCTAGAATATCTAAACCAAACCCTAAGAACCAAGGTTCATCATTTATAAATGTAATATCTTCCATGAAGAGAAATCGGAGAGAAATTAAAATACTAACAATAACAACGATTAATATATTTTCTTTATTTTTATAAATGTCAGACATTAACTAACCTAATTTTTTTAGTTCTATAAAAACCTAAACTTAATAAAGTAATAAATACTAAAATTCTAAAGCTTGTTTTGGGTGTTACTTTCATCATTAAATAAGGCCAAAGAGGAACATCTGGCGCCAATATTGTGGAGGCATAAACTAAGCACCGAAATGAAATGGCACAAATCAATCCCACCCATAACAACTTAAGATAATGATTAGAAAATGATTTATAATTCATACCTATAAACATCGCTATGCATGGAAATATAGAACTCATGTACCTAGGTCCAACCATCCATCCAGAATGCCACTCATCAAACATTGAATTCATTAATAGTAAGACTAAAAAAGAACCATAGGTAAAAATAAATAATACGATTGTTTGATTATCTTCTCTAATCTTTTTAATCAATAATATCGGTGCAACGAGAGAGAACAATACCCAAGGCTGGGTAAATAATAGTCCCCTTATTGGTCCTAACAAAAGATGATATAAATTTTCTAAATTAGGATAGGGATGAAACATTCCTGCAAAACTTCCTTTTATATGCTTCACGGTTTCAAATCCTGGATTTTGAAACTGCGCTGGGATTTGGAATAAAGACCCTGTTGATGAAAAATGATACCAGGCCCATAATAGTCCTGGAATGATCCCCCCAAGAAAAAAGTTCTTCACCCATCTAAAATCTTTTTTATTTTGATAAAGAAGAGAAATAAGCAGGACAGGCAGTATGAGAGCAACGGTATACTCACAAAGAAGGGCAAACCCGAAGCCTGCCCCAATGAGAAGTGGCTTCTCTGTCTGTAAACCATAAAAAATAAGTAATAAAAATATAGCTGTCATACCATGACCAAAATAAACATTTAGAAGTAAAGAAATTGTCGTTCCAAAAAATAAAGATAAGCAAAGAAAGTTGATTTGCGCTAGTGATAAGTTTTTTAAATCTAACTTTTTAATCATATGAAAACATAACAGTGCAAACGGTATTAACTGCAAAGCGAGTGACATAAGAACTCGGGGGCCCGATGAAACATAATTAATTCGATGGCCTTTATCATTAAGTTTTTTTTTTCTTCCATTTTTAGTCATTTTTTCTATTATAAAAAAAAGGGGAAAACCTATAAACATAGGTCCCGGGGCTTTATTGGAATAAGTTCCTCCACCTGGCTTTTGAGCCCAATCCACAGTCCAATGTTTATAGGAATCAATCATGAATGAGCTTTGCTCAACCATAGAACGCATGGTTGCATAACGAGAAGCAGGATTTGCTCCACCAGTTGCTCTAAACAAAATATTTATAAGAATAAAGATTAGACACCAGATAGCAACGGGATTATTCCACAATTTTTCACATATTTTTTTCAATTAAATACCTATTTTAATAATTTTGCCTTAACAACGAATTGATAAGCGAAAAGTTTATGCCAGAGACTTGCAAAAATGTAATATGCAGCCTCCATTGACTGAACAATGATGTTTCCATTCAAGTTTTTGAGGACAACTTCGAAAGGAAGACTAGTTGGTGTAAATTGTTCCACTTTGAAATGAGAATCTTTCATAAGATTAAGAATTGTTTTTTTAGTATAGAAACGAACGTGGGTTTCATCCAATGTTCCCTTTTCTGTATAATCAAAACTACCTAAAAATAATGAAACTCGATAAACCCAGACAGCGATATTTGGAACTGAAATAATGATTTCCCCATCTTCTTTTAAAAATTTTTTGATATAAGAAAGCAACTCTGGTGCATTTCTCAAATGCTCAATAACATCGGCCAATATAATATAATCATATTTCTCTGTGAGATTTAAGTTTTCATATTGCTCTAAATTACAAAAGACATAGTCTTTTTCGGGGACAGATATTTTTGATGGATCTTCATAATCAACACAAGTGACTTCAAAGCCACGATTTCTTAATTCCTGATACAAAAGTCCGTCGCTGGCCCCTAAATCTAAAATCTTTCCACTTGTTCCTTCTATTGAACGTAAAATGATTTCATGGGAGCTATAGCGTCCAGTTTTTCTTTTATAAACGATATTTTCATTATTGTTTGTTGAGCCCATACGTTGTTTAATACTACTATGAAGCAAGTTATTAAGAAAAGTCCCATTTTGCCGTGGATTCTTGTATTTATCGTTGCCAGTATCATTTTTAGAGAAAATGGCGGCACAAATGAAATGTCACGCTATGCGACGCTTCGTGCCATGTCCGATCACTTAAGTTTTCAAATTAATGACTACCAAGACTGGACCATAGACTGGTCTATTAAAGATGGAAGAATTTTTTCAAATAAGGCCCCCGGACCTATGTTACTTGGATTTCCAGCATTTTTGATCCTCGATCAGTTTTCTAAATTCGATAAGAAAGATATTAAGGCAAAAAATGGAAGTCGAACACGGCCAGTAAGCTCTACTCCAAGAGTTCTTATGGCACTTCTCTATCAAGTTCTTCCGTATTCTCTACTTCTGATTATTATTTGTAATTGGATTCAAACCTCAACCTCACTGCCAAGCTTGGCCATTCATTTTCTTGCTTTGGCCTGTTTATTTGGAAATACAGCTTCTTTATTTATGAATTTCTTTTTTGGACATGGCATGGCCGCATACTTTGTTTTGGGCTTAAGTTTTTATCTTTATAAAAAAAAATATTTTTTAGTGGGTCTCTTTTTCGGACTGACTCTATTATGTGAATATTCATCAGCTCTCTTACTTCCTGCTCTTATCATTGCTTTATTTTTACAAAGATCTAGTATGAAAAAATCTGATTTATTATCAATCCTAAAGGGTGGAATCGCACCAGGTTTATTATGGTGTCTTTATCATTATCAAACAGTTGGCTCCATTTTTAAAATTACCGCTCAATTTCAAAATCCAAAATGGATTGATAGCTCTGTTAATTCTAAGAAATTATGGGGCATGTTTTCTCTCCCAGATCCTCATGTATTTTTTAAACTCCTATTTGGTTTTGAAAGAGGAATTCTTTGGACTCAACCTTGGGTTTTTATAAGCTGGGCCCTTGGACTCCAGACCTTAAGTGATTCCCAAGCTTCAGATTCGAAAAAATCTCTATCCCTATTCGTTCTTTTAAGTACACTTTTTCTTTTATTTATGAATTCTGCATTTAATGGATGGCATGGAGGTGTAACCTCTGGTCCTAGATACTTATCAATGATATTTCCAGCTTCGGCCCTTTTGATTGCTTTAAATTTTGATTCACTTAAAACTAAAATGCTGTCTTATTTATTATATTTTTCTTTAGGGTTGTCTCTTTTATTTAGAATTTTAGTTTATGGCGGAAGGGCCCTCGCTCCAGAAAATTATAATCTCTGGCCTTGGCTCTTTCAAGACTTACTAGACAAGCCTGGGATGAGAGGAGAACTAAGAGCATTCTCATTAATTTTGATGTTATGTATTGCTGGATATAGAGTTTATAAAAAGCAGTTTTCTAAGTTGAACTAACCTCTTGACACCATTTTTGATTTTCAACATACCAATTAACAGTTCTCTGAAGACCTTCCTCAAAGGTAACTTCAGGTTTCCAATTAAGTTCTTTTGTAGCTTTTTCAAAGTTCATAGCATAACGCCAATCATGCCCCTTTCGATCTTTCACAAATGTAATCAACGATTCTGGTTTTTTAACAATAGAAAGTAATGTTTTGACTACATCGAGGTTTCTTTTTTCAGCATCACCACCAAAATTATAAACCTCTCCAGCATTGCCTTTTAAGTAGGTCGCCCAAATTCCATTATTATGATCATCAACATAAATCCAATCTCTAATATTTTGCCCGTCTCCGTAAACAGGAAGCGCCTTATCTGATAAAGCATTACTAATCATTAAGGGAATAAGTTTTTCTGGAAACTGAAACGGACCATAATTATTTGAACATCTTGTGATACAAGTATTTAGCTTGAAAGTTTCAAAGTAAGATCGAACTAAAAGATCAGAGCTGGCTTTAGAAGCACTATAGGGACTATTCGGCTCAATTTGATTTTGCTCGGTAAACGCGGGATCTGTTTCAGTTAATGTTCCATACACTTCATCTGTACTCACATGGACAAATTTAAACTGATCTCCTAAGTCTTTATGTCTCTTAAGACTTGGATTTAAAAGATTTAATGTTCCTAAAACATTTGTTTCCACAAAGATATTTGGGTTAGTGATGGAATTATCAACATGGCTTTCGGCGGCAAAATGAATGACTCCATCAAATTTTTCTTTGCTAAATAGTGAGTCAATATCTTCTTTATTTCTAATATCCATTTTTACAAAGCTTAAATGATCATTCTCATCAATATCGGTCTGAATTGTAGGAAGATGTCCTGCATAAGTGAGTGCATCTAGAATAACAAAATCATAATCTTGATTTTTTGAAGCTATGGTTTTAATGAAGTTTGAACCTATAAATCCGGCACAACCTGTTAATAAAATCTTCTTAGACACGATCTTGCTCCTGATATTCTTCACGGATAATATTTAGATAATCTCTGTAAGGACTGTTTGGTGTTTCTTCAATAATCGTTTCAAACTTCTTTAGATCAATGAAGTTCATTCGAAGAGAAATTTCTTCAAGACAGGCTACTTTATAACCTTGTCTTTGTTCCACGGCCCCAATGTATTGATTGGCCTCTAAAAATGATTGAGGTGTCCCAGTATCTAACCAGGCCATTCCCCTTGATATCACTTCTACATTTAGTGAGCCTTCATCTAAATAAGTTTGATTAAGATCAGTAATCTCTAACTCGCCTCTGTGGGATGGTTTTTGATTTTTTACTCTTTGTGGTGCACTACCATCTAAAATATAAAGTCCAGGAATAGCAAAGTGAGACTTAGGATCTTTGGGTTTTTCTTCAATGGAGAGAACTTTTCCAGTATTTTTTTCAAATTACACAACACCGTATCTTT
>JABGXW010000031.1 GCA_018675575.1 Bacteriovoracaceae bacterium | reverse complement strand
TTTGCAATATAACCATCAGTTAA
Organism: Bacteriovoracaceae bacterium; assembly: GCA_018675575.1. Lineage (GTDB taxonomy): Bacteria > Bdellovibrionota > Bacteriovoracia > Bacteriovoracales > Bacteriovoracaceae > M0603. The sequence continues at coordinate 18,339 of JABGXW010000031.1, read as the reverse complement.
CAATATAACTGGTGTCATGTGCTCTAATGTTAACCTTGCTGCTTCATATGCCATATTAAAACAATCACTTGGATTTGCAGCTGCAATTACGATCATGGGGCAATCTCCATTTCTTCCATACATTGCCTGGGTAAGGTCTGATTGTTCCGTTTTAGTTGGAAGTCCAGTTGAAGGTCCTCCTCGCTGGACATTAACGACGACCAAAGGAAGTTCATACATCATAGCAAGACCCATGGCCTCGCCTTTTAATGCAATTCCTGGTCCGGAAGAAGTTGTTAAAGCAAGTGCTCCACCAAAAGAAGCACCTATTGCAGAGCAAATACCTGCGATCTCATCTTCGGCTTGAAAAGTTTTAACACCAAAGTTTTTATGTTTTGATAATTCATGAAGAATATCTGTAGCCGGAGTTATTGGATATGAACCCAGAAAGAGATTAAGTCCCGCAGCTTCTGCAGCTTGGATAAATCCCCAAGCAGTTCCCATATTCCCGTTAATTGTACGATATTTTCCTGGCTGGATTTTGGCCTTAGGAACTACATATGTATTTGGGATGGCCTCTAAAGTATCCGCAAAATTTCTACCAGCTTTAAGTGCGGCAACGTTGGCATCAATCAAGATCTGTTTTTTTGCAAACTTTTCTTTAACCCAATCTATTGTGGGTTCAACCTCTCTATTAAACATATAATATGTCATTCCGAGAGCGAAAAAGTTTTTACATCTTGCTTTAGATTTACTGTCTAACTGTAAATCATTAAGAGCTGCAGTTGTAAGACTCGTAATATTTGCTTTAATAATTAAAAATCCTTCTAATTCTTTACCATCAATAGGTGAGCTTTCGTAGCCAGCTTTTTTAATATTCCCTTCAGTAAAGGCATCCATATTTATAATAACAGTTCCACCTTTTGCGACAGCATCTAGATTTGCCTTAAGCGCTGCTGGGTTCATAGCAACAAGAACATTAGGTTCGTCACCAGGAGTATTAATTTCATTTGATCCTATATGAACTTGGAAACCTGACACTCCTGCAACGGTACCCTGTGGAGCTCTAATTTCAGCTGGAAAGTCTGGAAAGGTTGCAATGTCATTACCCATCAAAGCTGACGTGTTAGAAAACTGTGTTCCTGTTAACTGCATACCATCTCCAGAGTCACCGGAAAATCTAATTACGACACTGTCTAATTCTTGCATTCTTTATTCCTTTTGATCTTTTATGTAATTAAGATCGGGGCTTAGGCCATTTAAATTATTTATGTACGCTATTTTAACACTATGATTTTGTAATGGGGAGAAAGTTTTGAAGAAGTTTTAAAAAAATTGATGAAAATGATTTTATTATGACGCCCCTCGCATCTTCCACACTTTCTATTAACTCCTTTTATGTGACAAGTGCATATAATCTCAGTAACAATCATAATGTTTACGATAATTAATAAATTTTACTTGGGTATTATTATGCAACAATTTAGAACTAATAGAGATGTCATTTTACCTCCCCTTATTTATGGTACAGCATGGAAGAAAGAAAAGACTGCTGAGTTAGTCTGTCTTGCCTTAAAATCAGGCTTCAGAGCAATAGATACAGCATGCCAGCCAAAGCATTACAACGAAGCTCTAGTTGGTGAAGGAATTTTACAATCTGGTATCCAAAGATCTGAAATATTTATTCAGACGAAATTTACACCTTATCCTGGTCAAGACCCAAATAATATCCCTTATGATCCTTCTGCTTCAATAAGAGATCAAGTGCTAAAATCATTTGAAGTTTCAAAAAAGAATTTGAAAACGGAAATAATAGACTCTCTAGTCCTTCACTCTCCAATGCCTAGTTTGGAGAAAACTATAGAAGTATGGAACGTTTTTGAGGAATTAGCCGATCAGAAACAGGTTCTCCATTTAGGAATAAGCAATTGTTATGATGCTGACTTCTTTAAGTCACTGTATAAATATGTTTCAGTTAGGCCCTCTGTGATTCAGAATAGATTTTATGCAGATTCTGGTTACGATATAAGTCTTAGAGAGTTTTGTCTACAGGAAGGTATTATCTATCAAAGCTTTTGGACTTTAACAGCAAACCCGCATCACCTTGAATCAGATATTATGAAAAAATTAGTTAATAGGTATAAGTTAACTCCGGCACAGATCTTTTTTAATCTATTGAATAAAAAAGGGATTATTCCTCTTACTGGAACCAGTTCTAAGACCCATATGCTTTTGGACCTGCAAGCAGCAAATTATGACCTATCTGAAGTAAGCCTAGACTTATTTATTTAAAAATAACGTGTAACAAAAGCTCTTTGGTGATCGTTAGAATATTTAGACAAGTGATTTAGGTCATGAGATAATTACTTTATAATATGTCAATCGGAGTCATTAATGCTCAAAAAAACAATAAAAATAGTTGTAATAGTTATTGTCGTTGCAGTTTCTGCTCGAATGTATATGAAGGGAAAAGAGTCTGCAACCATGAGACCTATTCTTGGCATTGTGAATAATCAACTCACAGCATGTTCTGAAAAACCAAACTGCGTCTCTTCAACTTCAGCGAGAGATGATTCTGGGCATTACTTAGCTGCTACAAAAGTTACATCAAATCCAATATCAATAATAAGAGAAAAAGCAAAATCTGCAAATTTAGTCATCATTGATTTTCGTCCTAATTATTTAAGATTTACTATCACAAGCCCAATATTTAAGTTTGTAGATGATATTGAATTTTTTTACGATTCAAGCCTTCAAGAACTTCATTATCGTTCTGGTTCAAGAGTGGGTTATTCAGATATGGGAAAAAATCGAAGCCGATTAACTGAATTCTTAAGTTCATTGAAATTATAAAAATCTATAGTTGAGATTCTACTTTGATTACTTCAAGTATGTGAAGTGGATGAAATTTGACTTGATATTCATTTGAAACTCTATATCCAAGTTCTGGATTAATATCTCTATCCATGGCCTTATGATTAAAGTCTATATGTGGATGATCTTTGATAAATTGCTTAAGATCTTCGATGACAAATTCTGCATGTTCCCAGCCTTCTTTGTAAAAAGAGTCCTTTTTGGGGGCAGGTAGTTCTAAACAGTCTACTCTGAGCCCGCGGTAGAGAATTGGATTAGGTAATTTAAAGATTGAGATCAATCGACCACTAATTTCTGACTCTGTGACCAATTCACATGTTAAAGCGAGTTCGTTTTTAAGTTTCTGATACCTTAGTTCAGTCTCAACTCTATAGCAGATATGATCACAAATGAGTGTCTTAAGACAGATTTCTTTGTTTATTTTCTCTAAAACTGTATCTAGTAGCTTTTCATATCCAATAATCATAACGTCGCAGATTCCTGACGGGGCGGTTTTTAAAGTGAAAAGTAGCTTTTAAGTAATGTCATAAAAAATATTCAGTGTAGGTTATTATTCCTTATATTTCTCTAAATCTATAAAATGATCATTAATATTATCTGGTGGAATGTCTTTTGATTTCCATTTAGTTCCAAAAATGTAATCAAACCATGGAAAGACTATTCCCATATTGTAACTACCCATTAATTTGGGATTGTGATGAATGAGGTGATGATCTCGCATCGCCTTCATCCCTGGAATCTTATACACAACATGAGTTAAAGGAAGGTGATTTGAAGTATGAACAAATTCATAAAATACAAAATAGCATGCTGCTGAGCCACTAATGACATGGCCTAGATTAGCACCAAGAAGTATTTTAAAAATATAAAAAAATAAGGGTTGGATAATTGTAGCAAACCCAAGCACAACAAACCAAGGAAACATCACGACAAATAATTCTCTTTTATGATTCATCAATATATGTTCAGAAGTATAAAACCTATGGTGCTGAACAGTGTGAGCATCATACGGAAATGACCAGTACTTTAACCTTTTATGTAATGGATATTGATGTATTAATGTTACTGTAAGGTTTCCGACAGGTAACATTATAAGCATTACTATAAATGACCATTGATTAAATTCTTCAATTCTTAAAAAATGAAAAAAAATTATGGCCAGCAAAACACCGATATTAAATAGCACGTGGATAGAGGGATTATAGAATTTTGGAATACAGTTGTTCATAAACCATTTTCTATAGTCTTCATTTGAAAATTTCTTTGTATGATTTCTTGATATATAGCCTGTCATCTTAATCCTTATTTATTTCTTGAAAACTTTAGTATTATTAGTTATAATACTGACCAGTCAGTATTGCAAATTGGCTCTTTATGGAAATTCAAATAGTTATGTCGGATAAAACTAAGATTAAAAAAGAATTGATTATGAATTCTGCGTTAAAGCATTTTAATAAAACAGGTTATCATATTACCCGAATCGAAGACATAATTAGAGGTGCTGGAGTTGGAAAAGGAACCTTTTATCTTTATTTTAAAAATAAAGAAGATGTTGTGCTCGCTATTTTAGAAGAATTCCTTTGTGAAATAGAATCTACTTTAGATTGGGTCCAATTAAATATTGAAAATGTTGAATCATTAAGAAAACTATTTCTTGAAGAGGCTTCAAAGCTCACAAAAACTTTTATTAATAATCAAGAAGCCGCGCGTTTTTTATTTCGTGAAGGCAGAGCTGTTAGTCATGATGTGGAATTCAAAATTAATAATCATATAGACCAAGTCATAAAAGCTTCTGAAGAAACTTATCAATTTGCTTTGAGTATTGGAATATTAACGAATGTCAATCCTGCTGTTTCAGCAATGGCAGTTGTAGGTGGAATATCACAAATTTATTTCCAATGGCTCGAAGGTCAAATTCAAGAAGATATAAATGTTGTCATTGAGTCAACAGTTGACTTTTATCTCTCTGCTTTAGGCCTTAGTGAGACATTTTCACATGAGCGTAAATAATGTCTAAAGTATCAATTCTAGGACTTGTAAACATTGATGTGGCCTTATGAAATAAAAGCCTTGGCATTTTCATTTCAAATAATAAAATCTCTTTTAAGCTCTCTGTTTTAATATCTTGTTCTTTGATTTGACTCTCCCCATAAATGATTTTTTCAAGTCGATAAATAAATAGATAACAATGATCATTAAGATATTCTGGCAGTTTTCCTGTTAAGTTTTGAAACTCTAATAGTAACTTTTCTCTTACCTTTGAATGCTGCTCATGAATATATTGGTAAACATTAAAGTAAAAAGTAGCTATAAAAGCTTCTGGCAGTCCATCAAATTGGTCAATCGCCATTTGCAGAAAATGATAAGCATCATGATATTGACCTCTATCAAAAGATACTTGGGCCTCCATTAAATCGCGGTATCCATTTATTTTCGATTTCTTCATTTTTGACTTAGTACTTGATACCACAGTTTGAATAGGATCTATAAATGCGTTTGTTATCTTTAATAAGTCTTTTTGATAAAATTTTGGTGCAGCACCTGGAATGAATAAGCTTTCTCCGTTATTTGGATTCATTGTACAGATTGTTACAGAGGACATCGTTACTGTATCACATTTCCACAATTCAGGTCTTTTTGATTTCTGTATAATCGGAGTCCCCATTTCTTTGATCAGTTTCAGAGAAGTCATATCTTTTTGTTTTTCAAGCTTGGTGACTTTTTTTTCTGCAACATCTAATCTCATTTGATTATATTGTTGAACGCCGTAGGGCATGAAATCTTTTTGCTTTGAATATCTTGCTTGATCTATAAGCATATTATTAAAATAGAGAACTTGACCTGCTTTAGCATGGTATGTTTTGTAACATAAATCTTTACCCATAACGTCACAGGCCAATACCTCACCATTACTAAACCCCATGTAAAACGCCCAAGTAGTCAATGATTCGTTCTTCTTTAGATATTCCAATGTTGACTTAAGGTCACCACATTTTTGAAGCATATTAAAAATTAGTTCAAAGATAGGGGTTCCGTTAGGATTGAATAGATCATCAAATTTTTGATGAAGAGCAAAACTTACTCCATATTCAGTCATGGCCGTAATGCTTGGGTATGGAAAACCCACTGAAGAGTAAGACAAGGTCGCTGGACCATTATCAAGTTTGGACCAAATGACCCTTTCATTTTTGTCAAAGCTACCCTGTAGCGGGAAGTCTAAAACTCTCCCATGAATTGGAGAATCTGTCTTATCATCCCATGCAAAATAACTTGAACATCCAAGTAGACTAGTTGGAATTCCAGGCACCCATGTTGATAAAAAGGAAACAATTTCCGGTACCAAAAGTGATAATGTGAGCTCTTCTTTAGCAATTCCCAGACCCTCGGAATAGGCCTTCATTTTTTTTTGAAACTCGGGAAGATGGGTAAACCCTTGCTTTAATGTAGCTTTTGCTAGGTGCCTTATGGTGAGGTCAACTTTGGAGAAGGGTGTTTTAATAAGCGAGTTTAAATGACTCAGTATATTGGAGTGATTCTCTTTGTCTTTTAAACCAAGTTGATAAAAGTTATCAATAGAATCTCCGATAAGTCTTATAAGTGGCAAATTTGGGTGTTTTTGGTCCATTCACTTCCAAGTATTGAGGGACAATGATGGAATCTAGTTTAAACCTTTTTGACTTCGCAAGCAATCAGACCTTTATTGTCATTACATTATGTTTTGCTATTATGCGAATATATTTAGAACTCATTAATTTCAAATTTGAAAAACTTCCTCTTAGTAAATTTATTTCACATAAATATGGACTGAATTATATCCATAATTTTCATAAAACAGGTCTTATTTTTAGCGTTGGTTATGTCCTTTTTTTTGCTCCACCAATTCTACTTTCTTAGAAACTTGTTTAATTTCTGGTTCTCCATCATAAAGGGTAATGAATTTTTTTTGTTCAACGAACTCATTAGGTAGTTCGATTAATTCATCTTGGCCAACCTTTCGAATCAATACTGTTAAGTCACATACAGCAATGTTTTGATTCATTCTCCTCGTTACCAGATTTTGCAGTTGATAAATTTTATTCAACATTTGTGATTCTTGGCGTCGGCTTGATGTGAACGCTTTGTGTCTTTTCATTGTTTTCCAAATTTTCCATGGATCAATTTTCTGAGTTAATGTTTTAGCTAGGGCGCTATAAATAATTGGATCTGATTCAAAATTGTCTCCCATAAGTACCAACTTGTCTGGTATACCTGTCATAAGTAAAATATCCAATAAATGATTAAGCTTATACAAGCCTTGTATTTTTAAATCTTTAGGAGTGAGGTCCCCTTCTAATAACGAAAATATATGACGATAGTCTTTTAAAAATATTCCAGCTGTAAATATTTGGTGCTGGTAAAGCCAATCTCTCATAGCATCTTCATAAAAATGAGGGGAGGCAGATAGGATGAAAGGATGGTAATCCTTTGCAATGAAGTCTTTGATATATTCAACAGATCTTTTTAGGGTTGGGAAATATTCAAGAGGCCTTGTCAGAGAGTCATAAACTTCTCTTGTTGTATGGTATCTTGTATCCGCAAGAGTTTTATCAAAATCAGAGATAACAATTTTCTTTGGAGACTTAATATGAAGAGGTATAAAAGATCCTAATAAGAGTTCAACTCCTTTTCCGTGTTTTATCTCATAGATTTGTAGAACCTTGATTAGACGTCTTTCTTCAGTTAAAGGAATTTTAAAATTGAAATTGCCAAAAGCATCGGATTCATAGTTTTTCTTATATATTTCAAAACGATCTTCATTGAGACCTACTATTCTAATCATAAAATCATTTGAAGTTAATAACTTGAATGCTTGTAACGGATTACTGGGTACAATTTTTTCACCTTCAATATATTTATTAGAAAGATAAAGTGGGTTTTCTTTGAGCGAGATTGACGCTCTGATATTGATGAAATCATCTGTTATGATAGGTAAAAAATGGACTAAAAATGGACGTTTCATGAAGTTACTCCTAAAAAGAGGTTATCATTCTTTAAATATTTGACAATACATAAATAGCTAATGAAAATAGACATTTAGGATAAATATGGGTTTACTAACTGATAAAATTTTTATTGAAGGTCTAGGTGATATAAATATTTATATTGCCTTGCTTCTTATGACCTTTTCAGCATTGTTCTTAGGGGGGTTGATTGGCTTCGATCGAGAAAGAAAATTAAAACCCGCAGGTATCAAAACCAATATCTTAATCTGTATTGGATCAACATTATATACTGTCATTTCAATTCTTATCCAAAGAAAGTTAGGTAATACAATGGCAGATGTAACCAGAATATCTGCTCAAATTGTAACTGGTATCGGCTTTTTAGGAGCTGGAGCTATTATTCAAAGTAGAGGTGGAGTAAAAGGCCTAACTACTGCCGCTACAATCTGGGTCGTTGCTGCGATCGGATGTACAATTGGAGCTGGATTTCTAATTATAGCTACAATTTTCACAGTTACAATATTTGGAGTGCTAAATATTATTAATCCTATTTATAATAAATTTGAAAATGAAAAAGATTCCAAAAACTACCAGATTGAAATCCTGACCAAGGGTTCTGCTAAAAGACAAATAAAGGAAATTATTTTGGCTGAAATTGATGCCATCAATGAAATACATGAAGAAATAATTAATAAAGAGAATGATTTAAGATTATTAAACGTATTTATAACAATACACCCCCGTAAGATACCTCAAATACATAAAGAAATTAAAGAGATTCTAAAAGTAGAAAAAACTAATTATCATATGACAGAATATACTGGGCGAAAAAAAGAAGAATCTTAGTTCTCAAGCTTTTTTTATTGACACTTCAAGTATCCCTGCTTTTTTATTGTATTTTGTTCTTACTCCTTTTGGATCTAAAATGTCATCTGTATGGATAACTTTTGTGAATAACTCGTTTCTTTTTGATTTATTAATATTCCCTGAGTCATCTTCTATTTCTGCAGAGTAATTCCTAACAAAATTGATTCTTAATTTTCTATTAGAAGCATTGAATGTGGCACCTTCTTGCTCATGTGCAGGGAGAGCAATTTGTAGTGAATAAAATTTACCATGATCAATAATTTTTGGATCGAGAGATCGTACTTGATAAAATTCATCTAGGCCTTTAGTTTGAACATTCAATTTTTTCTTAGTCATGGCATTTTCAACTTTATTGACTTCAACTTGGAACTTATTTCTAATATTCTCTAAGGCAGAGTTTTGAGATGCTATCAACTTAGTAAGTTTATCTTTGAAGCCTTTTTCTTTTTGCATGATAGTGCGACTATAAAATTCTTCTTTATCGGCAATTGCTTTTGCATGGCCGTCTTCTTTTGCTGATGCTTCACCGGATTGTAGTGCGTAAATTCGTCTCATATCAGCTTCAAATTGTATTTTTTCTTTTGCAAGATTTCTAGCGTTTTCTAGTTGAGTACCTTGCAACTTTGTTAAATATTCTTCTTTTTGCCGGTGTAATAAGTTTTCGTTTCTTTGAACTATTGAATCAGATTGTTTTTTCGATAGGCGATTGTTTTCTTGTATTTCATACCTACTATCAGCACTCATTTGGTTTAGTACCGTTTGTGTTTCATTGTAAACGTTTTGAGCTTTCTCATGGGCATTAGTATATCTCTCTCTGTATGACTGTTTATACTCATTAAGATTGTTTCTCATTTGAGAATCATTTCTTTCTGAAACTTGTACCCTTTCATTCTCTAGCTTTGTTTTGTCACGCTCCAATTGATCTTTATAAGTTTGTAATTTTTCTTGTTTTTTTTTATTCGCTATTAATATATCTTTTTGAATATTATTACGAATTTCGTTTTCTCGATTTCTTTCATTAACCTTTACCTGTTGGGATCTAAGATTAGACATTTCTTCAGACTTTTTAATTTCTTTGTTTCTTTGTGCGATTTTATTACTAAGCTCTCGATTGAGCTTTTTTAATGTGTCACGATTTGTTCTAGCGTCTGCCTCTAGCTTCAAATACCAACTCCTTCGGACGCAACACCTCTTGAATTTTTCCCTTCTTGAAGAGGAGAGTCACATAATTCATTCGAAGAACCGGTATAACCTTCACAGGTCCAAGTTCTAAGCAAATCTACTTCAATTGTATCTGGGCCCCCGTGGTAAGTCACATAGCTTACGGGATCTAATGAGCTTGTAACAAGGTATTGTGTTTTGTCTTTTGGGGATGAATAAGTTGATTTAACATAATATTGATAAACTCTATATTCACAAAATGCTGATTGAATTCCTAGAAGTATTATAGCAAATGAAATAATAATTAATTTAGTGGAGTTCAGGCTTTTCATCCAATATTTTTCCTTCTACTAACTTCAAGAAAGCTTTTATGAAATAGTTTCTTTCTTGAGATGTTAGAGATAGTAATAATGTCTTTTTTCTTTCTATTGATTTATGCTTATGTAGCTTTTGCATGATAACTTTTGCTTTTCTTTTTTCATGACTACTTAGTGTTTTAGTTTCACTACTCTTAGCATCGTGAAGCCATGTATCATAAAAAAGGGGAAAAAATCCCTTTGTTCCTAAATCGATAAGGCTTTTGAAACTTTTCTCATGACTTCTTCTTATTTCTTCCAATTCAATACTCCTTAAAAAATATTCCTAAAACTATCTTATCGAAGATTGCAAGGGGATGTAGCGGGGTAACTCTTTCCCCGATAGGGCGGAGCAAGTATCTGAAAGTGTTTACCAGTACTCAGCGGCTGACGTATTCGGTCGGTTAAAAATTCCGGGTTTGGAGTACTGGTCTTTTTTGTGTAAAATAGACCTAAGTGTCGATCAATGCTTCCATGAAGGAACTTTATTAATATGTTACGACACAAGGATTTATTTATGCAAAAAATCATCTTGTCCCTGCTTTTACTACTTTGTTTAACACAAACTTCTTTTGCTTTAGTTGATTATTCTTCAGAAGAGAATGTTGTGCCAAATAGACCACAAAAAAGAAGTATAAATAAAACATCTAGAGCAAAATCAAAATCCGTAAGATCGAGCTCATCTAGGTCTGGCGGGTCATATGTACCTACTGGAATGTTTGATGTTAAAATAGGATACTCCACAATCTCATTAGAATCAGAACTAACAACATCGAAGGTGAATGTTTTTGAATTCAATGGACACTTCGAAACCGGTGCTAACATTTATTTTGATGCAAAATATTGGATGGCAGATACTAGTTCTGAAGACTTGTCTGACTCTAGTGAAGGTCAGGCAGGCAACCCTGAGGTTATAATGGGATTCAACTGGCTCTCTTTTGGAGGAAGTGGAAACTTCACCAATATTGATCTTTTAGTTGGTATCAGACTCGCGGCTGAAGATTCAGATTTAGGGTCTTCAAGAACTGATAAAATCATAGGCGTTTCTACAGTTAAGAGATTTAATCAGTTTGCCCTTGGTTTGGGTTATAAATATTATTTAACTGGCACACCTAATAATGAAACCGAATTAAACATAGGAAATATGTCTAAACTGAGTGCAACAATCGGCTGGATGGTATCTAACGATATTCAATTTGAGTTAGAAGGCGCTGTGTTTAAAGTCGAAAGCTCGGACTCGATAACTAAATTAAACGTCCTAGGAGAAACAGACTCTATAGGAACTATAAGTCCTAAACTTGGATTAAAGTTAGCTCGATTAGTTAATTTGAACCTTGGAGCGACTTTTATATCGAAAAAACCCAAAAATGGAGATAGACTAATCGGAGCAAATTTGTGGGATGTCCCAGGAGTTTATGGTTCTTCAATTAATGCATCTATTGCCATTTCAATATAAAAGCGTAAATTTATTCATATGGAATTCAATACACAAGTCTATCTTTGTCATGAATGCAAAGATGTTATAGACAACATAGAAAAGCTATTATTTGTAGAAGAAGATTCTACAAGAGGGTTTTGTTCAGAAACTTGTATAGAAAAGTTTTACTCTCCGTTATTTACCTTTTATGAACAACAAGAAAAAGAAATTCGAAAGGAACTGTCATTAGAAAATGAAGATTGTCTAAGTATGCTTGATGATGCAACCTTAATAGATAAATTATTAAATCATCCAGATGAAATTTGGTGTTCTAGAAACGATATGGAAGAAGAAATTTATACCTTCATTGGACAGTATCAAGATGAAAATAACCATCCTTATTATTTGATGAGTTTATGCTTATTATATGAGAAAAGGCCATCATTCATATTTGTAGCTTCTTGTACTCGTTCGAAAGAATTAGCAGATAAATTTAAAATAGGAGAACCTGTTAATTCGGTCGATGCCTTTACAAAAGTAGAAACTCATGAGCAAGGTGGTGAAATAGATGATCTTATTTCTGGTGTTGAAGCTAAAAAAAGTAGCTTTCTAGCAGAGCTTTTAGAGAAAAGATCGCCTGCTGATATACCCTTCGAAAAATTTCCTATTTACGATATGTTCTTTGAACAAACAGTTGAAGAACCAGATGAAATCTTCTCATACAATGATGAAGAGGGTGATACTATTTACGTTTACATTAAAGCACATGATAAAGATGGTGCAAGCTTTTACTATTTTGTGGTATCTTTTAATTATCAATCTAATTTTGAGCAGAGATTAGAATCATTACTTCCAATAATATCATTCCCCTCTGTCGATCCGGAATTATATCGATTTTATTGCAAGGGAGAAAGGCTCACTGGAAGTCTAAAGAATTAAGCGGGTCCAAATTAAGTACTTTGTATTTGTAACCTAGCCAATTATCTATGTCCGTTAAATATAGACTTGAGAACCTTCTATCAGAAACTCCTCCTGCAAGAGCAGTATAACAAAAATCATGATTCATCTGGGTTATAAATCTCCAAGAAGGACAGAAGGTTGTATGTCTGCCATCTGAATTAAATATTGCACCTTGAACCACAGTGGCACGGTTGCCTTCTATTGAAATTGGTCCATAATCAAATCCTAAGAAATTTGGAAGTTTGCCATCAAAGAAGATATTTTTCATCATGACCTGATTTGTATGACCCCATTTTTTTATATTGTTTATATCTAGTTTTTCTATGAAATTAAGAACTATAGATTTAATTGTGTCGGCACGGTTGCCTTTAAACCATAAATGACTATTCTCATAGTCTTCAGCGAGCAAGATTTTATCAAAGTTATAATAATAATCAGCAATCACAGATGTTTTGTCTAATAGATGTCGCATGACGTCTTTACCAAAACATTCACCACCAAATATTTCAATTATTAACTCTCTATAAAGGTCTTCAAAAATGGTAGCTCCGATAGAATTTTTATCATAACGAAGATCCCACTTGTTGATAAGTTCTGCTTTGCCTGAGTTTTTGATATAAGGAGAAATTAAATTGATTATTTTTTTAGCTTGGAGGGAATAAAGATCTTTATGGATTTCCATCATATCATCTATATCTAGTAAATCTGTATTTTTTAATAAAGTTTCAATCCTGTTTGCACGATATTTACCCATCGGCATGTTTATTGATAATGGTTTGCCATCCTGGTTGAGGTCATTATTAGCTGTTACGAGATAACCTTCAGGCGGATTAAAGACTCTTGCTAGCTTCTCGGTAGAACAGATTCCGTCCCAGCAATTTTCAGAATGATAACCTGGCAGTGGAAATAAACCACTATGTTTTCTATTTGGAAGAAGTCCGGATTGTTGGTACCCGATATTCCCATCAGTGTCAGTTAATAGCCAATTACATGAAATTGTAATTCTGGATAATATACTTAAGCTATCTTTCACCGAAGTGGTGCGATGAATATCATAAATTGATTGTATGCTGGCCGCAGTTGAATTCCGATGACCAGACCAAGCTCTCGCTAGATACAGGCCATCTTCAATATTCTTTTCGGAGGGGGCAATCTCTATAGGTCCTCTAGGTGTTTCATAATAATTAAATTTATAATCTTTATGCTTTTTTCTTTTTATAATTTCAATTCTTTTTTCTAATTGTACAAAAGATTTGTCTTGTTTATATTTTCCATCGCCTATTTCTTCAATAAAATAATCAACCATGTCCATAAAACCATAGCTAAAACTAAAGGCTACATGTTTATTACGTCCCATTACAAGACCTGGAACGCCTGGCATTGTTATACCCATGTAATAATTATTGACAGTTGTACCTACTAATTCATACCAGATTGCTGGTAATCTATTTGTTTCTAGGTGAGGGTCTGCACAGTGGATAGGGGATCCTGATTTAGATTTTTTTGAATTTATAACCCAGTTATTTGAAGCTAAAAGCTTTGGTACCACGGAAAGAAATTTTATTTCTTTTGGAATATTTTCTCTATAAAATTTTGTTTGTTTTAATAAATCAATAGATTCTTGTGTAATCCCTTCAAGATGAGGATAGAAGAGTGATTTTAAATGATCAAGTGGGATTTCATTTTTAAGTGATAGGGCAATAAATTTTTCAATATCAAGTTGCGTTTGGGCCAGACCGATATAACTCATTAGTTTTAATGTTACCAATATGTCTGAGATTTCCCAGGGCCCTGGTTTATAACCTGTAAGTTTAAATTCAAACGGGCTACCATAGAGATTTATGTATTCGTTAACTCCATCACAGTATGCTTGGGCAAACGCATGTGTTTCATTAGGAATTTGATCGACTTCATTAGCAGCCTCATGATAAAAGGCCATTTCTCTCATATAAATGTCAATTTCTAAAGTCTCTTGATCATCTTTTAAATGTTCACATAATTGGCCTTTTGCTACTAAGCGGACAAGCATCATTTGCATTTGTCTATCTAGGGCATGAGCAAATCCTGTAAATTTTGCTAGAGATATGGGATCTTCTGTGCCGATTTGTATGACCCCATTTTGATCTCTAAATAGGGTGGCAGAATGCTCACCAATGCTTATATTTTTTGGTTCTTTTGTTATTTTCATAATGTCATACTATTTTACTTTTCAAGCTCCTTTTGTCTATCTTTTGTCGTAGATACTGCTTGGCGTCTTTGGTTTTTATGGTTCTACTTAATGAATATTAGAAAATGCCCTATTCTATAAAGCTCAATTGCCGATGTTTATTGCCATCTACAGAATAGACAAAAGACTATTTTCCTTATTTCTTTATTCCAACTATCTGAAATCATTATGCAGGGTTTAAGATGTGAGTATTTCAACCGATACTATTAGAGAATAAATTATACTTTATTTAACAAAAAGGAAATATTCGATATGAAGCGACTGTTGATCTCGTTAATGTTTTTGTTCTGTTTTATCCTGACCCCGAATATCTTTGCAAAAGGTAAGTCGACCTGGGTGAAGCTCAGAAGGGCCGAAGTCGGCTTTCATCTCCCTGCTAAATGGAATCATTATAAGGATATGCTAGGGCTCCCTTTAGTTTTTGTTTCCCCAAGACTTAAAGAACAAAGGATAACAGTTTCTGTTACGCCAACAGGTCTAAACGATATCCCTATGAATCCAAAGTCTTTAAAGAAAGAGCAAAATGGCTGGTTTTCAGGCCGTCGTAAATTTGTTTCCACTTTTAAAGGATCAATCACTGGAACTTTTCCTTATAGTTTAGAAAAATGGAAGTATCTTCCTGAAGTTCATGCCATTGGATATAAATATAAAGTAGCAGACAAACATTTTGTTTCTCATTCTTTTTATTTTTACTGTAAAGATCAACTCTTTCATATGAAATCTCTTTATGAACAAAATGTTTATAATAAGGGAATCGACACTGTAGAATCTATTGGGAATACTTTAAGATGTAGGTAAATTATGAAGAAATGTATTACGCAATTCTTAATCCTTTCGTTAATGATTCAATCATTGGGACAGGTTTTATTTTTTGCAGATGCTCACGCACTTACGTTTAATCCTTTTGTGGCCGAAATCTCAGCAGAAGATTTAGATTACACCTCTGATATTGGTGATATCTTTATGGACGGAGAAGATGAGTCAGGGGCCAATCTTACTGCTGATGAATTAGGCTTTATTCAATTAGCTCGACTAATGGAAAGGCAACATATCCATTGTACTGCAGCTGGAGAAGGCAAAGGTTATAAATTAGGGATTATATTTGATCCTGATGATCCTGAATCTCCTAAAACAAAAACAATAGATTGTAATGAAGTTGCAAAATTCATGTTCAACATGAATAAAAGTAGCTTAGAAAATTCGGATCGAGCTTTTGCCTGTTTTACCCAAGACTGGGATTACGATACCAAGTTAGACTTTTTTAATAATTTAGAAGATGTCGCAATCAGTGCTGAAAAACATTTTAACTGTCCCGGTAAAGATATGAATGCCGGAAAATCTAGCGGTACAGATAACGCTGATAATTGTATGAAAGATGCAGTTTGTTCTGCTTACAATGAAGTTCCATCGGTAGTTAAAATTGTTATGATTCCAGTAGCTCTTGCGGGAAATGCCTACTGTAAAGGTAGAAAGTCTAGTACTGAGCAAGGTTGTATCTCAAATATGCTTTGGGGACTTTGGAAATCTTTAATTGGAAATGTTGAAGGGCTTTGGAGCTTAGCAGGCATGGCCTGGGAAGGAGCGAAGTCTCTTGGTCGCGCACTTTGTTTTTGGTGTGAAGATGAAGTTCAGGAAGTAGAAACGGCTACCGCCGTTCAATTACATGCCCTTAACAATCAATCTGATGGATTCTTTAAAAAGTTTACTAAAAATCCAGTGACTGCCATCACAGGCATGTTTTCAAATTTCTTTAATGGCATGAAAAATTATATTGCTGAATCCGTCCAATCAAATTTTATGTGTCTTAATATGACCCGAGATCTTAGTGCCATGGCGGGAGATGTAAAAAAAGCATTTACCGGGGACGACTCTGGCCAAGCAAAATGTGAAGCTGAAAACCGTTATGTTAATTGGGATTGCGCTACCTGCGCCCAAAAATTTAATATGTTTTGTGGAATTGGAGGCTTTCTTGGCGGTGAAGTGGTGGCCTCATTCTTCATGGGTAAGGCCTTAAGTGGTGTCGGACAATTAGCATCGAAAACTGCAAAAGTAGCTAAGGGGACTAGAGTTGGTCAGGCCTTAGGTAGAGGATTTACTAGCCTAAGTAAAACTCAAACAGCAAAACTTTTAGCAGAGCTTGGAGTTAAAGCATTAGATGGCATTAAGTTAATCGCTTACACAGGTCAATACTCTATTTTCAAATCTGGAGGAAAACTTGTAGCTAGAATTGGAAAAATGATAGTGCCTATCAGCAGTAAACGCGCCAAAATTTTAATGGGTCTGATGAACGGAACCAAGAAACTTGCCGGCGGACTTTATAAATATACTGGCGCCAAATCTTATATGCGTTTATTAGAAGATTCTTTTGTTCTAGGTTACCAGGGTAAAGCTGGTATGAAGGCCTTAAGAGCAGCTCGTTTATCCGGCAAAATGCAAGGTAAACTAGATGTTATGCGAATTGGGGCAAAAGGCGACGACGCAAAACTGGCCGTCTTAGGAAAACATCAAGAGGCCATTAATAGTCTTGGAGATTATCAAAATTTATTAAAGAAAGCGCAAGCGGCAAAAGGTGAAGAACAAGTTCGACTTTTGGCCGAGGCCACCACCAAGAGAAAACAATATAGCACTTTAATGGCAGAGGCGAATAAGGCCTCTAAGGAATTTAATACGGCCTTGAAGATTGCAAGAAAACAAAATATTGCTGAAAGAAATGCTCTTAATTTAGCGAATAAAAATCGTACAGTGACTACTGAAGCAGTAGCGAACTCTAGACTTACTAATCAGGCCAGAGTTTCAAAAATTAGAACAGAATTTTCTGAATTAAGTAAGCCTCAAGTCAACGCTGTGATGAAAGCACATAATAAAGTACCGTGCAGAGTAGGAACTTGTACTCAATCACAATTAGCAGAAAAAATTAAAATCATGAAACAGGCCAATATTCCTAAAGCGACTTATAGAGAAGTATTAAGGAAAGGGTTAGCTGGTTCTCCACCTCCGCCAACTGGTTCTCTTTCAGGAATACGCTCTCTTAATGTTGACGAGATAAGTTCTGGAGCGATGGTTTCTGTTGGAAGAAGTTCTGGAGGTCGTACCAATGCAACGGTCACTAGAATTGTCGATGATGGTGTGATGGTTAGATGGGTTGAAAACGGTCAAGTTTATACCAAAAAAGTAAAACCTGGATCCTTAGGGACACCATATGAATTTGGACAAAAAGTAAGTGTTCCCCGTTCTGGTGGAGGCTTCTCTAATGCTGAAGTCACACAGGTTTTAGAGGGAGATCGTGCCCTTGTTAGATGGGTTGAAAACGGTCAAGAAAAATTTAAAAGAGTTGATCTCTCATCATTAAGAGATCCATTGACCTCTGGTCAAAAAGTAAAAATTCCTCGCTCAAACGGAGCTGTGAGCGAAGGAGTTATTAGTAATATTGATGGTCAAAAGGCCTTGGTGTCATTTGAATTAGAAAATGGGAAATTGGCAACTAAAACCGTAGATATGTCATCTCTTGGAAGAGTC